>DDCX01000056.1:0-25247 GCA_002336475.1 Flavobacteriales bacterium UBA1995 | reverse complement strand
ATCATCTTCCCCACGCCAACAGTGGAATTCTCCCGCCAAGGAGAACAACACCAGCGCTCCGAGTCCCAGCCGCGGGTCCACCAGTCCGGCGCAACAAAACAACAGCAGGCCCAATGCCCCGCGCCCCTCAAGCAGCCGTTCAGGCTCGAGCCGTGGTGGCCGGGGAGGCTGATTCACCAGCGGTAACATCATGATGATCAATTGTAAAAGAGGACTGGCCGTTCTCCTGGTGTTTTGTGCCCAATGGGGAGCTGCCCAAGGCTTGGCAGACGTCATGCAATACAGCAGGCAAGATCCCCTTGGATCCGCACGGACCATGGGGATGGGGGGCGCAATGACCGCGCTTGGTGCCGACCTTGGTGCCATCTGGTCCAACCCTGCCGGACTGGGGATGTACAGATCGAGCGACCTCTCTTTTAGTGTTGCACCCGGTGCTGGCGGTGCCAGCACCCGTTATCTGGGCAACAAAAGCGTCACCGCTGAGCCACACCTCATCGTAGGACAACTCGGTGTAGCACTCACCATGCCCATGCTGAGTGCCGACTTCAAACGGGGAACTTTTGCCATTGGCTACACCCCATTGAATGACTTCCACCAAAGGGCGGAATGGACCGGTGAAACCGAAGGCAACAGCATCACCCAACAGTTCGCCCAGCAGGCCAACGGCACGGCGTTTGACAGCTTGTGGTATTACCATCCGTTCGATGCTGAGCTGGCTTGGTACACTTACATGATCGACACTGTAGCGGGTTCTTCCGATTCCTACTCCCCCGCCTTTTCATCTGATCAAGTGCGCCAAGAATTGCGCAGAGACCGAACGGGCAGAATGGGTGAAACCACCATTGCCTTTGGCACAAGCTACCGGGATCAACTGCACATTGGTTGCTCTGCAGGAATTGTGTCTGCGGAGATGAACCGTGTGGACGTGTACCGCGAAATCAAAACTTCTGGGCCTTCACCCCTGCAAGAGCTCACCTTCAACGACCGGCTTGAAATCTCGGGATCAGGTGCCTACTGGGCTTTTGGCCTGATTCTCCAACCCCAACAAATGCCATTCCGTCTGGGGTGGAGCTACCGGAGTGGCACGGTACTCAGCATAGAAGACTTCTACCAGGTCGACGCCTCAGCGACGTTCGCCGGCAGCGGTACGTTCGCAGCAGAAAGCCCCAGCAGTTTTGTGGAGTACAAGATTCGAACGCCCCGTAGGCACCAGTTGGGCTTGAGCTGGACGTTTGGGAAGTTGGCTGTTTTGAGTCTCGACTATGCCCAAACGGACTTCGCCAAAGCTGGCTTCACCTCCGATGACTTCTACGGTGAAGATGTAGAAGCGATCCAAAACGACATTGAAGACGATTTCAAGTTGGAGCAACAGTACCGTTTCGGTCTGGAGGTCAGGGCTGAGGAAGAGTGGCGCATCCGCCTCGGTGGCGGATGGCGCTCCATGGCTGCTGCACCCATTACCAACGGATTTGGAGACAACAATGGCGCCATCATCGAAGGCAGCGCCAGCATGGTTCACGCCGCACTTGGGGCTGAATACCGCACCGAAACGTGGTATACAGGGGCCACTTACCGCCACAGCTCCACGGCCGACGGTCGCAAGCTGTACGGTCTCGGACCAGAGGTCGCGACAGGACGCACAGGATTGGGCCTGCTCATGCTGACCATTGGGGCGCGGTATTGACCGCGCATCACTTGCTTCAATAAAGAGGTCCGCCTTGAGGCAGCCGGTAGGGCTCGATCAGGCCTTGGCCTTCTTGAGCTTCTTCTGAACGGCCTTCTCCATCTTCTCCGCCTCTTCTACAGCGAGCTCCTCGTCTACGAGGATGCGGCCACTGTGCTCGTCGACGATGATGCGCTTGCGGGCGCTGACATCGAGAATGCGTTGTGGTGGAATCTTGATGAAGCTGCCGGCACTGGCCTCACGCTCGATGGGCACAACGGCCATGCCGTTTTTAGCGCCACCGCGAATGCGCAAGTAGGCCTTGAGCAAGCGATCGTCGATGCTTTCGGCCATGTCGCCACTCATGCTGTTGAGGATTTCCTCTTCGGCACGGGTCTCAGCGATGATCTCGTCGAGCTCAGCGCGCTTGGTCTCCAAATCGGCTGAACGGCTGTCAAACTTGGTTTGTACCTCCTCGATGATTTCTCCTTTCTGCTCGAGCTGGGCCTCCGCTTCGCGAATGCGCTTCTCAGAAAGTTGAATTTCGAGACTCTGGTACTCGATCTCTTTGTTGAGCGACTCGAACTCCCGGTTGTTCCGGACGCTGTTCTGCTGCTCTTCAAAACGCTTGATCGCGGCACCAGAATCGATGATGGATTCTTTGCGCTCGTGAATTTTAGACTTGGTGCCGTCGGATTCGGCTTTCAGCCGCTCCAAGCGGGACTCAAGTCCAGCCAATTCATCTTCGAGATCTTCGACTTCGAGGGGCAACTCACCGCGAACGACGCGCAACCGGTCAATGCGGCTGTCGATCAGTTGGAGGTCATAGAGCGCCCTGAGCTTTTCCTCTGCGCTCGTGGCTTTGGTCTTCTTGGCCATCAGGATACGTAAATGGGGTTGGTTCGGACTTCCGACAAAAGGACTGCGAAATTAGGGAATCCAAGCTTGAAGTCAGCCAATTGATCCACAAGCCATTGCGATATTCCACTTTCGGCCTCAGCGTGACCTATGTCTGCAATGGTGATCCGCCCTTCAGTACCAAAGAACTCGTGGTATTTGAAGTCTGAAGAAAGAAACACATCTGCTCCTGCGCGCATGGCATCTGAAAGCAAAAAACTGCCTGTTCCACCGCACAATGCCACCCTCCGAATGGCCTTTTTCGGCGGATTTGTGTGCCTTACGATGGGCGCGTTGAAAGCCGATTTTACGCGCCCCACGAAATCCGACCACTCTACCGGCTCAGGAAAGGTTCCTATTCCTCCGCTGCCTGCCGTGGGGTGAGCGTTGTCGAGCATGACCACATCGTGGGCCACCTCTTCATAGGGATGCGCCGACTTCATCGCGGCGGCGACCTTGCGCACGTTCCATCGCTCTACCACCATTTCTACCCGGGTTTCATCCTCGTGATGGCGTTCGCCAAGCTGCCCCACAAAGGGCTGGGCGCCGTTGCCGGCCCTAAAAGTCCCCTCCCCCATCTGATTGAAGCTGCACTCGTCGTAATGTCCGATTCGACCTCCACCAGCCAGGAACATGGCTTCTCTGACCGCTTCTGCGTGCGCGTGGGGCACGAAGGTGGCGACCTTGGCCAAGGTCCCCGATACCGGGCGGAGCACCTGCATGCCTTCCAAACCCAGTTTGCGGCACATCATGGCATTGACACCGTGGGCCACATTGTCCAGGTTGGTGTGAATGGCATACAGTCCAATTCCCGCCCGCAGGGCCGCCATCACCGTGCGTTCCACTTGGTCCTTTCCGGTCAAACTTCGAAGGGGCTTAAAGACAATCGGGTGGTGGGAAACAATCAAGCCCGCCCCAGAAGCCCGGGCCTCTTCGACAACCTCTTCGGTCACATCCAAAGACACCAGCACCTTTTGAATTTCCGCATGGGGCTCCCCTACGAGCAGCCCGCTGTTGTCGTAATCCTCTTGCAACGCCGGAGGGGCAATGCGCTCCAAAACGTCAATGATGTGTTGAATCTGTGGCATGGTATGTTTTTCTGATGCCTGATGAAGGGCAATCGGCTGCAATGTGGCAATTTCGCCAACGATGGCCATTTCACCTGCATCCAAGTCCATTCTAGGTTCCGCTGGCACCATTCCCGTGTCGTTGCGCGACCGTTGGTGGTGGGGGCCCTTGGCTGTGGTTTTCAAAAGTGTCGTCAGACTGAGGCATTGGGCATACGATGTAGGACTTAAACGTTCCAAAGCCGGCGCACTTCCGGCCATCGTTTTGGGCAACATTACCGTTGGCGGAACTGGAAAAACCCCGCACGTCATGGCGTTGCTCCAGGCGTTATCGGAGGCCAACCCTCATCGCCGGTGGGCCATTTTGTCCCGCGGTTATGGGCGAAAATCCAATGGATACCTTCAGGTAGATAAAGATGGGAGTCCTGAAGAATTTGGGGATGAACCCCTAGAATTGGCCAGGAAATTCCCCAAGGTCAATGTGGCGGTTTCTGAAGACAGGCTCGCTGGCATTCAATCCCTTAAGGACCAAGGCCTTGCTGATGCTGTGATTCTCGATGATGGATTTCAACACCGCCGGCTCGCTCCAACGTACAGCATTGTTCTTGTCGATGCTACGCAGCCTGTAGACCGGGATTACTTTTTGCCACGTGGAAGGTTGAGGGATTTAAAATCTCGCCTTCAAGCCGCCCAGGCTGTGGTCATCACGCGATGTCCTGACGCCCTCACCAAGGGCGACTTGCGTTTGTGGCGGCACCGGCTTCAATTGAAGCCGGACCAACTGCTGTTGCACTCAGGCACCATGGTAGAGGGACTGCGGGACCTGCGCACCAAGCGGTATGCGGGCTGGCCACGCAAGTGCGTTGCTGTATCGGGCATTGCCCATCCCACCCAGTTTGAAAGCAGCCTCGCCAGAAACTGCAAGGTCACTCAGCATTTTTCTTATCCTGACCACCACTCTTTTACACCGGAAGAGGTCCAAGAATGGCACAGTGCCATCGCTGCTGACATGGCAGTGGAGGCAGTCATTACCACCGAAAAAGACGCCGCACGGCTGCGCAGCATGTCGTTGCCAGAAGACCTCAAAATCCTCGTCATGGGCATGCAAGTCAAGTGGTGGGATGAGGATGCCCTGCATGCACTGTTGACTTCCATCGACAAGCAAGTTGATGCTTCGGCACCTGTCTCTGATATTTGAACCATGGTCCCATTTCCATTCCGCACGGACAGCCTTGCGGCTGTATTTCCCCTCATGCTCATTGCATGCTTGCTTGCAGCAGGATGTTCTGGCCCCTCAGGAGGCATTTCTGGCCACCTTCTCGGCGGCGAAAACGCAACGGTGAGCATCTCCAGTTTCGGCAACAATGGTTTCAAGACCATCGATACCGTGCAAGCCGATGGCACCGGGCACTTTGTCATTCCTGCCAACGCGCTGAGTGGTTTGGCCTTGGATGTCTACAAGGTGAACGTGGGCGAAGGACACTTCTTTATGATTGGCGACTCGCTGTCCTCATTGCAAGTAGAGGGTCAACTCCCCGAGAAGAAAGGCCTGATCACGGACTTGGATGTACAAGGCGACGTGTGGACCTCGGGGTTTACTGAGTTTATTGCCCAGGTCGTGCTCCGGCAGGACTCCCTGATGAGCGCGAAGCTCGCATCCAGCCAAGGCAAAACACCCCAAGAGCAAATCGAAGGCAAGCAGCTCTACGACGCTTTGCAGGAGCGTCAAAACAACTATATCCGCAACACCGTGCGGGGCCACAAAACCGACCCGATTGGACTGATGGCATTGGAACATCTGAACTTGACAACGGACCGCCCCCTCGCCCAACAAGTAATCGACAGCACGCGCACTTTGATGGGCCACAGCATGGCACACCGCAATTTGTCTCAGCGTGTGGCCAAGCAGCGGAAGCCACAGCAGTCCGCCCGCAGGAACGACCTGATCAAGCCAGGCATGGCCATGCCCGATATTGAACTCGAAGACCCCAGCGGCAAAACCCGCGCCCTTTCAGACTTGAAGGGCAAAGTCGTATTGGTCGACTTCTGGGCAAGTTGGTGCGGGCCTTGTCGCCGAGAAAATCCCAACGTGGTGCGCGCTTGGCAGGAATACAAAGACCAAGGATTCGAAGTCTTCTCTGTATCGCTCGACAAAGACGTCAAGAAGTGGCAGCGGGCCATTGACCAAGACGGCCTGATTTGGCCGAATCACATCAGCGATTTGCGCGGATGGAGCAGTGTTGCCACCCAACGCTACGGCATCAGCAGCATCCCCCACGCCATTCTGATCGATAAAGACGGCACCGTTGTCGCCACCCACCTGCGCGGTGCGCAATTGGAAACCGAACTTCAGCGGTTGCTCTGAGCCCCCTTTTCTGTGGCCCTTCATTTCGCTTCTGACCTGCATTTGGGTGCTCCTGACGCCGCTTCCTCAAGGGAGCGCGAAAGGATGTTCTTGGCATGGCTCGAAGAAGTGGGCCGTAAGGGCGATGCCCTTCATTTGGTAGGTGACCTCATCGACTTTTGGTTTGAGTGGCGTCATGTCGTCCCGAAAGGCTCTGTGCGTCTTCTGGGCAAATTGGCAGAGCTGGTCGACGGCGGACTCGACGTCCATTGGCACTTGGGAAACCACGACATGTGGACCCGGGGCTACCTCTCCGATGAGCTGGGCGTGCAAGTGCATGCCGATCCCATCGAGGTGATGCATGCCGGTCAACGTTACTTGGTTGGACATGGCGATGGCCTGGGGCCCGGAGACCGCAAATACAAGGCGCTCAAAAGGCTGTTTCGACACCCTGCTGCACGCTGGGCTTTTGCCCGTCTTCATCCCGACACGGCCTTTGGTATCGGCGCGCGCATGAGCCGCGACAGTCGTGCTGCAGGCGCAGAAGTCGAGGCGCGTTTCGATGGCCCCGAAGGGGAATGGCTGCTGCACCATTGCAGGTCGATCCTGGAGCAAGAACACTACGACGGCTTCATCTTCGGACACCGTCACCTCCCCCTCGATCTCGAGGTGGTCACAGCCGACGGCTCCAAGACCTCCCGCTACCTCAACTGCGGCGACTGGATCTCGCACCGCAGTTATGTCACCGTGGACGATAATGGCGCCCACTTGCGCTATTGGAAACCGTGACGCAACACCCCTAAAAAAAACACCGCCGCAATCCCTGGGGACGCGGCGGCGCTTCAAATGTGTCGCAAAGCGATCAGTGGACGATCACTTGGGTGCTCTCCATCTGCGCTCCTTCCTGAGCGGTTACGATGTAGAGGCCTGGCGCCAAATCTCCGACAGAGATCCGCACTTGACCGCCCGTTGTCGCCTGAGGTGAAACCGCGCGAACTGGTCGACCATTCATATCGTAGATGCGCAAGGTTGGCTGGAACCAGCCTGCACCCAACTTAACGGTGATGTCCTCTCCGGTCGCAGGGTTCGGATACACCAGCAGGTTGCGCTGGTCAACCGCTTCAGCAAACGGCACCTCTTCTGTCCCGAGATAAGTGTCGCTGCGGAAAATACCGCGGCCGTGGGTACCGGCATAGATGGCGCCATTGTTGGTCACATTGGACCACTCTGTTGGCATGTGCCACTGCTGTTCCATAGAGAATACTGGGCTTGCAACACCACCAGCGGTGGTCACCATTCCCAAATTCTCTACTGTCCAGTTTTCACCGCCATCGAGGGTTTGCCAAACGCCGTGCTCTGTTCCCACCAAGATGGTATTGCCAGAAGGGTCACCTTGATCAATCACCACGTCGTAGACGGGCATCTTCACAAAGTCATTGCTTCCGGAGAACCAGATGTTGTCCCAATCGGGGTTGTCATCCAATGCGTTGAACGTCTCTTGGACCTTACCTCCGCTCACTGAGCCGTAGCCTCCGACCGTAGCCACGACGTGGTTGGGATCATTGACATCCACAGCCACACCCGTTACCACCGTTCCGGTGGCCATGATTTGAGTGCGGGTTACTTCCTCTGCGGTTTCACATGAACCGTCGTGCTGCCACAAGTTGTTCAGACCGCTGAAACGGTAAAGCTTGGAGTCCCAACCGGCTACGAAGATGTGGTTGCCCGCCTCAGGGTGCTCTCCTGCCGCAAACTCGATGCCTTTTGCACCTCCTCCAGCGGGTGCGTCACCCAAACGGAACCAGCGCGGCTGGGCGTTAAAGTTCAAACCGTTGCGCGTCATCCACAGTCCGCCGGTGCCAGAGAAGCTCATGACGGTCATGGTCGTGTAGGGGTCGGTGACCTCTATGACCTCATGTACGTCGTACAGCGTGTCTGCGGCGTAATTCCAAGTGGTGTCGCAAATGGTCACAATGGAGGTGTCCCCCTCTTCTACGATCTCAACGTCATCGCAATCGAAAATCACCGTCAAATCTTGGGATTCGAGCCAAGGATATTCGGTGTTTTCGACAGGCCCTGTCTCAGAGATGATTTCCGGACGAACCAAAACATCCCAGTAGCGCAATGGCGCTTCCAGTGCGTATTCGAAAGGACGATTCAGGTTTGCAGTCTCCATCGTAAACGTGCTGTCTTCGATGGTCTCGTCGTATGGATTGACCAAGGACACCGTCATGCCGCTGTTTTCGTCATTGAAGTCCTCATAGAGGTTCATGCAAGTGTAGAATGAGGTTTGCACCTCGTCTGCGATCAAATCAACGATGCACTCGTCCCAGAAGGACCCTGCATCTGTGAAGGCAGACCCTTGCTGGTAAAATCCGCGGCCGAGCACTCCGTTTTGCGACGTAGCAAAGAAGGGCACCCCTTCCTGAAGGCCTGTCGCTTGAGACATGGCACAATCGAATCCATCACCTCCAAAAACGTCAGCAGCATCCATGTCATTGAAGAAGGCGCCATTGCCAGGAATCAATGAGGTGCCATTGTCTTGGGAGCCTCCCATGACCTCGCTCGTTGGACCGTAAGCGATGCCGTAGAACTGGGTCAACTGCAGGCCGCGGTTACACGCGGTGTAAGTCACACCACCGTTTTCGCTGCGGAAGATGCCGCCATCGCCTGCGATGTACATCGTCCCTGCTGGAGTGAAAATGATCTCGTGGACGTCGGCGTGGACATAAAAGGGGTTAGATGGACCTCCACCCATAGAAGCGGCTTGCTCAGCTTGGTACGATGGACCGCACTTCCACAGGGCTTGACCGCCTACGAATGCCAATTCCGGATTTCCTTTTTGGACGCCCAAGGCCAGATCGTAACGCGCTTGGTTGTTGGTGGGGCAGATGTCATATCCGTCCACTCCTGATGGCCAAATCTCGTCCCATGTGATGCCGCCATCAGCACTGTGGAAGACCCCTCCAAACTGAGACCCTGTAGTGGCCAGCAAGGCAAAGGCGCTTTGAGAATCGTCTGGACTGATCGCCACACGACAGCGTCCGAAGCCTTGGGTAATAACCGGGTCGTTGGGGCTGCCAGAGACCGTTTCAGAGGTCTCAAAGTCTGTGCTGCGGTAAACCCTTCCATTGGAAGTTGAGATCAACATGTAACTGCCGTCGTTGGCGATTTCGATGTCTTGGACAGAGGTCGAACCCGCGATGCCAGAAATTGCGTCTTCCAGGATATCGCCATTCTCGATGTAGCCCATTCCCTGAACACCACCATACCAGACGCGGTTGGGGTTATTGGGGTCAGCTACAAGCGCGTCAGTTGCGCTCCAATTTCCACCGTTGAACAACCCTGGGTCCGTTCCTTCTACCCGGTTCCAACTTTCGCCCATGTCCGTGGAGCGGTAAATGCCGTCGCCGCGGAATCCTGATCCTCCAACTCCACTCACCCCATCGAAGAGGGTTCCTGTACCTACATACAAGTCGCCGTTGCCGGCCATGGCAATCGATCCCACCATGGCTGCAGGGAAGCTTGAAACGCGCTCCCAGTTGTCGCCCTTGTTCCAGGAGCGCCAAAGGCCACCACTGACCCCACCCGTAAGGAGCTGAAGCTCATTGACGGCCAAAATGCAGCGGGTTCGTCCACCTACGTTGTCTGGCCCCATGGCATTCCAATAATGCGCAGAGGCTCCGCGGTTCGCCGATTGCGCGGCTGAGATTTGACGTGTCCGTTCTCCGAGTTGACGGAGGCCTTCGTGGTTCATTTCGCCTGTTTCGATATCAGCGCGCAGGGCCAACATCAATTGCTCCATGCCGGTAGCATTGGCTACAGGCTCGGCCGTCTCGGTGGAGCGCGGCGTGAAGTCAGCACGTTCTTCAGAAGTGCTTTGGAGGACGGCCAATGCGCAGAGGCTAAAGGCGATGGCGGACAGGAAGACAGTATTCTTCATTGTGGATCGGTTCCCTTCGTAAGAGGGCGGAATTTAATGCATGAACACCACCTAAGCCGAATGGGTTCGACAAGTGTGCACATGCGGCACCGAAAAGGGCATGAATCAGCCCTTTCAGCGCTCAGACGACGTGCTTCTCGGCGTGGTAGCTCGACCGCACCAGCGGCCCACTTTCCACAAACATGAAGCCCATGGCGAGTCCTTCTTCTCTCAAACTGGCGAAAACATCCGGGTGAACGAATTCGGCCACCGGCAAGTGCTTGGGCGTAGGCTGCAGGTATTGACCCAAAGTGAGCACCTGGCAATCTACTGAGCGCAGGTCCTCCATGGTTTCTCGGACTTCTTGGACGGTTTCACCCAAACCGAGCATCACCCCGCTTTTGGTCCGAATGCCCGCTTTGCGCAACCGCATGAGCACCTCCAGACTGCGGTCGTACTTGGCCTGTATCCGCACTTGCTTGGTCAAACGGCGCACAGTCTCAAGGTTGTGAGACACCACTTCGGGAGCGACATTGATGATCTTCTGCAGGTTTTCCCATTTCCCTGCGAAATCTGGAATCAACGTTTCCATGGTCGTTCCCGGACTCTGCTGTCTGATGGCCCGCACCGTTTGGGCCCAAATTTCCGCCCCTCCATCTGCCAGGTCATCGCGGTCCACCGAGGTGATCACGGCGTGTTTGACCTCCATCAGCTTTACACTGTTGGCTACGCGGCCGGGCTCGAAAGGGTCAGCTTCTTCCGGACGCCCTGTCGACACATTGCAAAAACCACACGACCGGGTGCAGACATTTCCAAGAATCATGAAAGTGGCTGTGCCCTCGCCCCAGCACTCCCCCATATTGGGACAATTGCCACTCTCGCAAATGGTGTGGAGCTTGTGCTCACTGACCAAACCGCGCACTCTGCGGTACGCTTCGCCAGTTGGAAGTTTCACCTTGAGCCAAGGTGGCTTGGTCCGTCGCTTGGGCTGGTCGGAACCAGCAGGAGGTGGCGTAGCCTGGGTCATGTTTTGAATTTCTGTCGACCGAGTGTCCAATGGGCGAACAAGGTCAAATAGAACCGATCATTTTGGCCGAATTCTTCGGCCATGATCACAACTCGGTTGAGGAAGGCATCCACTTGAATGCCCACAGACAATGTCCGCAATGTCTCTCGTTCCCTGCCATACTCGAAGTCCGCAGCTGCCCGGAAGTATCCTCCGGGGTGTGGCGTCAGTTCAAGGATGCCGTTCATGGCTCCCGCCCGACCATAAATGTCGTCCGTGCCGTGTTCCGAAGGGTCGTATCGCTGCGTCAGCAAATAGGTGTAGGGAATTTGAGGGTAGCCAATCTCGAGGTAGATGGGTTTGGTCAACCCCAAGGCGGCTCCAAAAGAGTAATGCCAACCCACCGACACGCCACCGTTGCGCAACTTGGGTGAAGCTACAGTCCTCTTGCCCCACCCGAGGCGGAGTATGTACAGCGCATTGACTTTCCCAAACACGTAGCTTCTGGCCTGGTCATATGCCGGATTGAAGCTCCTGACTTCCTTGGCGTGCTTCATACTGGTGAACCCAACGGACCAGGTACTCAATTTCCCTACCCCTCGGTATGTGCCACGTTCAAGAAGCCCTCCCATTCCCCTGGTGTGCAAGGAAATGCCGGCCTCATATCGGTGGGTAAATACCGTTTTGGGTGCGTCTTCTCCTTCTCCAGTGCCTGCCGTGTTTTGGCACCGTGCATCGCCCACCGTCATGGCGGCGGCCATGAGCACAACACACCTCACAGCAAGGCGCACAAACGCCGCGTTGAGTTTTGGAGATGTGGAACAGGGTGACACCGTCATGAACTTACGAAATTAGCGCACGATGAAGTACGCCCTCTCCTATCCTGAACCCCTCAGAACGCAAGCGGTTCACCAAGGCAACCGCCAAATTCTGTTGACAGATGCTCCAGCAGACAACGGTGGACTCGGTGAAGCCTATTCCCCAACGGACCTCGTAGCAGTCGGTTTGGCCAGTTGCATCATGACCATTCTGGGGCTGAGGGCTTCTTCGCGTTCATTGGAAATCCAAGGCATGAGCGCCGAAGTTGAAAAACAAATGAGCCCACAACCCAGACGCGTTGGACGCATCTCGGTGGGGCTCACTGTTCAATTGTTAGGAGGCGATGAAAACGACCGGGAGTGGCTGCGCAAAGAGGCGCTCGCTTGCCCGGTGGCTTTATCCCTGCACCCGGAACTCGATCAGGATGTGACCATCACATTTACCTGACTGGGTGTCGTGTGAAGGGCGGTCAAGGACTGTCTGGACATTCTGTTTCGCCCGTTGCGGACGTCTCAAATTCCACGCCATTGTAGGCGTCACAGTACTGATAGGACATTGAGCAGCTGCCCAGTCCGAGGCTAAGAAGGAGGGCGAATGCCCAGATTTTGAAGTTCTTCATGATGGGTTGATGGGTGGGTTCGTGAAGGACACATTTGACCATACGCACGGAAATCCAACAGGGTTACGTTTTGCTGTGCCAACTTGCCGTCGCATTGCTACACCATCGTTCCAACCGCTTTTTCAGAAGTCCAAACGGACCTGTCTCTGCATTCAGGACGAGGCCGCGCCTTTTTTGGGGTGGCATTCCTGTGCTGTGGGGCTTGGTCCTTGTGCTGTCCGGGTGCCAATCCGTTTCGCCTTTGGGCAGCAACCAACAGCAACCCTATCAATGGGACAACCTGACCCATCACCCTTCATTTGTATGGCACCGTTTTAGCCCTGACTCTGCAGCTGTTTTTGTCCGTTTGCCAGCCCATGAGCCGCTGCACCTCAGAGAAAACCGAGACCAACCTTTTGGCTTTGCACTTCAGCTAGATTTGGCCATTCAGCCCCTTGATGATGCACCTGCGGACTCTGTGTGGAATGCCCAGTCCTTGCGGCACAGCTATCAATGGACAGGAAAGGCCGACCCCGATCAATCCGAACTCACCGCCCGGTTTAGCTTTCCTCTGGCACCTGGACGGTACAGGATCTCTCAATCGTTGTCAGATTTGCACCGCGGATCCGTGGTGCGCAGTGCTACACTCTTGGATGGCCGCTCCGTCGATGCGCCAGCCCGCTCACTGGCCTTTGACCCTGCCTCAGGCCAGCCCGCCTGGAATGGCCAATTGAAAGCCGGTCAACCAGCAGGGATATTGATTCCACCTGACTTGTCTGATGGCCAATGGATGCGCAGCACCTTGTCCCCGGTTGACTCCTTTCCCAGCGCACCATTTTTAGACCGGTCACCATGGCCCATTGTTTTTCCAGAGCCGGCAGATTCGCGCTTCCCCTCGCCTGTCGAAGCAGGTTTGACTGAACTCCCCCCGGGCGATTGGACGGGCTGGGGCGTGTTGATTTGGGAGGCTGCACCGGGGCTGCACCGATGGACTGTGCAAGGCAGCCTCCGTCACATCACATTGCCTGCAAGGCGTGGCCACTTCCCGGCCATGCGCGATGTCCCAGAAATGATACGCGCAACGCGGTACATCGCCACACGCGACGAATACCGTACCATGCGCGAGGCGCGTAACCCCAAAGTTGCACTCGACAACTTCTGGCTTCAATTCGCCGGCAATCCCGAACAAGCCCGAGCGCTCATCAGGACTTATTATGGGCGGATTCACGACGCCAATGTGTTTTTCAGTGGACTCAAAGAAGGGTGGTCCACAGACCGCGGAATGGTCTATGTGGTTTTCGGACACCCCGACCGCACCCGCAGGGACCGCTATGGTGAAACCTGGATCTTCGGGGAGGAAGGCGATGTCAATGCGCTCATATTTCGCTTTTCGAACAGAGCGTCAGGCGACGACTTCAATGTGTATCAACTCGAGCGCTATCCCGGGTTTCGCAGCCCGTGGGAAGCGATGGTATCCAGTTGGAGAAGAGGTAAAATAAGAAGGAGATGAACAGAAGACCCCAAAAAGTAGACGACCGCATCATTGGGTGGCACCCGGTTCAAGAAGCTTTGGATGCTGGCAAAGAATTCGCGAGGGTATTGCTTCAACGAGACGCGAAAGACGAGCGGACCAAATTGCTGGTCAAGACGCTTCGTGACCGCCGGATTCCCATCCAACGGGTGCCACGTGAAAGGCTGGACCGAATCACCAAGAAAAACCACCAGGGCATTGTCGCTTTTGCATCTCCAATCTCTTTCGTAGAGCTCGAAGAGTTGGTGCAACAGGGCTTTGAGTCGGGGAAGCGGGTCATGATTGTGGTCCTTGATGGCGTCACCGATGTGGGCAACCTAGGAGCCATCGCGCGGTCTGCAGAGTGTTTTGGGGCCACTGGACTCGTGGTACAAGACCACCATGCCGCTCCAGTCAATGAGGACGCCGTCAAAACCAGCTCAGGGGCACTGCTCAGGCTTCCCGTCGCGCGTGTCAGTGATGTCACTAAAGCCCTGCGATACATGGGCAAATGCGGCCTTGAACGCATCGGCCTCAGCGAAAAAGCCGACTTGAACATCACCGCTTGCGAGCGTTCAGATGCAGCTTGTTTGGTCTTGGGTGATGAAGAGCTCGGGATTTCCACCACTTCGTGGGCGTTTTGTGATGTACACGCGACCATCCCTATGAGTGGGAGTACCGGTTCACTCAACGTGAGCGTCGCTGCAGGCATCGCACTGCACCACCTTCTCGGTTAACCGTCCCCTTCGGATTGCAAGTATTTCCCACGAATGGTGCAGTACATCCGGTTAAATTCGATAAAAATTCGATGAACTGAATTTTTTTTGTCGGTTTTTTATTTGTTTTCGTATATTTGTTACTTCACCCGGTCGTCGTTTTTCATTGATTGAGCCAAAATCAAAATGAAAACGTTATATGACGCACTTTCGCTACGTTCGCATTCAATCTCGAAGCCTCAAAGGTTTCGGGTCTTTTGGTACCCCAATTTCTCGTGTGATGCCTGCACGCCTACTCCTTATCGGATTCCTCCTTTCTACGACCCCCTTCTTTGGGCAGTCGTTCCTTCGCGTCACTTGTGACTCTACCTGCCTTCCCGCTTTCGATTCAGCGCCCGAAGACGTCGTAGTAGACTGTGACGACGTCTTTCCTGACTTGGTCATCCCCAGCGCGACGACTTGCGCTGAGACCCCCATCGTCAATACACCTTCTTTGACCATGGATGCCACATCCATCGTGCGTCATTCTGCGACCATCGCTGCCGGTGATGGACCCGATTGGGCACTGTGGCTTGGTGGCTTTGAGGCCATGGGGCATGGCGCCAGCGACTATTTCGTTCCTTTTGGAGACGGCATCATTTTCGAACAGTATGCCAATGGGACAGCCCGTTTCACGGGTGAAATGGTCAATGACTCCGATCCCAACCAGCGTTTTGAGTTGAACGTTTTCCTTCAGTTTGGAATGGATTACGAAGGCTGGACGGCCCAAGGCCACCTGCCCAAAGACGATATGGGACTGGAGGCCTATGAGGACTGGACGTATTACGAAATGGTAGACACCCTGAGCCACCTGATTGGCCGCGGGGATTTCGAAGGAGACATGCTCTACCTCGATCACATGCCCACGAGTCGCTTGTTTGGATACCAGGTCGGAGACCTTGGCGCCAACAACCGCAATGCCAACTTCGGAGTGAGTGGTTGGTTCTGGTACCGAGGCATCATTGGTGGGCAGGATGTCGTGGGAACGGGAGACGTGAATGCCGATCTGGAGAACACAGTCACCGACGGGCCTGATTGCCCTATGGTCGAAGAATCTCGACGCATAGCCATGGCTTGGAGCGAGTGCGGCCACGATTTGATCGAATACAAGGTCGAACGGTTGGATGAGGAGGCTCCCATGTTCGTCACCTTGCCTGCATTGGAATCGACCAACTGCACGAGCCTTCCCGATACGCTAGGTATTGCTGCATTCGAAGTATTTGACGCTTGCGGTTCTGAGCTCACATTGTCCAATGTCGATTCAGTGGCGGGTGAGCCTTGCGCCCAAATGGCCTATAGGACTTGGACGCTCACGGATGCATGCGGCAACAGCACCGACACGCTACAGACCGTGGCGCTTGTGGACGAGACAGGCCCCATGTTCGAAGTAGAGGACACGACAATAGTGTGCGATGCTTGGGACAATTACGAAACTTTCATACCCAACTTTCAAGACGACTGCTCTCCCGCAGACAGCATTACTTGGCTCTTTGCGGATACGGTGACCTCTGGTTTTTATCCGTTCTATTTCACACTGGACAGGGTATACACGGCCACAGACCTTTGTGGCAACTCTACATCGGACACCATGACCATCTCGGTCATCGATACGGTCGCACCCACTTGGACCTTCTTGCCCCCAGACACCACCATTTTGTGCGACGAGTGGGAGGACTACACCATCATCCAGCCCACTGTCGAGGACAACTGCGATCCCAACCCTGTGGGACCAGACGGTGAAGGAGCCACAGACACCACCATCACAGAGGGCGAGTGTTTTGGTGAATTCTTAGTGGAATTGACCTTTGAATTCACCGACATGAGTGGCAACACCATCACATATGTGCAGGTGATTGAAGCAGTCGACACCATTCCGCCGACCTTCCCCTATTTCCCACCGGATACGGTTCTGGCCTGTGATGAAGCATGGCCACAGCCCAATGACGCCCCTGTATGGACGGCTACCGTTGAAGACAATTTCTGCCCGTTTGAGGTCACCTGGGAGGATTCAATTTCTTCCGGTGCTTGCTTGGGCACAGACACCCTGTTCCGTGTCTTCACTGCTGTTGACGACTGTGAAAACACAACGGTTCAGACACAAACCATCATCCGCGTAGACACCATCGGCCCCGTGGTAAATGTGGTTCCCGAAGACAGTGTCATTGCCTGCGGTGCGCCCCTACCGGAGCTTGCCTTTACGGCCACTGACAATTGCTCTGGAGTAGACAGCACGTGGGTCACAGTGGACACCCTCGACATCACTTTTGGACAACCTGTGTCTACTGGATTTGAATCTTGCAGCCTCGATGGGTTCGTTGCCGAAGGCGGCTCCATTTCCATTTCCAATGACGCCTTTGATGGAACCTGCGCCTTGAGCATGCTCCACGCTGCAGGCGATCCTGCCCACAACTTCTACCCTGAGGACATCATGGCGGGAAGGGGAACCTACCGTGTCATGGCCCGAGCCGATGGCTTTATCAGTGACAACATCGTTGAAGTGCTGGGCGGAGACAATGCGGGAGACCCCTCTTTGAAACTGACCCTGCGTCCATTGGGCACTGACAATCCCGGCATTTCCCTTGTAGGTTTCGGCATTGACGAAGCCGCCGATGCCACGATGCAACTGGGGAGTTGGTATGAAGTGGTGATGGTCATGGGAGAGTCCACCATTGCGGTGACTGTCGATGGCGCTCCAGTTTTGGAAGCTGCTGTACCCGCTGAACTCCCAGAACAGGGTCGTTTCAAGCTGGCCTCTGCCTACTCCGGTTCATACGATGACATGGCCTATCTGCCAGAAGACCCCTGCCCTGTGGTAGAGCGTCTGATGCGCACCGTTTATGCCATGGACGGCTGCAACAATGTGGATTCCGATTTCCAAATCATTGATGTGATTGATACGGTGGCTCCGGTCATGCTTTTCGTACCCGAAAACGCGGACATCGACTGCTCCGACCCTTGGCCCATGCCTTCAGACTCTGAGCTCTTGATGGCTACTGCTGAAGATGCATGCACAGATGTACAAGTCACGTGGAGCGACGAGATCGTGCCCAACGCTTGTCCTGGAAGCAGCACCCTCTACCGGACTTTCACGGCGACCGACGCCTGCGGCAATGCCACTTCTGCGGTGCAGACCATCGCGCAATCCGATGTGGAAGGTCCTCAACCCGACCCCGCCCTGTTGCCCGCTGACACCTTGGTCAGCTGTGATGCGGTTCCTGCAACCTTGGACAGCGCAGCATTCGGGACTACCGACAACTGCAATACTTGGACTTTTGCAGTGGTTTCAGACACCATTGCTGGAGACTGCCCGTTCAGCTACACCCGTGTGGACACTTACACGTTCACCGATTGCGATGGCAATGCGACTGAATTCGTGCACCAAGTGATGGTCGAAGATGTCACTGCTCCCATCTTTGATTACGTTCCAGCAACCGACACCATCCCCTGCACGCAGGACTTCCCACTGCCCACAGACGGCGAAATCTGGATGGCTGAAGCTTCAGACAATTGCAGTGAAGTGGAGGTGACTTGGCTTGACGTGATTGTTCCCAACGCATGTCCTGGCAGCAGCACTTTGACCCGGACATTTACCGCGGTAGACTCCTGCGGCAACACCACCGTCGAATCGCACAACATCGTGCAGGTCGACGAGGAAGCTCCCCAATTGGATGTGGCCCAGCTGCCACAGGACACCACCGTCAACTGTGATGCCGTGCCCTCGACGCTGGACAGCCTCGCGTTTGTAGTGACAGACAATTGCAACACCTGGACTTTCGGTGTCTCTTCGGACACCCTACCCGGAGACTGTGGGCCTGCTTACGTCAGGTTGGACACCTACACCTTTACGGATTGTGACGGCAACGCTACCGAGTTCTTGCACACGGTAACGGTGCAGGACACCACAGCCCCCTTGTTCTTGTTCTTCCCCTCTGACGACTCTCTGACGTGCACTGAGCCCTACCCATCCCCAACGGATTCGGACTTGCTCTTGGCCACTGCGGAGGACAACTGTAGCCTGGTTGACGTCTCTTGGAACGACCTGATTGTCCCGGGAGATTGTCCCGGGGTCGACACCCTGTTCCGGACGTTCACCGCATTGGACTCCTGTGGCAATGTCACATCACAGGTCCAAACCATGTTCCACTTTGACAACGAAGGTCCCATCATCAATGTGTTCCCGAACGACACTACGATTGATTGCGACCCTGTCAACGAAATCGGCACCTTGGACAGCTCCTTCTTTGCCGTAGAGGACAACTGCAACCCTTGGACGTTTGAAGTCTCAACGGATGACGACGGTCAGCAGGACAGCCCTTGTGACTACATCCGTTACGACACTTACATCTTTACGGATTGCAGTGGCAATGCCACGAGCTATGTGCATGAGATCACAGTGCAAGACACGACCGGCCCAAACATCACAGAGGAGCCTGCAGACCTGTATCTGATGTGTCCTCAGGAAGTGCCTGAGTTCGACACAACGCTCCCAGTGAGTGACTGGATGGATGACGCCAATTTGGACATTACGGACGATTGTGACGGCGACCCTGCAGGGATGACGGCCACCTATGAAGATGAAGTTGCTGTTTATGTCGACGGTACCCACTACACCCTGACGCGTTCTTGGGTGTTTGAAGACCACTGCGGCAACCAGACGGCATACGACCAACTGATCGACGTGAACGAGCCTCAGCCCGTTCTGCCGAATGCCTTTAGCCCTCCCGGAGCCAATGGAGGCAATGGTTTCAATGACACGTTTGTGATTGAAAACCTCGGTACCAATGGAGATGGCTCTACTTCCTACCCTCCATGCTATTGGGGAGATGACGGTTCGTTCATCTACTTCCAAGTCTTTAACCGCTGGGGAGGTCTGGTCTATGAATCTGCCCCTGGCGAGATGTACAGGAACGATTGGGATGGCAAGAATTCCATCACCGACAATCAGGTGGTCGATGGCACCTACTTCGTGTTGCTGAGGTTTGAGGATGGCCGGAAGTTTGGATCATATGTGGATGTCCGAAAGGACTGAGTTGGTCCAGCAATTGACGTGAATTGAAGAAAGACATTCAGATGAAACGCATGAAACTCTTCCTCCTGATTTTGCCGCTGCTGGGGTCTGCCCCACTGTTGGCACAACAGGATGTTATGATCAGCCAGTACCTGTTCAATGGACTGTTGATCAACCCAGGATATGCAGGTTCTCACCCGTATACATCCTCTAGCCTGTTGCACCGCAGCCAATGGAACCAGTTCGATGGTGCTCCAACCACCAGTGTTGTGGCCCTTGATGGAACGCTGCGCAACAACAGTATGGGCGTGGGCATTCTTATGGTGCACGATCAAATTGGACTCACCACACAAACCGATGTCGCGGTCAACTTCGCGTACCGCATGCGGTTGGGTGCAGGTCGACTTGCTCTGGGCTTGAAAGGCGGTGTGGCCAATACCCGTGCCGACCTCTTCGCCGCAGAATTGACCGATCCAGGTGATCCTAATTACAGCGAGAACCAGCAGATCACCCAATCAGCGAGGTTCGGATTCGGAGCTTACTATCACATGCAGCGCTTCTATTGCGGTGTCTCCATTCCAACGTTGACGGCACTGGGCCCCTATGCTGAGACCATTGAACCGCACTTGCTCACAACAGCTGGCGTGGTGCTCAAAGCATCAGACGGCGTTATGCTCAAGCCGAGCTTTCTCCTGAAAGCGGTGCAAGGCGCACCCGCCCAATTGGATTTGAATTTGCATGCCTTGTTCCAAGAGCGCATTTGGCTTGGTGCCGGATGGCGCTCTGGCGATGCCATCGTCAGCATGATGGAAATTCAAGTCACCTCAGAATTGCGCATTGGATACGCCCATGACTTCACCTTGAGTGAAATCCGGAACTACTCCACGGGCTCAAATGAGATTTTGATCGGCTTCGACTTTGGACAGGGCACCAGTGCCAAGCGTTCTCCCCGTTATTTCTGACCCCATGCTCGCGCGAATTTTCTCCCTTTCCCCTTCATTGTTGCTTGGCATCGTGTTGGGCGGCATGGTAACCATATCCAGCTGTGCCCGCCTCCATGTTGAAGAAGGCCAAGCTGCTTATGATGAGCTCCGGTATCAGGATGCCATCCACCACTTTGGCAAGGCCGTTCAACGGATTCCCAGCCCAGAGTCTTATCGCATGTTGGCCTCCTCGCATGCCCTGATCAATGAGCCACAGGAAGCTTCGGCTGCCTATGCCATTTTGGTGACGCAGCCAGAGGCCACAGATGCAGACCGCATCTCCTATGCCGAGACGCTCTTCAAACAGAAGCGTTACCCAGAAGCTGAACGCCTGCTCAATGCAGTCAGTCAGCGCGATCCTAGCAATGAAGTTGCCGCCGCTTTGCGCCAGAGCGCAATGCTGGCCCAAGATGGTTCAAGGGACACCACGGCATTTGAGCTCGAACCCTTCTCTACCGAAGGCATACGGTCTGCTTTTGCGCCCTACAGGTATGGCAACACCTTGTATTTCACAGGCGCACTCGAAAAGCAAGGCGCTCGAGATCCTTACACCGACCTCAGCTACACCGATCTGTATCAGATTCCTGTTTCCGGAGGGACACCCACCTTGGTACCTGGTGTCAACGGGCCGTACCACGATGGCATCGCCACCATTTCTCCTGACGGATCCAAGATCTTCTATACCCGAAGCTCTCACGCCCCTGAGAAATCTGGCAAACTGCTGCTCGATGATGCATCGGTCAACAACACCACCATCTTCTATGCGAGAAAGGGCTTAGAGGCTTGGACAAACGACATTGAAATCGGTCTAAGCGATGGGTCGAACATGTATGCACACCCTGCCTACAGTCCCGATGGATCGACCTTGTATTTCTCGAGTGACATGCCCGGTGGGTATGGAGGTATGGACCTCTATCGCTTGGAACGCAATGGTGATACCTGGTCCTTCCCTCCTGTCAATTTGGGTCCCGCAGTGAACAGCGCAGGTGATGATGTCTTTCCCAGCCTGAAAGGCAACGACACTTTGTTCTTTGCCTCTGACGCCCAGATCACTTTGGGTGGATTGGATGTGTTGTACTCCGTGAAAGAAGCCCATGGCGTTTGGGGCAATCCTGTTCACCTGGACTACCCCCTGAACAGCCAAAGCGACGACTTCTGTATCTCTTTTGATGATGGCGGAAAATCAGGTTTTGTGTCGTCAGACCGCTTCGGTTATGACCGGATCATGAAGTTCCGTGTTGTTGAACGGCCCTTGACCATCCGAGGCATGGTTGTCGACAGCGAAACGGGTGAGCCCATTGCCAACGCCAATGTCGACCTGCTCGATGCAGAAGACGGAAGCGCAGTATCTCTTCAAAGCGACGATGACGGCCGTTTTGAACTGAACCTACCTCATGGCAGAAGCTTCCGCGCCGAAGCGACCATGGAGACTTACTTCGCCGAGAACATCACCTTGGATACCCCTGACGACGTCTTGGTGCGTGACATGGAGGTGACCATTGTGTTGACCCCGACGAGTGAGCTCAACAGCGATGAATACGCCAGTGCGATCCGAGAGGGTGACAGCTTTGAACTGCCAGAAATTCGCTGGGATTACGACAGTTACCGTCTGCGCGACGAAGCCAAGCCGGCACTGTCCTTGGTAGCAGAATTCCTGCGCAACCGTCCAGGCATCGAAGTCGAACTTCGGTCCCATTGTGACGCGCGCGGCACCGACCGCTACAACCAACGCTTGAGTGAACGGCGTGCTGCCTCCGCTGCCCGCTATCTAAAAGACCTTGGTGTTGCTGCCAATCAAGTTTCCCCCGTCGGTGTCGGCGAAGGAGAATTGCGCAATGAGTGCGGCAATGGCATTCCTTGTTCGGAAGCCAAGCACCAAGAAAATCGAAGAACTGAGTTCCTTGTGATCCGCACTCCGGACCGCGAGAACTAAAGCCCCTTCGACCTTTACCAAAGACCAACCACCAAAAGAAACGGGGGACCTGAGGGTCCCCCGTTTCTTTTTGACCCCCCAAGAGGAAAGTCTATTTGTCCCGCATTCCTCAGGCGAAATGTGGACCGGGATAATATGCATTGTCACCCAACTCCTCCTCAATGCGGAGCAACTGGTTGTACTTGGCGATCCGGTCACTGCGAGAAGCGCTGCCCGTTTTGATTTGACCTGTAGACAGTGCCACAGCCAAGTCGGCGATCGTCGTGTCCTCCGTCTCACCACTGCGGTGGCTCATCACGCTGGTGTAACCACAACGGTTGGCCAACTGCACCGCCTCGATGGTCTCGGTCAATGTTCCGATCTGGTTCACCTTGATCAGAATGGAATTGGCCACACCTTCTTCGATGCCACGGCTTAGGCGCTCTACGTTGGTCACAAAGAGGTCGTCTCCGACCAACTGTGTGTTTTCACCCAAGGCATCCGTCATGAGCTTCCAAGTGGCCCAGTCGTCTTCGTCGCATCCGTCTTCGATGCTGATGATGGGGTACTTTCCACGAAGCTCCTTCCAGTAATCGACCCAGGCTGCACCGTCCATTTGCTGGCCCGTGCCCGAGAGGATGTACAGGCCCTTCTCCTTGTCGTAGAACTCACTGCTTGCTGCATCCAGTGCCAATTGGAAGTCCTCATTGGGCTTGTAGCCCGCCTTCTCAATGGCCATCAAAATGGTGTCCAGCGCCTCTTCATTGGAGTTGAGATTGGGAGCGAAACCGCCCTCGTCTCCCACATTCGTGCTCAGGCCTTTGCTGCTCAACACCTTCTTGAGGTGGTGAAACACTT
Source organism: Flavobacteriales bacterium UBA1995 (assembly GCA_002336475.1). GTDB lineage: Bacteria > Bacteroidota > Bacteroidia > Flavobacteriales_D > Sanyastnellaceae > UBA8752. The sequence continues at coordinate 1,905 of DDCX01000056.1, read as the reverse complement.
CCGCACCCATGCGCAAGCCATCAGCGAAGGTATCTGCCCCAACAGGCATGATCATGAACTCCTGGATGTCAATGGCATTGTCTGCGTGCGACCCCCCGTTGATGATGTTCATCATGGGAACCGGCATCAGATTGGCGTTGACGCCACCGATGTAGCGGTAGAGTGGCTGACCCAAAGAACCTGCGGCAGCTTTGGCTGCTGCCAAGCTTACACCCAAAAGGGCGTTTGCCCCGAGATTGCCTTTGTTCTCAGTTCCATCGAGATCGATCAAAGTATGGTCGATGCCCACCTGATCGAAAATGTCCATGCCTCCGAGTTCCTCGGCGATGGTCACGTTGATGTTTGATACCGCCTTCTTGACGCCCTTGCCGAGGTAGCGGCTTTCATCTCCATCGCGGAGCTCCACAGCCTCGTGAATGCCTGTGCTCGCCCCGGAAGGAACAGCTGCACGTCCTACGACGCCCTCGCCTGTAACGACTTCAACCTCAACGGTTGGATTGCCCCTGGAATCCAGGATTTCACGGGCATGAATGTGATCAATGTATTGCATGTTCAGACAGGCTGTGTTGTGCCTTGTTGTGTGATGTGCGTAATGAAACGGTCAAATAAATGCCGGCTGTCGTGTGGGCCTGCACTGGCCTCGGGGTGGAATTGAACCGAAAAGACCGGTTGACCTTCGATTTTAATGCCGGCCACGGTGCCGTCGTTGAGGTGTTCGTGGGTGACGGTTACGCCCTCCACTTCGGATAAGGAGTCCCGGCTGACCACAAACCCATGGTTCTGGGAAGTGATCTCACACTTTCCGCTTTCGAGGTCTTTCACAGGGTGATTCACACCTCGGTGGCCTTGGAACATCTTCTCGGTGCGCAATCCTTGGCTCAATGCGATCAATTGATGCCCAAGACAAATACCAAATACCGGCTGACCGAGTGTTATGATGTCTCGGATCAAAGAGATGGTCTCTGGCATCGCAGAGGGGTCACCAGGACCATTCGAAATCATCCAGCCGGTGGGTTTCCATGCCCGCATCTCCTCCAGTCCAGTCGACATGGGGAACTGGCGCACAAAGGCCCCTCGTTCTGTGAGACAGCGGGTGATGTTTTCCTTGTTGCCAAGGTCCAGCAGTGCAATGCGCACAGCGCTCTCCGGATCACCGGCGTCTTCGGCTGCTTGGCGCGTCACCCCACTAGAAAGCTCCAGTCCTTCCATAGAAGGGGTGTCTTTCAAACGGGACAACAATTCTGGCTCAGGTGTGCCGTCATTGGAAATCAGCGCATTCATCGCGCCACAATCGCGGATGTGCTGAATGAGCCCGCGTGTGTCGATGTCTGCAATGCCGACAATCCCATCTCGGCCCAAGCGGTCCGCAAGGGGTTCAATGTCTCCGATGCGGCTCGCCACTTCGCTGAAGTTCCGGACGACCAGTCCTGCAATTTGAGTGCTGCCACTCTCATTCTCTGCGCTGTGGACTCCATAGTTTCCTATGTGGGGAGTCGCCATGACCAGCACCTGACCCTTATAGCTTGGGTCGGTGAAGATTTCCTGGTATCCATACATCCCTGTATTGAATGCCACTTCGCCGGTCGTCGTGCCTGTGGCACCGATCGCGGCACCCTCGAAGCGTGTGCCATCCTCCAACAGCAGGACCGCCCGCCGTGAGGCGCCTTGTGAATCGTTGTGCGTCATCGGAGCGCGAAGATAGTCCGCAATAGCAGCCTTGCACGTATTTAAAGGCAGCAAGGCAAGAACAGGATTTGAACAGTCTACCTGGTCTGATTCAACGAAAAAAGGAGGCCTTTTGGGCCTCCTTTTTCAATGATGTGGAATACTCTGCTTTATTCGGCAGGCTTCTCTTCTTCTCCTTCGGCAGGTGCAGCATCGTCAGCAGCAGGTGCTTCCTCAGCA
>DDCX01000070.1:4165-11932 GCA_002336475.1 Flavobacteriales bacterium UBA1995 | reverse complement strand
GGCCCTCGCTGATTTTCTAGGCGATGCCAATGCCGCCATGTTCAATCCGCCCATCATTGGCGCTGAAGTGTACCGCTGGACGGGCCAATCCCTGCAACAGGGAAAAACGACAGCAAGCGACAGCACTGGGGCGCGGTGGGAACGCACCCACGAAGAAGGCCTCGATGAAGTCTGCTACAGTTACTGCTACTATTTCGGACTGATCGCGGTGGATCCCAGTGATGAGGACCGGGTGGTGATCGGAGGAGTCCCCCTCCTGGAAAGCACCGATGGCGGTGCCACTTGGACTTCCATTGCCCAAGACAACGTGCACGTGGACCACCACCACATCTGGATCAACCCCAACAATCCGCAGCACGTCATCAACGGCAATGACGGTGGCATCAACGTCACCCTCGACGGCGGTGACCATTGGACTTCGTGCAATTCACCCGCTGTCGGCCAATTTTACGCTGTCGCGGTGGACGACGCCGACCCTTACCGCATATACGGTGGCTTGCAGGACAACGGCACCTGGCGCGGGCCCAGCGGATACGAAGCGGGCCCCCGGTGGCACCAAACCGGCGACTATCCCTACGACCGCCTCAATGGGGGCGACGGCATGCGCATCGAAGTCGATACCCGAGACAACGAAACGGTCTACACAGGGTATCAATTCGGTTGGTACAGCCGCTCCAACAGGCAGACCGGTGATCGGGCCCGACTGCACCCAGAGCATACCCTCGGTGAGACCCCGCTGCGCTGGAATTGGCAAACGCCCATTCACCTGTCGCGTCACCATCAAGATGTTCTGTACATGGGGTCAAACAGGTTCCACCGGTCACTGGACCAAGGCGACAACTTTGAGACCCTTTCAGGCGACCTGACCCGGGGATCAAAAAAAGGCAATGTGCCTTTTGGAACGCTCACAGCCTTGCACGAAAGTCCGTTGCGGTTTGGACGGCTGGCTGTCGGGTCCGACGATGGCCTCGTCCACCTCAGCCCCGACGGTGGATACACTTGGGAAGCCCGCACGCCTCCTGCTCCACAAGCCGCACCCCGGCGCACCTTATGGGTCACTGAAGTGCTGTGGTCACACCACTCCGCGGACCGCTTATATGTCACATTCAACGGCTACCGCCACGACCACTTCGCACCCTACTTGTATGCATCCGATGACAATGGCCAGACTTGGTCTCGACTCGGTGACGATGGAACCGTGCGCAGTGGTCTCCCCATGGAGCCCATCAACGCCCTCGCAGAATCAGAGGACGTCGAAGGCCTGTTGTTTTGCGGAACGGACGGTGGACTTTACGCCTCTCTCGATGGTGGCTTCACATGGGCGTTGGCACATCCCGACTTGCCCCGCGTTCCCGTGCACGACCTCGTCATCCAGGAACGGGAAAACGAACTCGTCATCGGCACCCATGGCCGGAGCATTTGGGTCCTCGATCTGAACCCCTTAATCGAGGGGTTAACCGAAGCTGAAGCCACTGCGCCCGAAGCCCTGTTGCTGTCTATGGAAACGCCCGAAGACCTCACTTGGCGGGAGGGCTGGGGAGAACGCGGATACGGTTGGGGCGAGCCCTGGACGCCGAAAGTCCAATTGCCCGCCTTTATTCCAAGCCACGGAGATTACACCATTCAGCTGATGGACAGCGCCCAAACGGTTCTGGGACAAAAGGACTTCAAAGGCCTGCACAGGGGGTGGCAAAACCTGAGCTTCTCGCCCAAAAAGACCAGTGGTGATGGGTACTTGGAACCCGGAGCCTACACGTTGGGGTTGATGTCATCTGATGGCAGCACCGGCAGGCTTGAAGTCAGCTGGTCCATCGTCGAAGAAGAAGACTAAGCCTGTTCATCACGGCCCGTCCCAGATCAATTCTGGCGCGGACCAAACAACGACGAGGGCACTTCACACACGGGTATGGGGTTCATCTTGTGAAGGTTTGCGCTGTGGTGCTTGTGGTAAATCCGCATCACTTCGGCCGCCCGTGAGGCCGCCTCAAACTCTGCAGTCGACCGGCCCTTCGCCACTTGTTCCATGGCCCACTCAAGCTCATCGTAGCTGGCGCCAAGTTGGTCTTCATCGGTGCGGTCGTCTCCCCAGAGTCCATCCGTTGGCGCTGCACGGAGAATGGCTTCCCCGATTCCCAGTGCCCGTCCTACCGCGTAAACTTCGCTTTTGAAGAGGTCCGCAATGGGACTGAGGTCCACACCTCCATCGCCATACTTGGTGTAAAACCCCACCCCAAAATCCTCCACCTTATTGCCGGTACCCGCCACCAACGCCCCCTTTTCGGCGGCCACAGCATAGAGGGTGGTCATGCGCAGCCGTGCCCGAGCATTGGCCAACGCAAGCCCGCCAAAAGGTCCGTCTGCTGAGGAGGCGAGGGCATCCGATAACCCATCAAAGGAAGCCGTCAAATCCACCACACACGACGTGACGTGCTCATGCTGAGATTCCAACCAAGCGATGTGATCGGCGCCCCTTTGGTCCTGGTCAACCGCCTGATGGATGGGCATACGCAGCACCGTGGTTGGCCTTCCGGTCAGCGCCGCCAGGGTAGAAGTCACAGCCGAGTCAATGCCGCCGCTCACCCCAACAACCCAACCATCAAGGGCCGTGTGATCCAGGTAATCTGCCATCCATTGAACAATGTGTCGGACCGCCGCTTCGGCATCCATAGAACGGGAAGACTGCAACTTCATATCAGAACAACAATCCCAAGCTAAAAAGGATGGCGTTGTCGACCATTTTTATGTCATAACCGCCGGCAGCGGGGTCGAGCGAACCGTCAGCGGCCGACTGAATGTGCTCTTCGTTGCGGGCCGGGCCGTAATTCTTGTTGCTGGCCACGTTGAAAAGGCCATTGTTGAAGGTCGCCCCGACCAGCAAAGCGGTTTTGCCGCTGAGGTTGTATTCAATTCCCAGGCCCACAATCATGGCTGCCCTCAACAAAGCGACATCGTCTTCGACCGGCAAATCCTCGAACACAACCACCCCCTCGTTGCCAGCGGCAATGACCGTTTCCTCGGTCCAAACTGTACCCTCTTCCCCCTCCTCTCCGCGGTACCGGTAATCCATGGCATCCTTTGCAGTACTGCGCAAGTTGAGGCCCATGCCCAAGCCGAATTGCCCCCAATAGGTGATGTGGCCAATCTGTCGCGTCCTGAACTTGAAGCTGATGGGCACTTCCACCCAATGTTGTGTCAAGGTGCGCTCGCGGCGCACGAGAAATGCCGTGCTGTCATTCGCGGCATCTTCTGGGTCACCAATGACCCGGTCATAATGAGACACCTTGCCCCCATTGCGAAAAACATTGAGACCCGTCCCCACAGCATAATTGTCGGCGAACATGATGTCAGCGGTAAAGCCAAAACCAAACCTCACCACGCTGCCCTCTGAATTGCTGTGCGTATCCCTCACGTCCAACCAAGCCACAGATGGCAAAAGGTGAAGGCCCATCCTGAATTTAGGCTCGCTGTAACGAGAGCGCCCAGTATTGGATGATGTCTGGGGGGCCGTTTGGGCCGATGCCGCCAATGAGACGAATCCCAGCACGACGGCAGCGGAACGGAAAATTGTAGTGGATACCATGTCTAAGAATGCAAACGTTCCTCAGAGAGCAAATTGCGTACCAAAGACGAAAAATGGACCATCAACCGCTGCACTTTTGCACCATGAGTGTTCAGAGCGACAACCCTCTTCTTTTAATGTGCAGAACCGTCAGCCTGCTTGCTGTGGTTTTGCTCCTCAGTGGATGCCAAAGTTCAGACCCCTACGCTCCATTTGAACGGCCCGCTCAAGACCTTGGAAAGTCCCAGTCACAAAGCTGGGAAAACGTTCGAGACCGCACTGAAATCAACGCATTGGATGCCGAAGTCAACTGGCAAGGACCACTGCTCAGAGACATCCTTCAACTCGGCCCATGGCCCGCGGCATCGGAGGGCCAAAAAACCGCCCTTGATTCGGCTTGGCGAGGGTTTACCGCGTTTGAAGGAACCCGTTTGGCCGTAGAGGGAATCGACAGCGTCCTTCAAAAAACCGGCACCATCTCCCGAGCCACAGAAGAGATCACCGCTGCCCTCAGCCGCTTTCAGCAGCATTTCCCCGCCGCCCCCACCCCGGACATCGACATGGGATACACCGGGTACAACTTCAGTGTGTACCCTACTCCCGAACTGCTGTTGGTGGGTTGCGAATTTTTCATTGGTTCAGAACATCCTGCCGTCAAAAACCTGCCTCCACACATCTACCCGGGCTACATGCAAGAAAGGATGGTGCCCGAACACCTGGTAACAGACGCCCTCAGAGGATGGCTGCTCGTCCAATTTCAACAGGAACACTACCCCTCCAACGGTCAGTTGGCACAGGAACTGCTCTACTGGGGCAAAGTGCTGTTCATCGCCAAGTGCATCGCGCCCGATGTATCGCCTTGGGACCTGATGGACTGGACGCCACAAGAATGGCAATGGGCGCAAAACCACGAGATGCAGGTGTGGGTCGAGCTGCGCAAAGAAGAATTCCTCTACACCACCAAACGCATGGACATACAGCGCTGGGTGGCCGACGCTCCATTTACCAAAGCGGGTGCAGTCCCTCAAGACAGTCCCGATCGATTGGGCTGGTACATGGGATTGCGCTGGGTAGAGGATTTTATGATCCGCCACCCCGAAATGTCACTGTCTCAATTGATGGAAAAGGACGATGTCTTGCCCTTTTTACAGTCCTACAGACCCAAGGGCTGAGCGCCAATACCGAACTTGCATTCCATGGCCAACGACCGCACCTCCGACATTCACCTGACCGTCACCACCGACGACAACAAAGTGCCCACCTCCATCCGTTGGTCCGCATCCGACGCTGGAATTGCCAATGCCGAGGCCAAGGCCTTTGCCCTCAGTGTTTGGAACGGCCAAGAAGCATTGAGCATTGACCTGTGGGACAAAGACATGACGGTGGAGGAAATGAAGGTCTTCGTGTGCCAATCCATGATGACCCTTGCCGATGCCCTCGAGCGGTCCACACAAGATGAGCGGGCCGCAGGTGCCATTCGAGGCTTCACTTCAGAACTCGCTGAGCGGATTGGAGTAGGGCCCAATGGCGAAGGCTGAGCCTCCACTCACTCTACAGGAGGAGGCTTCCGATAAATGGGGTTCGTCTGGGCGATGAACCCGAGGACGTCTTGCCGTCCATCTCCTTTGGCCGCAGAGGTCACAAAATGAGGCGGCATCGCCGACCATTGCTTCAACATGTGCTCGGTATAGCGGGGTAAAAACGCCTCCCGCTCCGCGATCGTGAGTTTGTCCACCTTGGTAAAGATCATGGCGAAGGACAGGCCATTCTTGGCCATCCACACCATAAAGTCCATGTCGATCTTTTGGGGCGGCACCCTTGAATCAATGAGCATCATGATGCTCATGAGGTTCTCCCTTTTGGTCAGGTACTCCCTGGATGTCCGCTCCCATGAAGCCCGGTCCTTCTTGGACACTTTGGCATAGCCAATGCCCGGCAGGTCGACCAGGTACCACGGCTTGCCCGCCGTCGTCATCTCGAAATGATTGATCAGCTGGGTCTTCCCTGGCGTAGAACTCGTCTTGGCCAAAGCCTTGCGGCCGGTCAACATGTTGATCAGCGAACTCTTGCCCACGTTCGAACGTCCGATGAAGGTGTATTCAGGGCGGTCCGCTTCTGGACACTCTTGCAGCTTTGCGCTCGATTTCACGAACGCGGGGTCGTCAACTGAGTATTCCTCGACGCTCATACCAATCGCTCAAGATGCTGTTGAATTCCTCGGGGTGCTCCATCATAGGGGCATGGCCACATTGGTCGATCCAATGGAGGTCGGCATCCGGCAACAAGGCCTGGAATTCGCCGGCCACTTCCGGCGGCGTAATGGTATCGTTGCGCCCCCATATCAAGCAAGAAGGCTGCTTCATATTGGGCAAGTCCGCCGCCATGTTGTGCCGAATGGCACTTTTGGCGATGGCCAGAATCCGCAATACCCGGCTCCTGTCGTTGACAATGGCAAAGCACTCGTCCACCAATTCATCGGTGGCGTGACCAGGGTCAAAAAAAGTCTCCCCCACCTTGTCGCGGATGAACTGCTTGTCTTCACGCCTCGGAAACGAACTGCCAAAGGCATTTTCGTAAAGTCCACTGCTCGCCGTCAAGGACAATGACAAGACACGGTCTGGATTGCGCTTGGTGTAGATGAGTCCAACATGGCCTCCGAGTGAGTTGCCCAACAAATGGACCTTGTCGATCCCCAGGTGGTCAATAAAGCCCTCGACGTGCTTGCACAAAGTCTTGGCACTGGTGGTGGCCAGCGGCAAGTCGTACAGCGGCAGCATCGGAATGATGACCCGCATTTTGCCCGCAAAGTGATTGAAGAGGTGCTCGAAATTGCTCAATGCACCAAACAACCCGTGGAGCAATACCAAGGGTGTGCCTTCGGTGGCGCTTTGCACGTAGCGGTAACGTCCGTCAGTAATGAGATCCTGCTCCATAGAATGGCTTGTGCCTAGTCTACAAAGTAAGGCCCCCTTTGGTTCCCGGGCGGCGCATCATTTCACGGAGAATAAAAGCGCATGTGTGAACAAGAGCGCTCCCCTTCCATCAACACCCCATCAACACCCCACAATTCCCCACTCCAACTAAACTGCTGAATTAGGCTATTGGAGACATTGACTATCAATTACTTAAGTCCATTGTTGAAAAAGTTGCCCATCCACAGTGGTCAGCAAATTTTCCACATTGTGTCAGATTGTGGGAGTCAGTGGGAAATCGTGGGATAAACCGGCTACTTTTGGAGGGGCAAGCCGCCCATAGAACCATGCTCAACCTCCTCGGAGAATATCACTGTCGGATCGACGCCAAAGGGCGCGTCAGCTTCCCGGCCAAGCTGCGCAAGCAGTTGGACCGCGTGCTGCACGACGGTTTGGTGGTCAACCGCGACATTTTCGAGGGGTGCTTGGTCCTCTACCCCAAACCCGAATGGGACAAGGTCAACGCCGAGATGGGCCAGCTCAGCCGTTACGACCGCCAGCACCAGCTCTTTCAGCGAAAATTCATGAAGGGGGCAACCTTGGTAGAGCTCGACGGATCTGGCCGCATGCTCCTTCCGAGCGCTTTGTTGGGCCATGCTGGACTCGAAGCGGGCAAAGCGGGCGACTGCGTGGTCACCGGCCTCGGCGAGAAAATCGAAGTGTGGTCCAAGGACCGCTTCGAAAACCAAGTCCTCGGAGACGACGAAAGCTTTGACTTCGGCGCCTTGGCAGAGCGCGTTCGTCAGGACATCGAGCCTGGCACCAACCCCAACGATTCCAGCCGCAACTGATGTCCACGACCTACCATGTTCCCGTGCTGTTTGACGCCGCCCTCGAAGGGCTCGACCTGCAGCCCGCCGGAACTTACGTGGACTGCACTTTTGGCGGCGGCGGCCACAGCCAAGGCATACTCGACGCCCTCGGCCCCGATGGCCGGCTGTTTGGTTTCGATTGCGATCCAGATGCAGAACCCAATGTCCCCGAAGACAGTCGGTTCACACTGATTCCAGAAAACTTCAGATTTGCAGCCAACTTCTTGCGCCTGCACGGGGTGAAACAAGTAGACGGCATCCTCGCCGACCTCGGGGTCAGCTCTCATCAATTTGATGCCGCTGAGCGCGGGTTTAGCATTCGAGGAGATGGCGCCTTGGACATGCGCATGGATCCGCGGCTTCCCGAGGGCGCCGATGACCTCATCCAACGCATGAGTGAGCAGGAACTCACCCAGCTGTTCCG
>DDCX01000070.1:0-4106 GCA_002336475.1 Flavobacteriales bacterium UBA1995 | reverse complement strand
CAAAAGCGCAACCAATACCTCGCCCAGGCCTTTCAAGCGCTGCGCATTGCCGTCAATGACGAACTCGGCGCCCTTTCAGACCTGCTCAAGTCCAGCCTGCAATTGCTCAAACCCAGCGGAAGGCTGGTGGTCATCAGCTACCACAGCTTGGAGGACCGCATGGTCAAACGGTTCATGAGGGCCGGAAACATGGAGGGAGAAATCGCCAAGGATTTCCACGGCCGCTCGCTGGCCCCTTTTGACAAGGTCACCGGAAAAGCCATTGTAGCCGACCCGACAGAAATGGAGCGCAATCCAAGGTCCCGCAGCGCGCGCATGCGCATTGCGGCACGCAACACCCTTGCCGCATGACCCGCCGCTCCTCCCGCTCCGCTTCTAACAACCGAAAGGGCAACCGGCCCCTCTCCCCCGGAGAACAGCTCGCGCGCAACATTGCGCAGGAAAACCGCAACGACCAACCCAAGACAACCCGGCGCAGGGCAGGACACGCGAAGCCTCTGGAGCCGTCGGGAAAGCGCACGGCACCACGCACCAAAAAGCCCTCGCGCATTGGAAAAGGTGTTGCCCGTGCATTGGCACCCATTCGCCAGTCCTTGGCTGGGGAGTGGCTGGGTGGCCCAGAAGTGACCCGCCACTTGCCCTTTTTCGCCTTTATCGTCGCATTGATTCTGAGCTACACCTACTTAGAATACCAATACGAATACGACGAGCGCGCCATCAAAGAAGGACGCAAGGAACTCCGGGACCTCCGCCACCACGAGCAAAGCCTGCGAGGCCGCTTTGAATCCCAGCTCCAGCGCAGCCGGCTCGACGAAGACATGGCCGATGTGGGCCTCACCGCTCCCTCAGCACCTCCCACAGCGTTGCCCGCAAACAACACCGCACCATGAAGAGCGCACAACACATCGCGACGAGGGCGTGGGTGCTCTTTGGTGTTTTCGCCTTATTCGGCGTCACCATCTTCCTGCGGATTGTCCTCATTCAATTGGACCCCAGCCACGAAGACGCGAGCGCCATGCTCCCTCAAGTGCGCCAGATTGAACCCGAACGCGGCCGCATCCTATCGGCCGACGGCCACTTGCTCGCCGCTTCCGTTCCAAGGTTTGACCTCCACTGGGACCCCACCGTCATCAACACCGCGGAAGAGGTCGAGGCATTCCTGCAAGCCCTGCCCGAATTGTCACAGGCTTTGTCGCAGGAGTTTGGCAACAGAAGCACCCAGGGCTGGCGCAACTACCTGGTCGATGCACACCAATCTGGCAAGAGCCGTTATGTCGCCATTGCGCGCAACATCGCCTGGGACCGGCGCCAAGCCGTACAGGCATTTCCATGGATAGGAGACCAGTCCCGCAACCGCTCCGGGTTCATGTTTTCTGAGAAGCCGCGCCGCGACAAGCCCTTTTCGCCCTTGGCCAACCGCACCATAGGACTGCACAGGCCCAACGGAGGAAGCGTCGGCATTGAGGCCGCTTTCAATGAAGCCCTTTCAGGCAAATCAGGACAACGCCTCATGCGGCGAATCCACGGCAACTATTGGATCCCGGCAACCGACGACTTCATCCAAATACCAGAAATGGGACGTGACGTGCGCACGACAATCGATCTGCGCACCCAAGATGTTGCCACAGATGCGCTCCGCGCGCAGTTGAACCACCACGCCGCTGAATGGGGCTGCGCGGTGGTCATGGAAGTCCAGACAGGCAACGTGGTGGCCATCGCCAACCTGGTACGCGACCCAGAGACTGGGCGCTGCGCGGAGTCGTACAACCATGCCATCGGCACCGCCGTGGAGCCCGGATCAACCTTCAAGCTGGCCAGCGTCATGGCCCTATTGGAGTCCGGCAAAATGTCAGCGACAGACACCCTCGATACAGGTGATGGCGCCTTCCGACCCGCCAAAGGGTGCTCCAAAATGACCGATACAAGCCATCCCGATGGCGGATATGGCCCTTTGCGTTTAGAAGAGGTGTTTGAGCGCAGCTCCAACGTAGGCACCGCCAAAGCCGTGCAACAGGTGTTTGGCAACGACCCCCAAGCATGGCTTGACGCCCTTTCCGCCATCGGATTGGGACAGCCTCTGGGCATCAACTTGGCAGGTGAAGGCCAGCCGCAAATGCACGCCTCCACCACCGAGCGGTCCTGGAGCGCCTGTTCGCTGACGTCCATGTCCATTGGATATGAAGTCGCCATGACCCCGCTTCAAACGGCCGCCTTCTACAACACCATCGCTGCAGACGGACGGTTGATCCGGCCCCGTTTCGCAGATGCCTTGCTCGATGGCGATGAGGTCACCACCACCTTTTCTACCGAGGTCATCTCTGAGCGCGTGGCGAGCCGCACCACCATCACTGCGCTCCAAGACATGATGGAAAGGGTGTGTGCACCAGGGGGCCACGGCACTGCAGAAGACGTTTTTGAAGACCGTCCCTATCGGGTGGCCGGCAAAACCGGGACAGCACGGGCCACCTCACCCGGAGGCGGCTACAAGGGCCACCGGGCCTCCTTTGCCGGCTATTTCCCAGCCGAAAAACCAGCCTTTACAATCGCAGTGGTGGTTCAAAGGCCCACCGAACATGGTTATTACGGTGGGGTTGTAGCCGCACCTGTTTTCCGCGCCATCGCCGACCACCTCCATGGCACGCGCCCCGACCTGGTCGAGCGGAAATCTGGCTTGTTGGCAGAGCTCCCACGTCTCCCGGTCTCCATGAACGGTTCGGCCAACACGCTCACCTCGCTGTACGAGACACTGGGGCTGCCGTTTACCATAGACACCACCGAAAACGGAGAGCTCCCCTCCCACGTAGCGGCATCCACATCAGATGGTTTGGTCACCCTGACCCCACGAACCGTCTCCGAGTCCAGCATCCCCGATGTACGGGGAATGTCCCTCCGGGATGCAGTAAGGCTCCTTGAGACAAGGGGCATGCGGGTCGACATCAATGGTCGCGGGACCGTGCGCCGACAAAGCATTGCCCCGGGAACTGCGCCCCGCCAAGGTCAAACCATCCTGCTCGAACTGTCATGAAGCTCCTGAAGGACATATTGTACGGTGCCCGCATTACCGAAGTGGTGGGCTCGACCCATGTTGCCATTGAATCTGTGGTTGCAGACAGCCGACAGGTCAAGCCGTTTGGTTGTTTTGTAGCCATTCCTGGGACTGCCGTTGACGGTCACGACCACATCCCTGCGGCCGCCCGCGCAGGTGCCGCCGCCATTGTCTGCGAGCACCTACCTGCAGAAGGAGACCGCAAAGAACATGTGGTCTACGTGCAGGTCGATGACACCCGGTTGGCCCTGGGGCACCTCGCCGCTAATTTTTACGACAATCCAGCCGAGAAGCTCAAGGTTATCGCCATTACCGGCACCAATGGAAAGACCACTGTAGCCACGCTGCTGCACCGGCTTGCGCGGATGTTTGACCGCAAGGCCGGTCTGGTCAGCACTGTCGAGAACCGCATCGTAGACAAGGTGGTACCCGCCACGCACACCACCCCCGATCCGGTAGGCTTGCAACGGCTCTTCGCCGACATGCTCGACGCCGGTTGTACGCACTGTTTCATGGAAGCCAGTTCCCATGCCCTGCATCAACACCGCTTGGCAGGCACCACGCTCGAAGGCGCAGTGTTTACCAACATCACACACGACCACCTCGATTATCACGGTGATTTCAACAGCTACATCGCCGCCAAGAAATCCTTGTTTGATGGCCTCGGCGCCCCAGCTTTTGCATTGACCAATGCCGATGCGCGGCACCACGAAACCATGGTCGCCGGCACCAAGGCCCGCGTGGTCACATTTGGAACACAACAAGTCGCCGATCACAAATCCCGCATCATCGAAAACGGACTCGGAGGACTCCAGATGCACATCGATGGGCAGGACCTCTACACCCGGCTCATCGGTGACTTCAACGCATCCAACCTGACCGCGGTGTACGCCGTTGCCCGAGAATTGGGCTGGGATTCAATGGAAACATTGACCCACCTCTCCTTGCTCAACGCCCCCGATGGTCGGATGCAACAGGTGCAATCCGGAGACGGCAGCGTACACGCCATCGTCGATTACGCGCACACCCCAGACGCCCTGCGCAAAGTCTTGGAGACCCT
>DDCX01000001.1:2180-6066 GCA_002336475.1 Flavobacteriales bacterium UBA1995 | reverse complement strand
CGGTCAATGCGCTCGGTCAATGCTTGTGCGTCTGGGACAGGATTCATGGTGTGAATTTAAACCGCAGATGCCGGTGCTGCCGAAGGCGTGGGAAGGTCTGCGAGAACGTCCAACATTCGGTCGGTGAGACGGGCAATGGCTTTTGCAGATTCTGTGCCCTCCTGCAGGGCGGCGGGCCTGCCTGCATCACCGGCTTCGCGAATGGCCTGGACCAATGGCAGCTCTCCCAGGAATGGGGTGCCAGAAGCTTCTGCATAGCGCTTCACCCCATCGCGGCCAAACAGGTGATACTTGCGCTCTGGCATGTCTGGCGGAGAGAAATACGCCATGTTTTCGACCAACCCCAGAACCGGGACATTGATGCTCTCCAATTGAAACATCGACACCCCTTTGCGGGCATCTGCGAGGGCAATGTCTTGCGGAGTACTGACCACGACCACGCCACTCAAGGGCACCAACTGCACCAGCGAAAGGTGCACATCGCCTGTACCTGGAGGCAGGTCGATCAGCATGTAATCGAGCGCACCCCAGTCCCCATCGGTAAACAACTGTCCCAGGGCCTTGGAGGCCATCGGACCACGCCAAACTATCGCCTGATCGGGGTCGGCAAAAAAACCGATGCTCAGCATCTTGACTCCATGGGCCTCTACAGGGCCAATCAAGGACTTGCCCCCTTTTTCAACGGGCTGGGGCTTCTCTCGGACCACGTCGAACATGGTAGGCATGCTCGGCCCGTGGATGTCCGCGTCGACCAGTCCAACTTTGTGTCCGCGGCGCGCCAGCTCCACAGCGATATTGGCCGTCACGGTGCTCTTTCCGACGCCACCCTTGCCGCTGGCAATCGCAATGATGTGCTGCACGCCAGGCAGCACCTTGCGCGTTTCTAAACTGCGCTCGTTCGATCCGAGCGGCACCACCTCGACCTCCGCTGCGATGGTGATCCCTCGATTGGAACCGAGCTTCTCAAGGGCGAACTCCACCGCCTCTCTCATGCGCTGTCTGGCATGCATTGCGGGGCTTGAAGACTTGATGCGCAGCCGGGCGTTCCATTGCCCTTCTGCCTCCTCTAGTGACAGTACCTCTGCAAGGTCCAGCGCCACGATGTCCTTCCCAAGTTCCGGCTCGATGACACCCCCCAGGGCGCCGATGATATGCTCTACGGTCAATGTTGACATGGCTCAAAGTTCGGTCGAAGGGTCCCAGTATCGCTCAGTAAAGTCCACCACCTGTTGACCTTCTACTTTCACTCCTTCTGCACGAAGCCGCTCGGCCATGGTTTCAGGCGTCGGAAAGTGCATGTGGCCGGTCAGCAGACCTTGTCGGTTCACCACCCTGTGGGCAGGCACATTCGCGCCCTTTTCTCCGAGTGCACGGTTCATGGCCCAGCCGACCATACGGCTTGATCGCGCCGCACCGAGGTAACGCGCAATGGCACCATAACTCGTTACCCTTCCCTGGGGAATAAGCCGGGCCACGGCATGGACATCCTGCTCAAAGTCTCCCGTTCCAGGTCGAGAGGTGGGTTCGGTAGGGGAAACAGACGAACTCATACGCGGGTCCTCAAGTAATGGATGTTCTTGCCTTCTTCGAGCCAGCGCTGCTCGTAATAGGTTCTGATGTTCAAGACATCGGCAAACTCCGGAAGCACCCTGTGGACGAGGTCTGAGTAAACGTCCTGTGAATCCTCGAGAATCGGGAAACCCGCGTTCTCCCACCCTTCTTTCGACAAGGCATAGAGGAGCGGACTGTCGCTTTTGACATGGATGATCCCATCCGGGACCATGAATTGACGGTAGCGCCTCAAGAAAACCTCTGACGTGATTCGCTTGGTGCCCTTTTCGTCCTTGGGTTGTGGATCTGAAAAAGTGAGCCAGATTTCGCTGACCTCGCCTTCTGCAAAAAAGTTCTGGACGAATTCAATTTTGGTCCTCAGGAAGGCCACGTTCTTGAGCCCTTCTTCCTGGCTGGTCTTTGCACCGCGCCAAAAACGGTGGCCCTTGATGTCCACCCCAATGAAATTGCGCTCTGGATGGCGCCTCGCGAGCCCCACCGTATACTCGCCTTTGCCACATCCCAATTCCAAGGTGATCGGATGATCATTGCCGAATACCTCTTGCGCCCAACCCCCTTTGTGCAAACCTGCCCCGTCCACGATTGACTTGAGGTCTGGTTCGAACACGTGGGAAAATGTCTCATTCTCCTTCCACTTACGGAGCTTGTCCTTGCCCATGAGGTGCGAAATTACGCCTCATGAGCGGTGGAATTCACTCCGAGGAGCGAACAGCAACAAAGCGGCACGTTTTGTTTGCCGTTCTCGACTGGGGCCTTGGACACGCCACGCGCACGTGGCCCTTGGTTGTAGCCGCCCGAAAGTCAGGCATCGAGGTGACCGTCGCGTCGCGCGGTGCCGCCGCCGCATGGCTGCAAAACAAGATGCACGAACTGCAGGAGGAGGAACGCCTGACCGGAGCCGGCCCAGGGACGCCATGGGAATGCTTGGAAAAACCGGGGACCAACATTCGGTACGCCAAAGGAAACTTGACGCTGCTGCAGATCGCCCTTCAAATGCCCTCCTTTCTGAAGAGCATCGCCCAAGAACGACGGTGGCTGCGAACCCTGTTGGCACAGGCCGACATTACGCATGTGGTCAGCGACAACTGTTATGGGGTTCACCCAGAGCAGCGCAGCATACCATCTGCATTGATCACCCATCAAGTGGTTCCACCCACCCCTCGAGTGTTACGGCCCATCGCCACACTGCAGGTCCGCAAATGGGCCACCGCCTTTGATGAAGTGTGGATTCCTGATACGGGAAAATGCCAACTCGCCGGGAGGCTCTCCGACCCTCCGATGGCCAACCACAGGTTTGTTGGACCGCTCAGCCGATTCGCGTTGGAGGATGCCACCCGCCCTGCCGCCGCCACAGATGCCGATCTCGTCTCCCCTCCTTTGGTGGGAATGGTGAGTGGTCCAGAGCCCCAGCGTCGGCTAATGGAAGAAGCCCTCATTGGCTGCTTCTCCCGGGACGGTCGCGCCGCTGTGGTTTTTTCTGGATCACCCCATGGAACCGAGCGAAGGGTCGGGAATGTCCGCGTCCTTCCCCATGCCCAAGACCACCAAATCCGCCATGCTTTGCTCCATGCAGACTGCATCGTTTGCAGAAGCGGGTATACCAGCCTTATGGACCTGGCCACTTTGCAAATCAGTGCCGTTCTGGTCCCCACCCCTGGCCAACCTGAACAAGAATACTTGGCCCGGCATTGGGAAGAGCATTGGGGTTGGACCACTGTCCAACAAGATCAATTGGCGGCTTTTGAACCCCGCCGGCTTGAACCACACCCTGTTCCTCTGCCAGTTCCAGCAGGTGAAAAGTGGTCTTGGTTTGAAGACTGGCTGCGCCATGCTCCGAGCCCGTAACCACATGCGCATCCGCTTCGGAATTCGCGCTCCATCCCCACGTTGTGTTAGGCCTAAATCAACCGCTCCCGCCGCAGTAAATTGCCGGTATGACGGACGATGAGCGGTACATGCGGCAGGCCCTCGACCAAGCGCAACGCGCAGCCGAAATGGGAGAGGTTCCCGTTGGCGCAGTGATTGTGGCAGGAGGGCGGACCATTGCCCGGGCCCACAACTTGTGCGAACGGCTTCACGATTTTACTGCACACGCTGAGATGCAAGCCTTTACATCGGCCAGCGAATACCTCGGGGGCAAGTTTTTGGATCAATGCACCCTCTATGTCACTTTGGAACCCTGTCCCATGTGCGCAGGCGCTGCCTTCTGGACCCGGATCGGACGTGTGGTCTACGGCGCAAAAGATGAAAAACGCGGTGGCCTCGATTTCGCTGGGAAACGGGATGAAGGCCTTTTGCATCCCAGAACTGAGCT
>DDCX01000001.1:0-2035 GCA_002336475.1 Flavobacteriales bacterium UBA1995 | reverse complement strand
CCCCGCCGATATCGCGGAAATTCTGGACAAGCTCGAAGGCGAAGAGGTGCAATACCTCTGGAACTTGATTGAAACCGAAGAACGCGGGGACGTCTTGGTCGAACTGGAAGAAGACGTGAGGATGGCCTTGCTCGGCCGGCTGTCCAACCGCGAAATCGCCGAAGAAGTCCTAGAGCACATTGATTCGGACGATGCAGCCGATGTGGTGTCCGAGCTTCCCGAAGAAAGGGCCGCAGAGGTCATTCAACAGCTGGACTCAGAAGACCGCGAGGACCTCCTGAGCTTGCTGCGTTACCCCGAAGGATCTGCTGGTGCATTGATGGGCACGGAGTTGATCCGGGTAGAACTCGACTGGACGGTTTCGCACGCGATTCGGGAGATGCGGAGGCAGGCTGAGGATGTGGAAACCGTGCACAGCGTATACGTGGTCAATGCCGCTGGCCAATTGTTGGGCCGGCTTTCGCTCAAAAGGCTCTTGCTCACGGCCACGAGCACACGCAGCACCATCGGCGACCTTTTCGAAGAAGACGACACCCGCACCGTCAAAGTCACTGAGCCCGACGAGAAGGTCGTGCAACTGATGAAAAAGTATGACCTCGTGGCATTGCCCGTGGTTGACGACCACAACCGGCTGCTCGGAAGGATCACCATCGACGATGTGGTGGACCTGATGGAGGAAGAGGCCGAAAAAGACTATCAACTCGCCAGCGGTTTGAGTGATGAAGTCGAAAGCGACGACTCCCTGTGGGACATGACGCGCGCCAGGCTGCCTTGGCTGCTCATCGGACTGTTCGGTGGGCTTGCCGGTGCCTATGTCATCGGTGCCTTTGACATTGAACGCTTTCCTTCCATGGCGCTCTTTATCCCCTTGATTGCAGCCATGGGTGGCAATGTGGGGGTTCAATCTGCTGCCATTGTGGTCCAAGGACTGGCAGCAGGCCGCAACCCCCGTGAGGCCCGCCTCATGCCGCGGTTATTGAAGGAATTCTCGGTCGCCCTGCTCAATGGCACCATTTGTTCCGTGGTCATCCTCGGGGCCAGCCTTGCTTTGGGCTACGGCTGGAACCTCAGTGTTACCGTCAGCCTAGCATTGATCGCCGTCATCATCTTCGCCGCCTTGTTTGGCACCTTCGTTCCACTGACGTTGGACAGGTTCAAGATTGACCCTGCGCTGGCTACAGGTCCGTTTATCACCACCGCCAACGACATCATTGGCCTGATCATTTACTTCAGCATTGGCGTCATGATGTCTGCTTGATATGATGAAGGTCCTGTTCTTGGATGCTGTACACCCCATTCTCTCTGAGCGGCTCACTGCCGCTGGAATGGTCTGCGTGGATGGAACATCACACACCGCGCTGGAGGCTGTCTCGTCCCATGGTGACGCTGCAGGCATCGTATTGCGCAGTAAGATTCGCGTGGACTCTGAATTGCTTGACCGCCTGCCCGCCTTGCGTTTTATCTGCCGCTCGGGCGCGGGTCTTGAAAACATCGATGTTGCATCCGCCTTTGCGCGCGGGGTCCAGGTCTTCAACAGCCCCGAAGGCAACCGGGACGCAGTGGGTGAGCACGCCCTCGGCATGCTTTTGTCCCTGATGAACCTGTTGCGTGAAGCCGATGCTTCGGTCAAGGAGGGTCAATGGGACCGCGAAGGACACCGGGGAACCGAACTTGCCCAGCGCACCGTGGGCATTTTGGGGTACGGCCATATGGGCAAGGCTTTCGCCGGAAAATTGACCGGAATCGGATGCCGGATTATGGCCTGCGACCCCTACCGCGACGACGTCGAAGGCGACCATCAAGGCAAAGTGCACCAAGTCGACCTCGCCACGTTAAAGCGCGAGGCAGACGTACTCAGCATTCACTGCAACCTTACACCAGAGACCAAGGGCATGGTCGACCGTGAATTTCTGTATGGTTTCTCCAAGCCCATCGTTCTGATCAACACGGCACGGGGCCCTATTGTAAGCTCTTCCGGCCTCCTTGACGCCCTTCAAACGGGCCATGTGGTGGCTGCTGCTCTTGATGTCTTTGA
>DDCX01000139.1 GCA_002336475.1 Flavobacteriales bacterium UBA1995 | reverse complement strand
CAGCCAAGTGACAGCTCCCGAGCCAAGGGCAGACCTGTTCACGGATGCGGCCCCCAAAGGAGCGGGCATGCGTTGGGTCAAATGGGGAGCCGCCGCCATCGTTTTGGCAGGCACAACTCTTTGGTTGGCGAGTTCAAATGCAGAAGGCGAGCTGGACCATTCTTCTCTTGAGAAGGTGGAGGAGGTATCCACTAAAGCTCAAGAACCCGAGGTGGCTCAGGCGGCCGCAGAGGCGGCATCTGCCCAGGATGCCATCGGTGCCGCTGCTTCTGCAGGGAGTGAAGCCACAGAGGCAGCAGAAGTTTTGGCGCACCCTTCCCCGACTTCCATCGATGGGTCTGAAACTTCGTCCATTGCGCATGCCGCTGTTGTATCCGAAGTGCCAGCAAAAGATGTTGGATCTGCCGAGGCTTCATTGCTTGAAGCGGCTCCAAAGTCCGGTACTTCCGATCCAGCCTCAACCGATGCGGTACAGGTTGTGGAGACGCCCACCGTCTCTCTAGAAATCAATATGAACGATGAAGTTCACATCGACGCTACAGAAGCCCTGCCTTCAGAGGGTCTGACGCCAGCATCGGAGGGAGGTGTAGAGGCGGAAGTGGTGCCAGAAGAGACGTCCAAAAGCAGTCCAAAACTCAAATTGCCCTTAACGCTTCCTTCGGGGGGCGGGAAGCGCTGAGTCTCGTGCGCGGCACCCTGCGATTCACAACCTTAGGAAGGGAGATGGGCTGTGCCTGTTCATCCCCTTTCATCCTGCGTTGCCTTTCCTCAAATGCAGCCGTATTGCTGCTGTTGTTGTTTTCTCCAGTACAGGCAGATGCAAGTCGTGAGTGCCATAGGGATACCATTACCATAGACGGTGCTCCTTTAGAACTTCAACTCGAGGTTTCTCAGGCGCCCGACGCTGTGGAGGAGTCAAAAAAGAAGGTCCAGAATCTGTCGCGCAGGGGTCCATCGGTCACACTGGGCATGGGGACAGGTGTGACTGGCCAGTCGAACAGCGTTTTGGGGTCCCCTGTCTCACGGTTTGTGAACAAAGGGGCACGTCCTTCACTGGATGTCCATGCCGGTTTAGAATGGAGCACGAAACGGCGATTTTTGCGATGTGAAGCGTCCGTTTCAGTGTGGGACAATATGTCGTTCGACGCAGCCGTGCTCAATGACAGCCTTTACAAACTGGAGTCCAGTGGCCCAGGAGAATTGCAGCAACTCATTCGGTTTACATACCCCGATTTGGGACTGGAGCTCGATACATTGCCCATACCACTTTTGTCTCACCGCGTGCAATCGGCATCCATTGGGTTGGGCTTTGGCGGCTTGATTGGAAAAAGGCATGCGCGGAACCAACCGTGCCGGTGGTGGGGGAGTGTTATGGGCAGTTGGATGCAATCCAAAAGAGGTGGCAGTGAAGTGAACAGGGTCATCTTGGGATCATTGCCATCCCCATCAAACGTCCAATCCGACGAGAGAAATGACTGGGAACCAACGGATTTGTGGTCTCTTGGAATGCGCCTAGGGGCGTCCGTTCCCCTCGGTCGAAAAGGTTGGGAAGGTCTTTTCTTGGGGTGCTGGTCTGGAGGCTTGGCGCCTCGATGGGTGCTCAGCTTGGGTGTCCAAAAGCGCTGGGTTAACAGGCGTTGACACCTTTTGGCAACCTGCGAAACAACATTTTTCGCCCCCGTTGCGTCTTCTATATGTAAGTGCAAGCGCACTACAGACACAGCGAAGATTTGGTTCAAGTTGTTTTGGTTAAGGTGAAGGAGCTCCGAACGCGGGGCTCCTTCTCGTTTAAACTGGCCTCGATTGGTTAATTTGCAGACATGGATCAGGAATTTGGAGGCGTGAACCGAAGCCAAGTCGCAGGGTATGCCCTGTTATTGGTAATGTGGTGCGCCCAAGGATTCAGTGCAAGCGCACAATTGACCAATCCCGGTTTTGAAACCTCTACGGCATTGCCATCAGCACCTGGCATGTGGCACTTGCTTCCAGGCTGGAACAATGCCCTGAGCGGCCTCTCTTCACCGGATTTCTTCCACATTGACGGTACCTTGGGAGGGGACTTGCCCGAGACTCCAGTGGCCATGGTCAGTCCATACGAAGGCCGGGGCATCGCAGGACTCGCCGTGATCAAAAGAAATGGAGCGGGTCAGCCCTTGTCCAGAGAGTATCTCGTCCAAAGCTTTGCCCAGCCCTTAATAGTGGGCCAGCATTACCGTTTGAGTTTTGCCTTTACCAACGGTGAGCGCATTTCGACCTCTTGGTCGGGTTTGTCTGTGAATGGTTTGGGGGTGGCATTGAGCACCGAACAGCCGTCACAATTTGGCGATGGAGTTTTGGACTTGCCTCCTGTTTTTGCCTTCTCATATGCGAGGTACGATGAAGATTGGAGCGAAGTCAGCGTGACCTTTCAAGCAGATGCCCCGCACCAGTTTATGACCGTTGGGGTTTTTCTTCCCGACGATGATGTCGAAGCCGCCATCAGTTCAGGCGAAAACCCCAGCTTGGCCTACTACTTTTTTGATGCCTTTGAATTGGACCCCGTCCCTCCTCCGGGAGATCCGAGTCCGTCGCAAGACCAAGTCAAGGGGCCGGAACCCACACCAGGGTATGACGAGGCTGAATTTGGCACGTTTGTTCCCAATGCCTTCTCTCCAAATGGAGATGGTTTGAACGATGTGTTCAGTCCTCGAGTAGGATCTACGCTCCCCGTGTCTTTCAAGGTGTACTCGCGTTGGGGAGGATTGGTGGCAGACTTAGATCCGGGCCAGCCTGTCTGGGATGGAAAGGATGCGAATGGTCAGTTGCTAGAACCGGGCATGTACATCTGGATGCTTGAGTGGCCTAGAAACACCCCGAAGGAGGTCCGGAATCAGCAAGGCGCCGTCTTGCTGTTGGACTGAGGATTTTCACCGTCTGGAAAGACAGGCCGCAACGTACAGCTTTTGGCGCACGCACTACATTATTCTTTGATTGAGGGATTGCCCCATGATCACATCGTAAGGTGTTGGTGGGAAGAAAGAATGCCGCCATTGTCTGCTGCTCTCACATGGCCCGAACGTCCTACGGCCCATGGATTTGATGCCAAACGCGATGCCGTTGGTCAGAAGGTGCACTTCGGTCCCCTCTTGGCTCAGGTTATTGGAGAGCAGTACGCCAAGTCCTCATTGGGCCATCCTCATCGGCTAGAAGACTTAGCAGATCCACAATCTCGGTCGGTGACAACGGGCCATCAATTGTGCCTGGCCGGTGGG
>DDCX01000085.1 GCA_002336475.1 Flavobacteriales bacterium UBA1995 | reverse complement strand
GATGCCCCATTTTCCATCTCCATGTGGGTCTCTCCGCGCCCGTTAGAAACGGCTTCGGCAAGGACCCTGCCCGTGACATCCAACAGTTGCACCTTTTCACCGGGCTGCCATCCAGCAGCATGTAATTCCCGGGCAAATGGAACTGGCCAAGCGAGTATACCTGCTCCGGGGTGCATGGTGTTCACAGATGATGTGGCCACGTCGTGAATGATTAGGTCGTCCACGCCAGCTTCAATCAACGAACCACCATCAAACTCAAGGCCTTGGTTTGGACGCAAACTGTCCGATGCTGTGAATTTGATTTGGAAGGCATCCGTGAGTGGAACATAATCGGCAATGGCAAAGGCGTGGCGGCGCCATGCAATGTCCTGCGTGAGGGTTTCTTCCACTTCAACCCAGGTACCTCCACCATCACCACTGACATACACTTGCCACCAGTCGGCGCCTGGATTTGCTCCCGACGCAGGGGCATTGACATACCAGCGCCAATAGCTCAGAACAGGCGACTCCATTTCTGAGAGGTCAATGGGCTCGGATTGCAAGGTTGTGCTGCCTGCATCCACATCATTTGATCCAATGCCTGCATCGGAACCTGGACTGACTCCAGTGATGAATGCGAAAATTCCGTCTCCAGGTGTGTGGTCTTCTGAAGGTGCACAAATGGTGCTGGGGTCTCCTGGATCGCTAAAGGAGCCCACAGGGATGGTCGACTCCCATTGTCCTGTAGTGGCATTGTCTTCGGGCAGCCCGATTTGCCAGAAACCAAAATCTGAATAGTCGTCTTGGTCGTCAATCAAAACCGGTGTGAGCCCCACAATGGTGTTGAACGGCAGGTTTGGATTGGCTGCATCATCTGCGCTGTAGGGAGTAACAGCGCTCACAGCGCCATAGATATCGGTGATCCCGAAATAATACTCCACCACAGTTCCCTCCTCTTGGGAGGGAATGGTGGTGACATATTCACTCGCGTCGCCCTCTTCCATCGTTATGGACACCCAGTCCTCCGATGGTGAAGTCCGGTAATACATTTTGCAACTCCCGAAGTATTGGCTAAACGGGAACAGCACTTGGGCGTTGGCATTGATGGCAATCGGTTCTGCCGCTGCAGTATACCCTTCTGCTTCGTGCTCAATCTCCACATTGCTAAACAAAGTGATGCCGTGCATGCCAAAGCCTTCAAGAATGGCAGCTCCATTGGGTGTGCCATCTGATAAATCTGCATTGTCGTCATCGGCCTGCAGCACATCGAGCAGCACCTCTACAAATGCTTCGCCTTCGTTGCCATTGGGGGTGGTGGCCTGTTGCCCGTCAAAAACATCGATGAAGAGGGACATGATTTGATTCCAGTCTCCACCGAGGAGCAGGTGCGTGTCATACCAAGCTCCACAGATGATTTCTCCGTCAGCGTGGACCTCGCCCACCAAGTCTTGTGGATAAACCTTAGGATCAACGTCATACCTCCTGATATAAAATTCAGGATTGTCAGAATAACAACCCGCACCGAGCACAGGATTGTCGGTCAAACTGATGGCCCACCAGTCTGCATATCCCTCGTTCATTGCGCCGTTGTTGAACCCGCTCCCCAAGCTCTCATAATAAAGGTCGTTGATGCCGTGGCCATATTCATGAAAGACCACATCAGAAACCATTGAGAACGCATTGCACCCATCGCCTTCAGAGTAGAAGTTGATGCTGGGTGAACCCGGCGTGTAGAATGCATTGCATGTGCCCGAAACATCCACGATTGTTGGAATGGAGAAATCAAGCCCATTGAATCCTGGGAGCCAAGTCTGCATGTGGTCGTGGATGCGGTTCACGCTATGGTAGGCGCTCAGTTCGCGAAGGGTGGCATTCTCGTCGAAGCTCACCACTGAATCTCCTTCCACGGTCAATTCGAGCTGGGGGGTGACGCCATTGGTGGTGACCGTACTCCACAGCCCTTGGAGCTGAATGCCCAAATCCTGCGCCCCAGGTGCTTCAAAATTGATCATGCCACCGGCATCGGTGTATTGAACACCAGAATTTCCTGAGACTTGCAGGTTGGCCAGCCCCACCACCGATGTGGCTTCAAAAGGCTGCGTGAGGTGCACCGTTCCTGTAACCTGACAACTCAGCATTTGCATCAATGCGGGAGGCCCCATGGGAAGGGAGCGGTTTTTTTTCTCTCCATCTTTATGATCACCAATGTGGTGCACCTGGTTGATCCGTTCCAGCACCTCCCCTGTTTCTAGGTCAATCCATGTCGCGTACTGGACCGGGATTCCATCTGGCGACGTGCCCGAGACCTGAATGCTACGCGCTGGGCGAAATGTGACGTTTCTGCGCTCGGTGGAACGCTGCATGTAAGGAATCAAAGCCTCGCTTCCCATTTCAGTAGAAACCCCCTGAAGGGAGAGGCCCGCTGTGGCAGCTTCAAGGACATCTGACGCTTCCAACAGCACCAATTCTTGAGGCCAGCTAGCGTTGGGGAAGCATTGCGCTCCCCACATGACGGCTCCTTGGTCAGCCACCTTCACGACAAGTTCAGTTCCCAGCACAGGCCTTCCTTCGACCTGTTGGTCAGTGCGGTGCAGAGTGTGCCTGCCCATGGCGGTTGATGACCACGTTCCCAATCCGATGGGCCAACCTGCTAAAATGAGTTGCCCTTCTAGCCAAGCTGTGGGGTTCTCCATCGGGATGGCAGGTCCATAAGCCCTGTGTACGGTTCCTGATGCCGGGTGAAACTGTACCTGCCATTTTGGATGTTGGGCTTTGTAGCCACTCCAAAAAGGGGCATTGCGCCTCAAGGCCTGCAGGTCTTCTTGAGGTTGGGTCCACGTTGCGGGCAACCTCACTTCAGCAGCGTCAAAGTGATATGAGGGGTTTGAAATCTGGGCAAATCCGCTGATGTGCAACAAAAGCGTTAAAGCCATGGCAGCAGCCACACGTAAAATCATCATGGAGGGAAGTTAGTCTCGGTGTGGGCCCAAATCAAATGGGCCCTATACCCATTGTCAAAACTCCTGTCTGCGCAGTGTTTACTTTGCAAAGTGCTAGATTCGTTCACACTGATCGCTGGTCCTTGTAGCGCAGAGTCCAGAGAGCAGGTATTGGCTGCAGCTTCCGGTCTTCAAAATGCAGGCATTTCATATTTCCGTTCAGGAATTTGGAAGCCCCGCACCCGCCCTGGCGCCTTTGAAGGTGTTGGGCATACGGGCCTGCCTTGGCTTCAGGAAGTACAGTCCACATTTGGCATGAAAGTCTGCGTTGAAGTGGCCCAACCCCGTCATGTGGATGCCGCTCTAAAAGCGGGCATTGACATGGTGTGGATAGGGGCGCGCACCACGGCCAACCCCTTTCAAGTTCAGGAACTGGCCGACTGTTTGAGAGGAGTCAACATCCCTGTTGCCGTCAAAAACCCAACCCAACCTGATTTGGCATTGTGGTCCGGCGCATGCGAACGCTTGTCCGGCGCAGGCGTTCGTCAGCTCTCTGCCGTTCATAGGGGGTTCACGGTTCACGGACAGAAGAAATACCGCAATGTCCCGTTGTGGCAAATCCCCATTGATTTTAGAACCGAACATCCTGAAATCCCTTTGCTCAACGACCCCAGTCACATCACAGGCAAGCGCGACATGGTGCCAGATGTAGCACAAATGGCGTTGGATTTGGGATTTGACGGATTGATGGTCGAGGTCCACCCCACACCTGAATTGGCATGGACCGATGCAGCACAGCAGGTGACACCTAAACGGTTTTTCGATATTATTAAAGGTCTGGAGTCCAAGATTCAAGGCAACGGAAAGGGCCGAGAAGGGTTGTCGACACTTCGTGCTGAAATTGACATGATTGATGAAGGACTGGTTGATTTGCTCGTCCGCCGAATGGGGATCTCTGAGGAGATTGGGAGGTATAAAAAGACCCATGGCATGACCATCCTTCAGATTGCCCGTTGGAATCAAATTCTAGAGCAAAGCAAATCCGCTGGTTCAGAACAGGGATTGTCAACTGGTTTCGTTGAAGAGGTGTTCAAGGCCATCCACCAAGCTTCTATTGCCGCTCAACAAAAGGTGTCACGGGACAAAAATTGAGGCAGGGCGCAACATGGTAAAGGAGCCTTTTTTGGTGGGGGTTCTCTTTTGTACATGACTGTGAAAGTCTTGTAGCTATAAGACACCAACGGAATAAAGGCTCCATGTTTGCACCCAACAACTGGTCTGTATGAAGAGGGAATGTTTTTTGGTGCTCTCCTTGGGAATGGTTCTTGGTATAGGCACGTCCTATGCTCAAGGGTCAGGTTTCACGTTAAGCGGATACGTAGAGGATGCCAACAGTGGTGAGTCGTTGCTCGGGGCTACAGTCTGGCATGCTTCGAGCTCTTCGGGTACTACAGCCAACATTTATGGCCATTACAGCATAGCACTGCCTGCAGGAGAGCAAGAAGTGCTGTTTTCTTATCTCGGCTACACCCCTCAGAAAATCGCCATCAACCTCAAAGGAGATGTAAAGCTGGACATTAAGCTCACAGCTGGCCTGGAATTGGGCGAAGCTGTGGTGGAATCCAGTGCCTCTGAGCGCATCGAAGAGCAGGTGCAAATGTCCAAGATTGATGTCCCTATTGATCAAATTAAGCGGCTACCCGCCATTGCGGGTGAAGTGGACCTTTTGAAGAGTTTGCAGCTGCTTCCCGGGGTGCAGTCTGGCAATGAAGGTTCGAGCGGCATTTATGTCCGAGGTGGCAGTCCTGATCAGAATCTCATCATGTTGGATGGTGTTCCCTTGTACAGCGTGAGCCACCTCTTTGGTTTTTTCTCTGTCTTCAACGCCGATGCTGTCCGAAAAATCTCCATCACCAAGGGGGGCTATCCTGCCAGATTTGGCGGCCGTTTGAGCTCCATTCTTGAAGTCACCATGAAAGAGGGGCACAAAAACGAAGTGCACGGAGCGGGGTCTATTTCTATGCTGGCTTCCAAGCTCACCTTAGAAGGTCCCATTGCCAAGGACAAGGCTTCCTTCATGATCAGTGGACGTCGGACTTACCTGGACCTGTTGCTCAACCCCATCATCCAGGCTTCAAACACCGAACAATCCTCTGTAGACCCTGCCTATTTTTTCCACGACTTAAATGCCAAAGTCAATTGGCGCATTGGGGCAAAGGACAGGATATACCTGAGCACATTTCAAGGGCTGGATGATTTCGGATTGAAATCCAAAGACAGCTTCAACAATTCGACAGAAGAAATCGACCTCGGATTGGATTGGCGCAACTCAGTGCTTGCATTGCGTTGGAACCACGAGTGGCGTGCCGACCTTTTTAGCAATGTGACCTTGATGAAGAGCCGGTACGATTTCAATACTGGTTTTGACTTCAAGTCTACCGAGCAAGATGGGGGCGCCGAAATCACCTCCCGTTTCGCTTCGCTTTACAATTCGGGCATTCGGGATCTTGGCGGCCGAATCGACTTTGACTTCACGCCCAATAACCGCCACTTTGTGCGTTTTGGAGGCAACCTCACCCGCCACCGCTTTCAGCCCGGCGCTACACAGGCCATATTGGATTTCGGGGACGAATTCAGCTTGGACACCACCATTGGCTCTCCCAACTTGTTTTCCACGGAGTCTTTTGTTTACCTCGAGGATGAAATCAACCTCGGAGAGGACTTGACGTTAAATGTGGGCGGGCATGCTTCTGCCCTGTTTGTAGAGGGGGTGAACTACTTCTCCTTTCAACCACGGCTGGCACTCAACCGGCGGTTGCCGAGCGGCATCGCCCTAAAGGCTTCTTATGCCGAAATGACG
>DDCX01000035.1:17577-27952 GCA_002336475.1 Flavobacteriales bacterium UBA1995 | reverse complement strand
ATGATGCCCTCATCGGCCATGGCCTCTCTAAAAAGGGGCATGAACCCACCAGTGGACAGGTCGTACAAGGTGATTTCTGAATGGTACTGGGCCAGTTCTACCTCGTCCTTTGAGGTCGGGTATTTGTCCCTTTGGTTGGTGTAGACCCCCTTGTTTTCTTGGGTGTTGTTGTTGAAGATGGCCAGCGTGCTGTCGTTGACGATGTCCACATCATGCTGCGCAGCGAGGGGGCCATCGATCACCCGGATCACCTCACCAGTAGCGGGCCGGAATTGGAGGACGCACTGCAGGTTACGCAAGCTCAAGAACAGGTCGCCTTGATTGAAATGCGCCGAGGTGGTCAACGCCGGCTCTACATCGTTCAAATGCAGGGGGTCTTGTGCATCTCCAGACCGCAAGACGAGGTGGTCCAATCCATTCTCCTTGAGCATTTCCACCATGGAATGCACCTCCAGAATGTGGCCAGTACCCGCGTCGATGCGCGCTACGCTGTTGTCCAGAAAATGCACCGTTTTGTCGCCCATGGCGTAGCGGCCGCGGTAAGCAATGTGCCGTCCACCGCGCTCCCAGCGCATGGCGCACACCCACAGGTCTCCGTTGGCCGCGCGGTTGATGGCGTGGTGGAAGCTCAAGCTGTCCTGACGCCAGACCAGATTGGCCTCTGCGTCCAAGCGAAACAAGGGAGAACGGTTGGTGATGAAACTGACCACCGATTGGTCCTCGAGCAGCAAAGGGTGGTGCACACGCCAATGCGGCTTCAAAGGACCGAGTGTGTCGGGCAGCACCCACTCATGCAGCACCTCTCCCGAGCGCAGATTGCGCACCGCCAAGGTCCTGCCCTCGGCATCATTGGAGTAGGCCGTCAAAGTCAAAACATCCTCTTCCAAGAGGTTGACAGCCTCGAAGTCTTGTGGCGTGGAAACAAAGGTCTGCGGCAGGGTTTGTACCTCTTCAACAGAGCGTTTGAACAGGTCGGGAAAGCCCGACAAGGTTTCCACCACACCATTCAGCGCCCCGAAATCCCGGTCCTTCTTGGCCCGGTGCTGTACCATCCAACCAAAGACGGAAAGCAAGGCCAACAGGAACACCCCTTGCAAGGCCAATTTCAGGCCCCATTTGCCCTTGCCATCGCCACGCAGAAAACGCTTGACACGCAGCCAAATGATAAATCCAAAGGCGAGCAGCACGATGCCCCCAATGAAGATGACCACCAAAGCGCCCAGCGTGACCCCTCCACCGGGACCGATGTATGCCAATGGGCCCATGCTCATGCCTGGCTAACGGTGCGCTGTTCAATGCGCTTCTCGAAGGTATCCCCTTGGAAAATCCGTTGGACGAAAATGCCGGGCGTGTGAATTTGATTGGGGTCAAGCGTGCCCACGGGCACGAGCTCCTCCACCTCGGCAATGGTAATGTGGCCCGCCATCGCCATGGCGGGATTGAAATTCTTGGCCGTCGCCTTGAACATGAGGTTGCCTGCCGTATCCCCTTTCCAAGCTTTGACGATGGCGAAATCCGCCGTCAGTGCAGACTCGAGAATGTGCGGCTTCCCATTGAACTCCCGCACTTCTTTGCCCTCGGCGACTTCCGTGCCGAAGCCCGCTGGCGTGAAGAAAGCGGGGATTCCAGCCCCACCCGCTCGGCAGCGTTCGGCCAACGAGCCCTGTGGAATCAAATCCACCTCGAGCTCACCCGACAGCATCTGCCGCTCGAACTCATCGTTCTCTCCCACATAGCTAGAGATCATCTTGCGAATCTGCTTGCCGTTTAAAAGCAGCCCGAGCCCAAAATCGTCGACCCCTGCATTGTTGGAGATGCACGTGAGGTCG
Organism: Flavobacteriales bacterium UBA1995; assembly: GCA_002336475.1. GTDB lineage: Bacteria > Bacteroidota > Bacteroidia > Flavobacteriales_D > Sanyastnellaceae > UBA8752. Next base: position 26,123 of record DDCX01000035.1, on the reverse strand, counting down.
GTCACGCCCAACCGGACAAGCTCATTGATGCAGTTTTCAGGGATCCCGCACAGGCCGAACCCACCCAACATCAGGGTCATTCCACTTTCAATGCCGCTGCACGCCGCTGCTGCATCCTTAACCGTCTTGTTCAGTGCCATGTGCTCGTCCTGATCATTCAAACAAATCTTCGTCTTCCACCCCGCCCTCATCTCTAAAGTCAATGCCCCTCGCCTCCATCAATTCCCTGCATGGGACAGCGTCCATGACCCCCACAGGCGGTCTAAAATCCTCGGCGAGCAAGCCCACCTCAGGGTCCGCGAGCGCGTCCTTCATGTAGAACCCAAAAATCGGAAGCGCGGTATTGGCGCCTTGTCCTTTTGTAGTGGTCGAAAAGCGAATCGCCGGATCCGAAGCCCCCACCCAAACTCCGGTCACCAACTCCGGTGTCAGCCCAATGAACCAACCGTCGGCATTGGATTGGGTCGTACCGGTTTTGCCCGCCATCGGGATTTTCAGGCCGTCATATTCCCGGCGCTCGAGGTCCATGCGCAAACGGATACCTGTGCCCTTGGTCACCCCGAGTTCGGCATTGTAAGCGCCGTCTACTACGCCCTTCATCATCTCCAAAACGCGATAAGCCGTGGCCGCATCCAAACCCTGTCGGATCTGGGGGCGCGGCTCATAGATGGTGTTGCCCCGCTTGTCTTCAATGCGCCGAATGATGCGCGGAGCATGCCACACTCCCCCACCTGCAAAGGTTGCGTTGGCAGAGGTGACCTCTTGCAGGGACAATTCCGCCACACCCAAGGCAATGGACGGCACTGCAGGAATGTCGCTCTCAATGCCCATGGCATGGGCCAGGTCCACCACGCGCTGTACGCCATAATCCTTGATGAGCTTGGCGGTCACGGTGTTCATGGAATTGGCGAGGGCATATTCCAAGGTCACCATCTCTCCGTACTCGAGGTCGCTGTTTTCGGGGCACCAGGGGTCCTGACCCTCCGGCATGTCAATGCAGGTTTTCTGGTTGGGCAACTCGGTGCAAGGATCGAGCCCCAGACGCACCGCGGTCGCATAAACGAAAGGCTTGAAGGTCGAACCCACCTGCCGCCGAGACTGGCTCACATTGTCAAACTGCGACCACTGGTAATCGAGGTCTCCTACCCACGCCTTGATTTCTCCATTGCTCGGATCAATGCTCATGAGGCCTGCGTGCAAGAGGGTCTTTTGGTGCCTGATGCTGTCCATGGGGCTCATCAAAGTGTCCACCCAACCTTCGAGCCCCATCACCCTCGTTTGGGTCTTCTCCTCGAATTGAGCGTCCAATTCACGGCGCGAAGTCACCGGCCAAGCATGGCCGCATCCGCCCTTACCCGGCCGGCAGAAATGCACGCGTTGGCCCGCACTGTCCAGCTCAGAGATGTAGTATGCCGGACGGGCACACTCGGGACATTCCTTGCCCATTGCGAGGCGGTACCTGCGGCTTTGTTGCACTGCCCTGTCGAGGATCCTGTCTTGCTCCTTGGGCAAGATGTCTTCGGAGAAAAAGGGCCAAGACCTGCCAGTGGTTCGCTTCAAGTCCTTCCAAAAATCCGCCTGCAATTCACCCCGAATGTGACGGTTGGCGGCAGACTCCGCGTAAGCCTGCAATCGGCTGTCCAGCGTCGTATGGATGACAAGGCCGTCGCGGTACAAGTCGTAAGGCGCACCATCAGCCTTGGCAACCTTAAAGGATCCATCATCGGCTTTGTCAGAAAGCAATTCCCCCACCTCGGCCCTCAACTTCTCGCGGAAATGAGGGGCTGGACCCTCATCGTGACTGACCCGTTGATAACGCAAGCCCAATGACAAGGCGTTGAGGCTGTCCAAGTCCTCTGCAGGAAGGACGCCGTATTTGGCCATTTGTGACATCACCGTGGAGCGGCGTTCAACGACCAATTCTGGCCTGCGCAATGGATTGAAGAGGGCGCTGTTTTTCAGCATCCCCACCAACATCGCCGACTCATGAACCTCCAATGATTGAACAGACTTACCGAAATAAACCTGAGCCGCGCTGCGAATGCCCACCGCCTGGTTCAAGAAGTCATAACGGTTCAAGTACAGTCCGATAATTTCGTCTTTGGTGTACTGACGCTCCAACCGCGTCGCGATGATCCACTCTTTGGGCTTCTGCAGCACTGCCCGCTCAAAAAACCCTGTCCGGTCATACCGTTCCGTGAAAAGCTGCTTGGCCAACTGCTGCGTGATGGTGCTGCCACCGCCCCTTTTGGCGAGGTAGATGATGGCCCTGGCCAAGCTCTTAAAGTCGACCCCCGTGTGGTCCCTAAACCGCACGTCTTCGGTACAAATAAGGGCTTGAACGAGGGACTCTGGCAAGTCGCTGTACCGCACATCTGCTCGGTTTTCACGGTAAAAACTGCCCAATTGAACCCCATCGACGGTGTAAATGCGGGTGGCCAAGTCCGTTTTTGGGTTGGCGAGCGTCTCCGTGTCTGGTAAATCAGACGTGGAAGCCAGCATCAGCAAGGCTGCAATGCCTGCAATGGGGGCCAACATCACGGCCCACATCAAAAGACTGGGCCCGACAAACCGGTCGCGCTGAACAGCCGCCTTGGACTTGCGACCGGAGTTGGATTTCTGCTTGGAGGAATCAGGCATATTGTGATGTAACGCGGTGCAGCACCGTTACGAGATGGCAAGATGCGGACGAACAGCCGGAAAAGGCGTTAAAAATGACGCAGCACCCTGTTGCGGCGTAGTTTTGCATCAAACTTTCAGCCGCACATAACGACTGGAACCTTTCTGCACCGCGTCCGAATGGAGATTCTCATCAAAGCAGGCCAATTCCTGCTCAGCCTGTCCTTTTTGATCGTGCTACACGAGCTCGGTCACTTCATTCCTGCCCGGCTCTTCAAGACCCGTGTAGAAAAATTCTTCTTGTTCTTCGACATCAAGGGGGCCCTCTTCCAACGCAAGATTGGAGAAACCGTCTATGGAATTGGTTGGTTGCCCTTGGGCGGCTATGTCAAAATCGCCGGTATGATCGACGAGTCCATGGACAAGGAACAAATGGCAAAGCCACCCCAACCTTGGGAGTTTCGCTCTAAGCCTGCTTGGCAGCGCCTGATCATCATGCTCGGCGGCGTGACCGTCAACCTGATCCTGGGTGTTCTGATCTATTCCATGGTGCTCTTTGTTTGGGGAGACCGTGACTTGCGCATAGACCGACTTCCCTATGGATTGTCGTTTGTAGAACCATTGCAAGAAGCTGGTTTTCAAAATGACGACGTGGTGATCTCCCTTCAAGGAGAACCCGTTCAGAAACTCGACGACTTCCGCTCGGTTGTTTTTGGAACCCAAGTCACCAAAGCCACGGTCATTCGAAACGGCATCAAACAAGAACTCAACTTCCAAACTGAGCTCGGTCAAGTCTTGTTGAACAACGCCGAAGACTTGCCCAAGGGCACCAGCCCGATTAACGTCAATCTTCCCGCGATTGTAGAAAGCGTATCTCCCGGTTCTGGTGCTGAGGCCGCCGGACTTCAAGCCGGAGATCAAATCCTCTCCGTGGCCGGCACAGCCACCCCTTACTTTCAGAGTGTTGTGCAAGCTTTGGCCCAATTCAAAGGCCAAGAAGGTGTTGCGATCGGCGTTCGGCACAACACCCTCAACCCAAGTGTCGACAGGAACGCACAGCCTATGCCTGCAGACGGTGACGTACAATACCTCTCTGCTTCAGTCGACCAAGATGGCAAGTTGGGCTTCTTTCCAGTGAGCTACGAAGAACTCGGGGTGTTCGAGTTTGAGGAACAAGAATTTGGGCCCATCGAAGCGCTCACTGGAGGAACGGCAAAAGCAACCTCTACGCTCACGGGCTACGTGTCTTCATTGCGCTTCCTCTTCCGACCCGGCGGCTCCAAGCAGCTGGGTGGATTCATCACTTTGGGCAGCATTTTTAGTCCCGAATGGAATTGGGAGAGCTTTTGGAACATCACCGCCTTGCTTTCCATCATCCTTGCCTTCATGAACCTGCTGCCCATACCCGCATTAGATGGCGGCCACGTCATGTTTTTGCTCTACGAGATGGTTTCGGGAAGAAAACCTGGTGAGAAGTTCATGGAATACAGCCAGTTGGCCGGTTTACTGTTCATTTTGGCACTCATGGCACTGGCCAATGGAAATGATTTGTGGAAATGGGTCACTGGACAATGGTAAGCCAAATAAATAGCTGATATTTACACACATGGCCGTTCTAGATTTAGATCACCTAAAGCGAATCGTTGGAAACGACCCCGCGTTTTTACGTCAAGTGCTCCACATTTTTGTGCGCAACACTCCAAAGGACATGGAGGCGCTCACTGTAAGTGTCTCCAACAGCGATTTCGAACAGGTTGGGTTCTACGCCCACAAACTGAAAAGTGCTGCCGGCGCCATTGGTTACACCCAGGCATACGAGGACTTCAAAAAACTGGAAGTACTCGCCAAGAACCAAGCGCCTATTCAAGAAATAGAGGAGCGGGTAACCAAATTGTCGAATGAGTGCATGTCTTGCATGGTAGACATAGAGGAAATCATGAACAAGCTCTGATTCTCAGCGGCCTCACCGGACAGTTCGCGTGAAACGATCGCCTGGCCAACACCTTACCCATCCTGCCAATTCTGCCTCCAACAGTGTTTTGCGCACTGCCTTAGGGTCGGCTTCCAACTTCTCTACGAGGACCTCAAAAGGCTGCGCCTGATAAGGGTCCAACCGGCTGATCACGGCTTCATCCAACGACGCCGAGGGTTTGGTCGCACCCTCCATTGACACCGCCTGACTTTTTGTTTTCCAGCCCATGGCGCGGGGCAAGTCTTCAGGCGCATGCAACAATTCAGCGACCTGTTCCCGAATAAGGCGGGCATTGCCACGCATCGCCTCAGCGCACCAAGTTGGAGACAGAGCGAACACCCTTCGGTTATAATCCTGCGCCAACCTCGCAGTAATCAAGCTGCCCCCCGGATCTCCAGATTCCACCACCACCACGGCCTCTACCAGTCCAGCAATGATCCTGTTCCTCGCAGGAAAGGTGTATTTCGATGGTGGCGTCCCCCAGCGGTACTCGGAGACCCAACATCCACCTTCGTCCACCACCCGCTCTCCCAGGTATCGGTTTGACCTCGGATGAACCGCATGCAAACCGTGAGCCAAGCAAGCTACTGTCGTCACTTCCCGGTCCAACGCCATGCGGTGTGCAGCAGCGTCAATGCCATCTGCCATTCCACTGACCATGGTCCATTCCTCGCCTTCCATCCCGTCAAACAACGCGGCAACGGCGCCATGTCCCACAGAGCTGGCCTTACGGGTTCCCACCACCCCAAGCGGCCGACGTTTGGACAAAGCCTCGACGTTGCCCTTTGCAAACAGTACCCAAGGCGCATCGGGCAATTGTGCCAACAGGTGAGGATAGCCTGTTCTTCCCAAAATCAAAGGTTCCACACCTTGGTCGCGCAGTTGATCGCGCTGCCTGCATGCCCGCTCACGTGCAGGCGCTAAAAGGTCAGGGGGGAACCCTGAAAGCCAAGCTCCCAGCCCCACTTCTCGCACCACGCGCAAGGTGCCCTTGCTGTTGAACCTTGGCAACTGTGCTGCCGTCAACCAATCCAAAAGCCAGCCCTCAGCATTGCCCAAAACGTGTCCTGCAATGGGGTCTATTTCTTCCTTGTGAAACATGGCGCCAAAGTGCCCCTGTGGGGAGTACCGATCACATACACTTCGCCAACGCCCTTGTTGGCTTTACATTCGAAGCAATGTCCACCATTGGTACACCTCCCAAAAAACCAGCGCAGCGCGCCTGGTGCTGCCTCCTCTCTGTCCTTTCCTTGGCCGTGCTCAACGTCTCAGGGCTTCAAGCCCAGAATGCACCGACACTCAATGGAACCGTAACCGACGGCATCAGTGGAGAAAGTCTGCCAGGGGCAGTGGTCATGCTCGGCAGCGCCACCGCGTCCACCAACATGGATGGCCAGTTCAACATTGCACTTGACCCCAACGATGCCCCCATTCTGCGGGTGCGCTATGTAGGCTACCTCGAATGGACGGAAACCCTCGAAAAATGGGAGGGCAACTTGACCCGCAACATCTCGCTTTCCACCGATGTGGCCCAAATTGGAACGGCTGTGATTTCTGCAGGGCGGTTTGAGCAAGACTTGGGCGAAGTCAGCGTTTCCATCGACGTGCTCCCACCAGAACTCGTCAACCAAGGCGCCCCCACCAGCGCTGACCAAAGCCTTTCTAGAACCCCTGGCGTGACCATCGTAGACAGCGAACCCCAAATTCGCGGGGGAAGCGGCTACAGTTTTGGAGCGGGCTCCAGGGTCGCTGTCCTCCTCGACGGCTTGCCTGTTCTCAGTGGGGATGCCGGCCGCCCCACTTGGGGGTTCCTGCCCTTGGAAAACCTAGAACAGGTCGAGGTCGTCAAAGGGGCAAGCAGCGTTCTTTATGGCTCCTCTGCATTGAGCGGGGTCATCCAATTCCGCACCGCTTTCCCCGACCCAGAACCGCTCACGAGGGTCACGGTCCAACATGGTGTGTTTAGCAACCCTGGAAATGGGCGCAAATACTGGAACCGCAGTCTGATGCAAAGCAGCACTTCGTGGCTGCACACCCGGCGGCTCAACAATGGAGACGGCATCAGCTTTGGAGGCCAATGGCAAGGAAGTGATGGACACAAAGGACCCCAAATCGATCCCGCTACCGGGCTGTCCCACAACCGCCCTTACAACCCCTTTACTGTGGATCATTATGACGCCGAGCGACAATGGCGCGTCAATGGCGCTTGGGAACACGCCCCTAAAAACGGCGGTTGGGGGTATGGCCTTCGCGCCAATGCCATCAGCGGAGAGGGGGTAAACACACTGCTGTGGGCAGATGCAGATACAGGATTTTACGCCGCCACTCCTGGCGCAGACACACGCACCGTGCAGCGCATGGTCACCATTGACCCCCATTTCGAACGTTCCAATGGCGCTTGGAATCACCGAATCCAAGGCCGCTTTCTCAAGCTTGTCAATGACAACGACAACAACCAAAGCAACGCTTCCAACACCTGGCAGAGCGAGTACAGATCGCGGTATCGGGGAGAAAACTGGACCGCCACAGGCGGCCTCTACGCCCAAGGCACCCGCAGCATTGCCGAACTCTATGACGCGGGCACAGGAGACTCTATACACGACGCTTCCAACCGCGCGGCCTACCTCCAAATGGACGCCCATCCACACAAACGGCTCAACCTCACCGTGGGTGCGCGATACGAGCACTTCACCCTCGACAGCGTATCCCTCGGGAAAACGGTGTTCCGAACAGGCCTCAACTACAGGTTCGGCCAAGCCAGCTTTCTTCGGGCCAGCTTCGGACAAGGGTTTCGCTTCCCAAGCATTGCAGAAAAGTTCATCCGCACCACAGTTGGCGGCATCAGCGTCTTCCCTTCTCTCGACATTCGGCCCGAATCTTCTACCAACATGGAGATTGGAATCAAACAAGGGTTCCGCTTTGGTCAACAAGGCCAATGGAAAGGCTTTTTCGACGTGGCCGTCTTCCAGCAAGACTTCGAGAATTTCATCGAATACACCTTTGGAATCTGGGGGAACACAGGAAACGGCTTGCTTGACCTCGGTTTTCGCAGCATCAACACAGGACAAGCGCAGGTAAGCGGCCTCGAATGGAGCACCATGGGCACGGGAGAGGTCGGGCAATGGAAGGTTCAGTGGCTCATTGGGCAAACCATGTTGGACCCCGTCAGCTTGACACCGGACTCCATCTACGCCACTTTTTCGGGAGGAAGCACATCCGGCGTGAGCTACAACTCCACCAGTTCCGACACCACCAACCATGTGCTCAAGTACCGCATCTTGAACACTTTCCGCGCCAATCTGAGCCTACAGCATGCTTCCGGTTGGACCCTAGGTTGGAACGGAGCGAGAAACACCACCATCCAGAACATCGACAAAGCGTTCCTCGACATCGAAGAGTTGGGACTGCTCGAATATGGGCTGATCGACTGGTTGGCAGAGCGCCCTCAAGCCCAATGGATTCATGACTTTCAAGTCGGCCGAAAGTTTGATGACCGCCACCATGTGGAACTCATCGTTCGCAATGCCGCTAACCTCAATTATGCGTTGCGGCCCCTGGCTGCAGAAGCCAACCGGCTCTGGCTGATCCGTTACACCTTCACCCCGTGAACATTTCTGCCATCATTCCGGCCAGATCTGGCTCCACCCGCCTGCCAAACAAGCCCTTAGCGGATATTGGAGGCGAGCCCATGATCGTGCACACTTGGCGCGCAGCGCACCGACATCCCGACATCCACAGGGTGTGCGTGGCCACAGACAGCCAAGAGATTGCCAGGGCCATTGCCGATGCCGGGGGAGAGGCGGTACTCACAGATCCTTCACACACCACTGGAACAGACCGCTGCCAAGAAGTATGGCATTCCTGGGGAGACGGAGGTGCGGTCATCAACCTGCAAGGCGATGAGCCTTTTCCCGACCCCCATCACCTGTCCGCTGTCTGCGCTGCGCTCCAAGAA
>DDCX01000035.1:5654-17489 GCA_002336475.1 Flavobacteriales bacterium UBA1995 | reverse complement strand
GGACCGTTTCACATCCACATTGGCATGTATGGCTTCGCCCCGGGCGCCCTTAAACGCTGCAGCGCCCTGCCCCAAAGTGCCCTCGAACAAAGCGAACGGTTAGAACAGTTGCGGTGGCTCGAACATGGAATGTCCATCGGGATGGTCTCTGTCGAAGACGGAACCTCCCCAGGGCCCGTGGATACAGCCGAAGACCTCGACCGTTTGCGGCTTTGGTTCCAGCAACACACACCTTGAATGGGGCAATCAAAAGGTGAAGTAGGCCGAGCAAGGAGGAATCACCTTATTTTCGGCTTTGAATGCCTAGCAACACGGACACGGATTTCTTGATCCAAGCCCTGCCTCTTCTGCTTCACGATCACGACTGCCTCGTGATTCCTGGACTCGGTGGTTTCGTGGCGCATCCTGTTCCTGCGCGCTTTGATGGCGATAAAGGCGAATGGGTTCCGCCAGGACGCAATGTGGTCTTCAATCCCAAGCTCACAGTACGTGACGGCCTGCTGGAACAAGAAATCCGCAGGGCTACAAACTGCACCACGGACGCCGCTACGGCCCTCATTGATAAAGAGGCTGCTTCGCTGAAGCTCCATCTCGAGTCAGGAGAAACCCGGGAGATTCCAGGTTTAGGTCGGCTCTATCAAATGGACAGTGGCTCCTTTGGATTCGCTCCTGAGTCCCGATTGGGAGAGCGCTATGCTCCTCCTGGCCTCGGCCGCATCCCTTGGGTGGACCGCTCCGCAGAAAGTGAACGCAAGGTCCAAGACCACAAAGGAACCGCTGTAAAAACAGCCCCTGAAGCCACCCCAGAAACAACCGCCACTGCAGACCATTGGTCCGGTGCATGGGTGCGCATGGCTGCCGTCCTTGTGCTGCCTTTGCTGGTGGCTGGATCACTGTGGTGGGGCCAATCAGAAGGCGATCAATTTGAGTTCCTCAGTTTAAACCGCAGCAAGTCATCGTCTTACTTGCCCCGCATTGACGGCGAGGACATCCGCTTTCCAGAGCCAGCAGCGCACAACAACTTGAGCTTCGTCCGTGCTGGAGCACCCACCATTGAAGCGGGAGCCCAGAGAGAAGCCCTGATGCCGCTTCCCGCACCCCAGCCCCTGTCCACGGGTTGCAGTCACCATGTCATTGCGGGCACCTTTAGCTCCATGCAAAGGGCCGCTGGCCTTGCACGCCGTTTTGAATCCCTCGGTTACGCCACCTCCATTTTGCCTGGTCCCAATGGCAATCACCGGGTTTCAACAGGCTGTTTCGACAACATCAACCGCGCCGTATCCTTCCAAAAAAGCCTGAAAAGTCACCATGGCGTTGACCAGGCTTGGGTACTGCACTTGTAACTGGAATGCCAACGCCCGCGCTGTTCCCCATTGACTGGCATCAATTCGAGCACATCGTCTTGGACTTTGGTGGCGTGCTCTACGAGATCGACCACAACAGAACCACCCAGGCCTTCGCCAAATTGGGGATTCCGGACTTTGATCTAGAATTTCGGCACGGCCAACAAAGTGCCATTTTCAGCGCCCTCGAGACAGGACATTTGGAAGAGCGTGAGTTTTTGACGGTACTGCGCGAAAGGTGCCAACCAGGGACAACCCTCGAAGATGTGTTGGAAGCGTGGAATTCACTTTTGATTGGCCTTCGCCCGGAAGCCATGGCCTGGCTCAAGACATTGGAGCCCCGGTTTGACCTGATCCTCTTCAGCAATACCAATGCCCTGCATGCCGCCCATTTCGAGCAGCAAATCCTGAACTCCAGAGACAAAAAGTTCCCACAGTGGTTTCGACAGTTGGTCTATAGCCATCGGCTTGGCCAGCGCAAGCCCCATCACAAGGCTTTTGAGGAAGTGGCTGCACAGTTTGACCTCAACCCGGCCAAGACATTGTTGATCGACGACACCCGAGCCAATGTCGCAGGCGCCATCAACGCAGGATGGTCAGGGGTTTATTTGGACCTCGAGGCCCATTCCTTGTCTCAATTCCTCCGGGGCATCGGGTACGAAGACTTCCTCAACAGTTGATGCTAAAGTGGCGCTCAGTGCCACATGCCTTTGCCTGTTCCGAGGTCGTTCTTGCGCCGCTTCTTCTTCTTTTGGGCATAGCCCACATCAAAGGAGACTCCTACTTGGCCTTGCCAATGCCCTGCATCCAGCGGCAGCAATAAACCGGGCACATTTCGGGCAGAAACAGAAAGCCGGACAGGGCCCCCTCTGAGCGACAAGCCCGATCCCCACATCCATCTGTTCGAATGGTATTGTCCCTGCAGGTGGGCGGTAAGAACCCCTCCGAGTCGGTAAGTCACGCCGAACAACCCCCCCTCCGTGGTCCGGCCAAATCGGAATTGACGGTAAGCCATCACACTGATCTCAAAAGACTTCGAGGGCTTGAACCTCATGCCCAGTCGCCAAGTCTCTCGGATTCTGGTGTCAAAGGCACCAGACAGTCCTGGGTCAGACTGGACAGAAAATGTGTCTGTCAATGAATCCGTCAAAGCCTCAGCCCAATCTTCTACTGTCTGAGAAATAGAATCGGACGAGCCTACTCCGACACCGTCAAATTCCCCCACCAGGTCTATTCCTTGCAACACAAAATTGGCCGGGTCTACCCTTTTGCTGGAGAGCGATTCCAGCCACCTCATGCCTCCCCTTCCTTCAACCGAACCGTCCAGCTCTACCCATGAACCCAGGCGCCACAAAAACCCGAAGTCAAAAGCCACGCCAGCTCCGAGGGTATTGGGTATGCCCCCATTGCCCGGGACTTCAATTTCTCCCTGTTCCAATACAGAGTCCAAACTCAATCCGGCAGCATTGAAGGTGGCAGCACCTGATAGATCCCAGCTGTAGTCCAAAGTGTCGGTGGTCCATTCTACATCAAAAGTCTCCGTTTGAAAGGCAGCCACACCATTGAGCAAGTGAATGCCCCACCCCAACCACAACTTGTCTTCCTTGGCCATCGCGCCAACACTCACCCCATGGTCGAAGTACACCTGAGAGTTCACCCCCATGTCAGCCAAAGAAATGGGGCGGCCGATGTTGTCAGGGTGGCCATTGCCGCGCCACGCCAAATCAAACAAGTCCCTGTCGTAATCAAACAGCTGTTCAGCCACTACACGGCTGCGCAACCTAAATTCAAACCGATTCTCATCGCGAAAACCCAGCGAAATGATGGGGGTTTCTGACCTGAATCCTATCGACTCCCGCGGGTCCATACTCGAAAGGAAAGCCACAGGATCGATCACTCCATCTGCGCTGATAAAGTCCGAGTATGCGGGCCCTGTATGGTCCAGCTCAAACTGACCGCCTGACAGGCCGCCGATGAGAAAGTGGCCGCCAGAAGGGTGCAGAATTGCGGGGTTAGACCAGCCTGCCTGCCCCCATTCTGGCAGCATTTCAACCGGGCCCAATTGCCCTTTGCCAGAGAAGCAGAGCCCCACCAGCATCAAGACGAGAAGTCCCTGAATTCGGCCCGCTTTACAAGTCAACACGCGCATAAAGTTTTGCCGCCAGTTCAAGACGCAATGACTGGCTCTCGTTTAAGTATACCGTCTCGCCACTTTGCGCTTCTGCAGTGGACGACCACACGCGCACCACGGCTCTGGTCATGGCCCGCAAACGGTCTGCACGGTCCCAATTCAATGGCAGGTCGTACACAAAAACAGCCGGCTCCAACGGCTCACCGGAGCCATCCAATACAGGCATGGTAAACAGGGGCAATGGCGCCATACTCAGACTGTCCAATGCCGTTCCAAACTCATCCAAGAACGTCACAGCAACGTCAACGCCAAATGGAAAACCATTGTGGAGGATCAACCTCAACTCTGCAGAGTCCAATTCCAGTTCCTCTTCCTCAAACTCCAGTGAAGCATCCAGCGTATCCACAAAGTCCAATTGTTCGACACGAAGGGCCAATGGAACCTCCACCCTCAACTCACCTGTCACAAACCCATCGGCATCCACAAAGTTTGGGTTCGCAGGGTCAAAACCGTTCGGGTTTGAAGTGACCCAGGCCAACAATTCCAACAACTGCGGCTCTGAGGATAAAAACGACGTGATGTTGCTGTTGGTTTCGTCCATAAACCAAGACGTGACAGAAGGCGATTGCACGCTCCCTGCCGCCGGGGGAACAACCAACGACGGAGCCGCAGTCTCCAACTCATTGGTCACCGTTCCATCTTCAACCGCCCGCAGGACCACAGAGTCCAATACAGCTTCAACCCCAAAGCCATTGGTGACTTCAACCGTGATGGTCGCCTCATCTATAAACACGCCCGACGCTGTGAAGCGGTCATCAAACAGCGCAACAGTAGTCGTACCCTCTTCCAAGTAAATTTCAGAAGACCCAAAGTCTCCTTCAACACGCTCAAACTCCAAGCCGTCCATCACAAATGCCGCTGAGAGGTATTCTCCCTCTTGTGCAGTGTGTCCGGGGTCGTTGGTGACAAACACATCAAAAAGTGCCCGCACAACATTGGTGTCCTGAACATTCAGGTTTTGGGGCTCAATGCTCCACCCCGTAAGGTCCTCGGTAACTTCAAAGCTTCCGCCCTCGAGCATGTCCGAAGTCCAAACAGCAGTCCAAGGCACACCTGCAGGGTCCAAAAGCTCGGGTATGGTCAGCTGACCGTCAACGGCGTCCCCCATGGTAGAATTGACCGTCAAGGTGAGTTCACCCTCTGCCAATACAATGAGGTCCACCAAGGCCCCAGGAGGTGCATCCACCGTCATTTCTGAGCTCATGCTGTCAGAGATCGCAACCGCAGTCCCTGGGGGGGTCACGTTGATCGCAGCAGCCAGCAGTTCGTCCAACACCAGTTCAGCCGACTCAACCACTTCAGGCAACATCAGCCATTCATCGGCCAAGGTGCCCGAGAAATCTTCAGTGTGCACAAAAGCCAAGCGGCCTCCTTCGAGTGCAACCACAGGGACCGTGTCCAAACTGTCCGTTAGGACATCCAAGACATCCTCCAGATCGAATTGGGTATCCACCAAGGGCACCGCAAAAATGGGCGTCCAAGAGGGCCCCTCAAACTCTTCGGCTGGCTGCTCACAGCCGGCGAAAACCAGCAGCATAACAACCAACATCGAAGCCAAACTTGGCACCCTAGACCGCCGACAAGAGAATTGTTGCATACCCCTCATTTTACGTCCCTCATCTGCAGAGGTTTCAATCCATCTGCACTTCAGAAAACACTGACAACAGAAGCCTAAACGGCGCCTCTTTTATTCGGTAATGCCCTCCAAGTCCATCATGAAGGCATACTCCAATGCGGTTTCACGGTAACGGCGGAAACGGCCAGACTGTCCACCGTGCCCTGCATCCATATTGGTATGGAAGAGCAAAAGGTTTTCGCCCTGGTGGTAGTCGCGCAACTTGGCCACCCATTTCGCGGGCTCCCAATACTGCACTTGGCTGTCCCAATACCCTGTGGTCACCAATGTATTGGGGTATTCCTGCGCCTTCACTTGGTCATACGGACTGTATGACTTCATGTAGCGGTAGTACTCCTCGTTCTTGGGGTTTCCCCACTCGTCAAATTCAAAGGTGGTCAACGGAATGGTCTCGTCGAGCATGGTGTTGATGACGTCCACAAATGGGACAGCGGCTACAACCCCATTAAACAGGTCTGGCGCTTGGTTCATCACAGCACCCATCAACAGACCTCCTGCAGAACCGCCCATGGCGTAGAGGTGCTCGGGTGATGTGTACTTCCTCTCCACCATCGCACGGCCCACGTCTTCAAAGTCATTGAAGGTGTTCTGCTTCTTCAGCAGCTTACCGTCTTCATACCATTGGCGTCCCATCTCTTGACCTCCACGGATGTGTGCGATGGCATAAACGAATCCGCGGTCCAGCAATGACAGGCGAACACTCGAGAAATAAGGGTCCAAACTGTTGCCATAGCTGCCGTATGCATAGAGCAGGAAAGGGTTGTTTCCGTTGCGCTCTGTGCCCTTCCGGTACACCACGCTCACCGGTACTTTGACCCCGTCGCGGACCTCCACCATGAGGCGCTCTGAAGTGTAGTTGTCCGGAGAAAAGTTCTCGTCGACGACTTCCTGTTGCTTGAGCAGAGTCCGCTCACCGGTCCGCATGTTGTGGTCATAGGAACTGCTCGGCGTGGTCATGGAACTGTAGCCAAACCGCAAAATCTCAGTGTTGAAGTCGGGGTTCGAGCCCGTACCACAGGTATAGGCAGGGTCATTGAACTCCAAGTATTCATCCTTGGCTCCGTCCCAGCTTTTGATCCGAATCTGGTTGAGGCCATTCTTGCGCTCTTCTACAACGAGGAAGTCCTTGAAAATCTCAATGCCTTCGAGCAACACATCGTCCCTGTGCGGGATGACCTCCTCCCAGTTGTCCTTGGTCGTGGCGTTCACCGGGGTCTTCATCAGGCGGAAGTTCTTGGCGTCGAGGTTGGTGACGACATAGAAATGGTCTCCGTAATGGCTGATGCCGTATTCGAGGTCGCGCTCACGGGGCTGAAATACCTTCCACTCCCCAGTGGGGTCATCGGCCGCCAGCACCCGGTACTCCTGAGACAATGTCTGAGAGGTGTAAATCACCAAGTAAGCATCGCTCTTGGTGCGGTAAACCCCACAAGCAAACGTCTCGTCCTCCTCTTCAAACACCAAAACGTCATCCTCAACCGAGGTCCCCAACACATGGCGGAACACCTGATTGCTCCGCAAAGTCTGCTCGTCCTTCCGCGTATAGAATACCGTCTTGTTGTCAGCGGCCCAAGTGGCGCCGCCTGTGGTCAAGGGAATCTCATCGGCCAAAATCTCACCGGTAGACAAGTCCTTGAAATGCACGGTGTACTGACGTCGGCTCACTGTATCCACCGCAAAGGCCAACAGGTTGTTGTCATCGCTCACACGCATGCCCCCCAGAGAGAAGTAATCATGCCCTTCGGCCATGACATTTTGGTCCATCATGACCTCTTCCTCACCACCACATTCCTCATATTTTGTCTCATCACCAGCAGGCTTCCGGCAATTGATGGCGTACTCCTTGCCCTCTTCATAGCGGGTGTAATACCAATACCCGCGGTCCTTGACCGGAACACTGCGGTCGTCCTTTTTAATCCGACCTACAATTTCATCGAACAGCTGATCTTGCAGGTCCTTGGTGTGTGCCAAGGCTCCATCGATGTAGGCGTTTTCTTCAGTCAGGTAATCCAGTACATCCTGCGTTTGGGCATCTGGAGTTTCTGCTTTTTTCTGCTCGTCGCTCAAGCGCATCCAGAAGTAGTCATCGACGCGGGTATCCCCGTGATCCGTCAACTCCAAAGGAATCTTTTTAGCATCAGGGGCTGCGGGCATTTCAGAATTGTGCATCTCGGAATCCGTGGTTGAACAGGCGGCAAAGGTAGCGGCGCAAAGCAGCGCCAAACAGGGAGAAAAACGGCTCATGAAGTGGATATGAATCTTAGGGAATCGTTGCAAAGTAGAGCAAAAGGGTGTGTCGCTTTAACTGGGCATACCCAAACCTGTCTACACGGGTCTGAATGTGCACTTGGGCAAAACGACATCAAGCCCGGTCAGCTTCCGCGCAGCAAAAAAAGAAGGGGGCTGTTAAAGTGCGGCTTCCTCTGCGGTGAACACCCGGAACTCAAAACGCTCCATGATGGGGTTGGCCAACAGCTTTTCACACGCTTCACCTACCAAACGCTCCGCATCCTCGCGGGTATCTGCTTCGATGTCAAGGGTGATGTGCTTGCCGATCCGAACATTCGTGAGCTGCCCCAAACCAATGTTGGGAAGGTTGTTCGTCACCGCCTTGCCCTGTGGGTCAAGGAGGCCAGGTAGGGGGAGAATGTCAATGGCCGCGTGGAAGTGCATATTCAGTGCGATTTCTTTGAAAGGAGCAGATGGCTGATGGCCCCAAGCAACGGATACGAAATTAAGGCAACAACAACACCGGCAGGCCTCAAAAAGAGACAAACCAACAGCGCCACCGACAGCCAGCCCAAACGCACCGCATCCCACCTCTTGTCAGACCCCCAATGTTTGAAGCCTGCTTGTGGCAGGCTGGACACCATTCCCAAAGGCAAGAGGGTCGCCCCCAAAAGGCCCAAAGTCCACAGCCAGTCGCCCTCAGTCCCTGAGCATTGCGACCAAATCAACAACAACCCACCCCAATACAAGGCGGCAAATGGAGCGGGAATTCCCTTGAAGCCCATCTGATTTTGATCCTCAGGGTTGGCCTCAGAAGTTGACTCCAATGAAAACCGGGCCAGCCGCCAAGCCGCTGCCATGACCACCAATAGAGGCAACAAGGTGACCTTCCCCAAGCCCTCGGGAAAGAATCCGATCGCCTGCCATTCCATCATCAAGGCCATTCCTACAAAAGCAGGTGCAAGACCAGCAGAAATCAAATCGGCCATGGAATCCAGCATGGCACCTTGCCCATTCTGAGCGCCCATTCGTCGGGCCACAGCTCCATCGAGCAAGTCACACAACTGACCGAACATCCATACCAGCAGCATCCATTGGATGCCCGCAACGCGTCTTTCCTTCGCGCCCGTCAGGTCCATCCACGGCTCCAAGAGCCCCAAAGAAGCCAACCATTCGGCCGGTGACCAACCTAAATCGAACTCCGATGCGGCCCACCAACACACCAATGCACCCGCCCCCAGATTCGTGAGCGTCAACACATTGGCTGGCCATGCGCGCCATGCAGAATCCCTTGCTTCCCTCCTTTCCACAGCACGAAAATTAGACGGAATGAAACCCTGCGGTACACCTTCCGTATATTTGCATCCCCGCAACGGTGGGGAAAACTGGTCTGGTGGCCGAGTGGCTAGGCTCAGCTCTGCAAAAGCTGCTACAGCGGTTCGAATCCGCTCCAGACCTCCAACAAAAAGCCCGGCAAATGCCGGGCTTTTTCGTAAGGTCTATTTCAAGTTCGCTCAATCACACGTCTGACCGAATGCAGACAAGATGAGCAATATGTCCGACACGCCAACCAAACCGTCTTGGTTCACATCGGATGGGCAAGTGGAAGACAGGTCAAATTCACAACTGCCGTTGTCCATAGTAGCACCAGAAGCATAATTCAGAGCTCCAGGGTAAGTGCAACCAGCCACATCATCTTGGTCACAAATGCCGTTGTCATTCGTGTCGCTCTGGCAAGAGCCATTGCAAGTGCCCACAGCATCGTATGCGCCCACACAAGGGTCGACATCATCGCATATGCCATCTCCATCAGCGTCAGCTGTGCAACCGCCACCGCAGACCCCGAGAACATCGAGCTCGTTGCCATTGCAGTCGCAGTCCCCTGAAGGGATGTCCGCACACCCACAGTCATAGACCGCACCTGGCCCGTTGCATACTCCGCAAGCATCCAACACGCCGACACAAGGGTCAACGTTGTCGCAAATGCCATCATCGTCCGCGTCTGCTGGACAGCCGCCCACACAGACTTCACAGCTTTCCCAACACACCGCTGGCATGACGATAGCGCCATCCACCGTCAACACGCGGTTGACGAATTCTCCAGTGGTCAACGTACAGAACTCACCTCCAGCAAACTGCTCCGAAACGCCCCAGTCGAAAGTGGTGAATTTGTACTCCTGTAAACTCTGCGGCCAGTTCATCGTGATGGTCCAAATGCCATCTCCATCAGGGTCAGACAAAGGGTCCGATCCCGCATTCCAACCGTTAAACGTCCCCGCTAAATAAATGGGGCCGTCGGGCGATGAAGGGTCGTTCATGTCCACCGACAGGGTGACGGGGAAAATGCAAGAGCCATCGTCGATGGTGGCATTCAATGCGTAATTGATGGCTGACGGGTCCGTACAACCGGTCACCGTGCCGCCACCACCACCGCCACCACCGCCTGTGCCGTCACCTATCCCTGGCCGGGTGGCCAGCCAATACAAGGTGTTGGTTTTCGAATTGCCATCATCGTAACCCGTTAGGGTAGCTGCCTCGCTCCAAGCCGCATCAGGGTCAATCACAGCATGGGCCATGTAAATGAACCCCTTCCACCCTTCACCCAGGCCTGAATTCCCAAGAGCGCTGGAAACCACAGGATACTCTTCTTCAATCCACTCCGCCCGTAACAATTCCTCCGTGATGGGGGTGTACGGCAACATTTGAATGCCATGAATGAATTCTACGTTTGCTCCAAAAAAGGTGGTGTAGTCCACCTTGGTCCCCCACAAAATGCCCACCACTTTGTTCGAGGCGAACGGCTCCGGATATATGCCCTCGCCCGCATTGATTTGCCAGTACTTCCATGTGGCCCGCAACTCGGTAGCGAGCATCATCCGGCCGAGGTCCCGAATCCGGTCGTCCTCAATGGCCAAGCCATACAAGTAAACGCCATACCAAGCATTGACCGCTTCTGAAGAGCTTTCTTGGTTTCGCGAATCACCAAACTCAAACAAACCTGCAGCCCAAGAATGGCCTACAAACCAATCCTTGTTGCGCATATATCCGTAATGAGGGTCTGCCCCTGAAGGCTCGGCGATGTCACGGATAAGGTCCATGACCTCATCACCCCACTGAGAAACCCAAGCAGGGTTGTCTTTGGCCATGGCCGCCGCAGCGTATATCCAATAGCCGTAATGGAAGTGGTGGTCGTTGTAATAGCCCTGTCCAAACGCTGCTCCAGGGTTGTTCAGGCCAGAGGAAACCACCAATCCACCCCAGGTATTGTCGTACAACAGCGGGTCGCCATCCTGACCTGCCAGACGCTGCTCAAGGGCTGAACCCAAGGTGTTCCGGTAACCGTTGGCCAAGGAGGTCTCTCCCAACTCATCGGCGATCAACGCGAGCCGCGCCAAAGCAGAAAACTGCTTGCCCCCGAAATAAGGGTCCGGCGCCGTTACTGAAAAGCCCACATCCTGTGCAAGGGCATTCCGAACGTCTTGCTCCAATGCCGGCTCAATGCCATTTGGCGACTCAAATCCAATGGTGGTCAGGGGCTCCTCCATGGTCCAAGACAGCCCAGATACGCCCGTCATGTCACCCTTCAAAGTATTGCGCACCAAGCCAGGTGTCGCTGGCGACGTGAGCACATCCATGTGATGCGGCAAGGCGAGCATCAACAATGGGCCACTGCCTTGGGTCTCCCAGTCAAAAACCAACTCACCCATGTCTCCAGTGGCGGTGGCAACAACCTCTCCTCCGACGGGTATCCTTCCAGCGTGCGCATCGAGCACTGCCTCGTCACCCCCCTGTGAAAGCGCCGCGCGCACTGTACCGGTAAACGAGCCTGAGGCCACGAGCGCTCCACCCGACACGTTCATGGTCACTGCCGATGACGTGTAGACGATCCAAGTCTGACCGTTGTTGAGTTGCAATACGAACTTGGTGCCCGTCACCGATGCACTGGTCGGTCCTCCGTTCAGGCTGGTGATGGCATGCACTGTTCCCACTCGTGGAGTGAGGCCATTGTAATGCGCAGTCATATAGGGTTGACCACGCACAAGGTTGGCGTGCATGGACCCCGGTCCTGAACCCCAATCAATCCGCACATGCAACGGTCCGTAATCGGTAATCTGACGGGCTGGAAGCCCACCGACAGCACCCAAATTGAGGTTGTCTGTAAATGTGGTGATGATAAAATTCGCGCCCACCACCTTTTCTGGAAACCCGAAGCGCAACGCACTGTTGTCGACCTGCACCAAGTAAGGAAGGGTGTTCACCGTCAATCCTCCTCCTCCTAAGGCCAGGTTCTGCCACCAAGCGTTCGTCGGCAATGGCGACGCCGTATTGCTCCACAAGCCTGTCGGTGAGAGTCCGTGGTTCGCTGAAGAGAATGTAGGAGTAGCTGTTGACAAAGGAGAGTCTCCCAAAAGGTTCACTTGTGAATGAACCCCTAA
>DDCX01000035.1:0-5591 GCA_002336475.1 Flavobacteriales bacterium UBA1995 | reverse complement strand
TTTCCCTCCAAGCCTTCCAGCATGGCTCCTCCACCTGTAGAAACGTAACTGACCTGGTCTGCAAGGCCTGCTTTGTTGACAGCCGCTACTGAGTCTCCTCCCCCCACCAAGGTGTATGCTCCAGCTTCTGTAGCCGCCACGATGGCATTGGCAATGTGGTTGGTGCCTTCGGCGAAACGGTCAAACTCAAACACGCCCATGGGGCCGTTCCACAAGATGGTCCGACAGTCTGCCAACGCAGCAGCAAAAGCCCCGCGGCTGTTCTCCCCAATATCCATGCCTTCCCATCCATCTGGAATCGCCTGAGTGGGGTACGTTTCCTGGGCTGCATCGGGCGAGAAACCATCGCCACACAACGTGTCCGTAGGCAGGTAAACCTCGATTCCTTTCTGCTTGGCCGCATCGAGCAAGGCCAGCGCTTCACCGTGCATGTCAGATTCCACCAAAGAGCCCCCGATCTGACCTCCCTGGGCTTGGACAAAAGTGTACGCCATTCCCCCCCCTATAACCAGCTTGTCCACACGGTCCAACAGGTTCTTAAGCACCGCGAGTTTCGAGCTCACTTTGGCCCCACCAATCACAGCCGCTACAGGCTTTTGGGCCTCTCCAAGGACCTTTTCCATCGCCTTGACCTCCCCTTCCATCAAGAAACCAAAAGCCTTGTCTTCTGGAAAGAACTTGGCAATCACTGCCGTGGAAGCATGCGCCCGGTGGGCCGTGCCAAAGGCATCGTTGATGTAGAAGTCTCCATTCTCGGCCAATTGGCCGGCAAAGAATTCATCGCCCGCCTTTTCCTCTTCATGAAAGCGCAAGTTCTCGAGTACCGCCACCTCACCTGGCTTCAACAGTTGTGTTACTTCGAGCGCATCGTCACCGACACAGTCCGGTGCAAACTTGATGTCACGGCCGAGAAGGCCTTCCAACGCGGGCAAAATGTGGCGCAAGGAGAGCGCTGCATCGCGGCCTTTTGGTCGGCCTAAGTGGCTCATTAAGACCACACTTCCGCCCGTATCAAGAACGTGCTGTATGGTCGGGATGGCAGAGCGAATCCGCGTGTTGTCGGTCACCTCGCGGCTGCCATCATCGGCAGGCTGTGTCATGGGCACGTTGAAGTCCACACGGATGAGGGCACGCACGCCGTCGAAGGAAAGGTCTTGAAAAGCCATGGATAGGATGTAAAGCGTTTGTTTTCGGGCGTTAGGCGAACAGGGTAGACCAACCCACGCGCTCTGCGACGCGGGCGGGAAGCTCGGAAATGGGGACGCGGACCTGCTGCATCGTATCGCGGTCGCGCAAAGTCACGGCGTTGTCTTCCAAGGTGTCGTGGTCCACCGTGATGCACAAAGGCGTGCCGATGGCATCCTGCCTGCGGTAGCGGCGTCCTATGGCGTCCTTTTCATCGAACTGCACACTGTGGTCCAACTTGAGCAGGTTCATGATCTCCCGGGCCTTCTCTGGAAGCCCGTCTTTTTTAATCAGGGGCAAGACCGCCAACTTGACCGGAGCCAGTGCGGCAGGTATGCGCATCACCACCCGCTCCGAGCCGTCCTCAAGGGTCTCGGTGCGCAAAGCATTGGACAGCACCGCCAAGAACATGCGGTCCAAACCAATGGAAGTCTCGACCACGTAAGGGACATAACTCTCCTCCTTTTCAGGGTCGTAGAACCTCAATTTCTTTCCGCTGTGTTCCTCGTGGGCGTTCAGATCAAAGTCTGTCCGGCTGTGGATGCCCTCGAGCTCTTTGAAGCCCATGGGGAAGTTGAATTCAATGTCGCACGCCGCGTCTGCATAGTGGGCCAGCTTGATGTGGTCGTGAAAACGGTAGGCATCGTCGCCAAGGCCCAGGGCCTTGTGCCATTGGATGCGTGCCTCCTTCCAGTATTCGTACCACTTGGCTTGTGTTCCAGGCGTCACGAAGAATTGCATCTCCATCTGCTCGAACTCACGCATGCGAAAAATGAACTGCCTTGCAATGATCTCGTTGCGGAACGCCTTGCCGATCTGCGCAATACCAAAAGGCAGCTTCATCCGGCCCGACTTCTGCACGTTGAGGAAGTTCACGAAGATGCCTTGCGCTGTCTCTGGTCGGAGGTAAATCACCCCTGAATCGCCACTCACTGCTCCAAGTTCCGTCTTGAACATCAAGTTGAACTGTCGCACATCCGTCCAATTGGCCGAACCCGTCTCGGGATCCTTAATGCCCAGGTCCACGATCAACTGCTTCACAGCGTCGAGGTCCTCTGCGTCCATCGCCGTTTTAAACCGACTGTTGATGTCGTCGATCTCCGCTTGACGCCTTACGCAGTTTCCGTTGGTTGCCAGAAATTGGTCTTTGTCGAAGTCATCGCCAAACCGCTTTTGGGCCTTGGCCACATCCTTGGCAATCTTGGCGTCGATTTTACCAATGTGGTCCTCAATCAGCACATCCGCCCGGTAGCGCTTCTTGCTGTCCTTGTTGTCAATCAAAGGATCATTGAAAGCATCAACGTGGCCCGATGCCTTCCATGTCGTGGGGTGCATGAATATGCTGGCGTCCAAGCCCACGATGTTCTCGTGCATCCGCACCATGGCCGTCCACCAATAAGCCTTGATGTTGTTTTTGAGCTCCACACCCAACTGTCCATAGTCGTATGCTGCGCTCAAGCCATCATAGATGTCGCTGGAGGGAAAAACGAAGCCGTATTCCTTGGCGTGTCCAATCACGCGCTTGAGGTGGTCATCCTGTTGGGCCATGTCAAAAAGGGTATTGTGGGGAAGTCAGTGCGGGCATTGCGCTCTGAATGAGCGGCAAAAATAAGGCTTCACGCCCATCGGTGTACCTTGGCCAAATGGCCACAAAACCCCTGTCCAAAGAGCGCATTGGCGTCATCGGAAGCGGAAGCTGGGCCACTGCCCTTGCGCACCTGTTTGCATCGCATCCCAGTGCAGCAGAAACGCCAGTAAACTGGTGGGTCAGGCGCAAAACCTCGTTGCAACACATTGAAAAAACAGGGCACAACCCCCATTATCTGAGGAGCCTTTCCCTGCCCTTAGACCGTTTGACCATGTCGGGCGAAATCCAACAGGTCGTCGACCACAGCGACATTTTGATCTTGGCTGTGCCCAGCGCCTATTTGGACGGTGCCCTTCGCGGCAATGGTGTCCGAGGACTGGAAAACAAGGTGGTCTTCAGTGCCATCAAAGGCCTGGTTACGGATCAACACCACATTCCAGCACGCTACCTGCACAAGGTCTTGGGCGTCCCCTATGACAGCATTGGTCTCATCGCAGGTCCGAGCCATTCCGAAGAGGTGGCCCAAGAGAATTGGACCTATTTGACCCTCGCGTGCTCCAACCAAACGCGGGCCCAAAAACTCGCCGACCACTTGGCCAGCCCCTGGCTCAGGACCCACACCACAGATGATGTTTTCGGCATCGAACTCGCCGCAGTACTGAAAAACATCTACGCCGTTGCAGCAGGCGTCGCCCATGGCCTCGGCCTTGGAGACAATTTCATTGCCGTCCTGATCTCCAATGCCCTCATGGAAACAGACCGCTTTCTGCAAGCTGTCACATCCAAAAAGCGTGAAGCCAGTGGCTCCGTTTACCTGGGGGATCTATTGGCAACGGCCTACTCACCGCACAGCCGCAACCGCAGGCTGGGAACCATGGTGGGAAAGGGCTACAGGGTTTCCGTTGCACTGATGGAAATGGACATGATAGCAGAAGGCTACCCCGCGGCTCTGGGCATTCACCAGATCCAACAGAAGTTCAATGTCTCCATGCCTGTGGCCGGTTGCGTCTACCGCATCCTGCATGAAGGCGCTGCCCCCGCCAGAGAAATGCGCATCCTGGCAGACCAGATTCATTAGGGTTTTTTCGTTTGGGCAACGAAAACCTTCCCGAACTTGTTCTGGCATAGTGAGGACCATCCTGCTCATATTCATTTCGTTGGCCACTTCCCTGACCGCTCAAGTCAGGTTTGTGCCCAATCAAGGACAATGGCCCGAGCACGTTCAGCACCGCGCGGAAGTGGTCAGCGGGGGCCTGCAAGTGGATGCAGACGGTTGGACCAGCTGGCAATGGGCCCCCTCAGAATCAGGAGACCACCACGCGGGAAAGAAACAAGGCGTGCTCTGGCAGGCCCGATGGAAACACGCTGAGGTCAGCCAGCATGAAGATTGGGCCACCAGCGAAACCGACACCGACGAACTCCATTTCTATTTGTCTTCTGACCCAGAACATTGGGCGGAACATGTGCAGGCCGCTCGCCGCATAGAACGGGACAACCTCTGGCCGGGGATCTCCTTGCGTTGGAGGGGAACCCGGAATGGCAACGCCAAGTTTGAATTCACCGTTTCCCCAGGAGCAGACCCCAGTCTGGTTGGTTGGGAATACTCCGGCGTGGCGCCTCAGCTGAATTCCGATGGAAGCCTGGACCTCATCCACCCCCTCCACGACAGGTCGAAAGGGTTCTCCGCCCAACTTGCCCGTCCGTTTGCCTATCAATTGACTCCGGAAGGCACCATGCTTTCAGTGGAATGCGCCTACGAAGTCCATGGAAATTCTGTGGGTCTCAGGGTCGGTGACCATCGAACCGATTTGCCTTTGATCCTCGACCCCGAAATCGCCTTTTCCACCTTTGCGGGGTCCACCGGGGACAATTTTGGCACCACAGCGAGCAATGGCCCCGAAGGGTCCCTCGTTGGGGGCACGGTGGCCTTCGCGCCTGGGTACCCGACCACTCCCGATGCCATTCAAGCGACAATGGGCGTCTTCTCAGACGGCATCAGCCACATGGCCCTCACCGTATTCAGCCCCGATGGTTCGGCCCTGATCTACAGCACCTACCTCGGAGGCAGCAATGCCGACATTCCGCACAGCCTCGCCTACAACGCCAACTGGGGCCGCATCGCCCTGTTTGGGACAACCGGGTCCGGCGACTTCCCAGTGACCACTGGCGCCTACCAAACCACACTTTCGGCTGGACCAGCTTCAGACATTACGATCTATGGCATCGACCCACAGCCCAACGGTGTAGACTGTGTCCTTGCGTCGTTCAATGCCACCGACTTCACCCTGGAGGCCGCCACTTATTTCGGGGGCTCGGGCACCGATGGCGTCAACAGCGCCAATGGGCTGCGGGCCAACTTTGGCGATTACTACAGGGGGCAAATTGACATTGGGCCCGAAGGGTCGCTCTGGATCGCCACCACCACCACTTCTACCGACCTCAACATGCCTGGCAGTCCCGCACACGCCGGCAATTTCGATGCGCTCATTGCTGGCTTTAATGCCGACTTGACCACCCTGCTCTCTGGCCGAACTTTTGGCGGAACGGGCAGCGATGCCGCTTACTGCTTAGAAGTTGCCCCCGACGGTTCCTTTGGCAACCTCAACAACCTCGATGTCATTGTTGGTGGAGGCACGCTGTCCAATGACTTGCCCCTTCCTGGCGGTGGCATACAACCTGCCCCTGCGGGTTATGTAGAAGGTTGGATCACCCGGATGACGGCCAGCCCAGATGACATCACCGTCCAATTTGGCACCTATCACGGACTGGCAGATTATGACCAAGTCTACTTTGTTCAGCGCGATGCTTCTGGCCGGCC
>DDCX01000125.1:11448-12977 GCA_002336475.1 Flavobacteriales bacterium UBA1995 | reverse complement strand
GTACATCCACCAGCAATTGGACCTTGGACTGTGATGCAGGACAGTGTGACTTTTGATGCCAAAACGGCCATGGAGGCTTACCGAAATGCCTTTGAACAGGGGTGTTCGGAATTCTTGAAGCGCTATCCTGAAACGGAGTTGTATGCGCCCGTGCGCTATCTGATGGCACTCGGAGGAAAGCGGCTGCGTCCCGTGCTCGTCATGGCGGCCTGCGAAGCTTCAGGAGGGCGGCCAGAGGAAGCCTTGCCCGCAGCATTGGCTGTGGAGTTGTTTCACAACTTCACCTTGATGCACGACGACATCATGGACGACGCGCCTTTGAGAAGGGGCATGCCCACCGTGCACGAAAAGTGGAACGACAATACCGCGGTTCTTTCGGGCGACGCGCTCCACGTCATGGCGTGCGAGGCCTTGCTCGACGCACCGGACAAAGCCTTGCCGGACTTGTTGAGGACCTTCCACCGCACGGCGCTCGAGGTTTGTGAGGGCCAAGAGCAGGACATGGCCTTTGAGTCCCGCCGCGACGTGACCATCGAAGAGTACATGGAGATGATCCGGCTCAAGACTTCGGTTTTATTGGCCGCCGCATTGGACATGGGGGGGAAGTCTGGAGGAGCGGATGACCAAACCCGCGAGGCCTTGTACGAGTTTGGACTCCATGTGGGGCTGGCCTTCCAGCTGCAAGACGATTACTTGGACGCCTTTGGCAACCCAGAAAATTTTGGCAAGCAGGTTGGCGGCGACATTCTGGCCGACAAAAAGACCTTTTTGCTCATTCGCGCCATGGAGAAAGCCCATGGTGCCGACTTCGATGGGCTGTGCCGTGAATTGGGGCAACGAAGCGAAGGAAAAGTGGAACGGGTATTGGCACTGTACCGCCATTTGGGTGTCGATGCTGAATTGCGCGACGCGATGGCGGGCCAAGTGGCCTTGGCTGAAGGGGCACTTGCCCGTTTGAAGTCCCACAATCCCAATGCATTGAAGGGCTCTGACAGTGCATTGGCGCTGCTTCACGGCGTTGCAGCCATGGTTACCGCGCGCTTGAGTTAATGCTCCATCCCTTTTAGGGGAAAACCCTGCGTTTTCAACTGTGTTTCGCGTGTCCGTCCGCTTAACTTTGTGGGTCGCACCTGCGAACACATGGACCTCCATTCCCATCTGAGCAACGCCGAGCCGGCCGCCATCGAAGCGCTCTATCGGCAGTTCCTCGACGATCCCAACTCAGTCGATCCGACTTGGCGTCATTTCTTTCTTGGCTTTGACTTCGCCCAGCGCGTCTACGGTGAGGATGCCCTCGAGTCTGGTTCCGCAGTCGGAACGCAGGCTGCTGGAGGCGCTTCTGTGGGCCCCAAGGAATTCCGCGTCATCAACCTGATCCACGAATACCGGACCCGGGGGCACTTGTTTACCAAGACCAACCCGGTCCGCGCCAGGCGCGACTACAGTCCAGACTTGAGCATTGCCCATTTCGGGCTGGAGGAGGCCGACCTTGACACGGTCTTTGAAGCCGGCAGCGAAGTCGGCATCGG
>DDCX01000125.1:244-11416 GCA_002336475.1 Flavobacteriales bacterium UBA1995 | reverse complement strand
ATCGGCATCGAGTTCATGTACATCCGCGAGCCAGAGCGCTGGAATTGGTTCAAGGACCACATTGAGCTGGCCAACAGGCCTGTGCTCAGTGATGCGGAGAAGAAGCAGATTTTCAAGAAGCTCAACCAGGCGACGGTCTTTGAGGAGTTCTTGCAGAAGAAGTTTGTGGGCCAGAAGCGCTTTAGTGTGGAGGGCGGCGAGAGCCTGCTGCCTGCATTGGATGCCATTGTCGAACGGGGCAGTGAGCTGGGAGCCAAAGAATTCATCATTGGCATGGCCCACCGCGGCCGCCTGAACACCTTGGCGCACATCCTCAACAAGCCGTATACCGACATCTTCGAAGAATTCGCTGGAAAGGCCTACGACCACGGAGAAGATTTCGATGGCGACGTGAAATACCACATGGGGTACAGCACGGACATTGTCGCCGATACGGGGCTTCCAGTACACATCACCTTGGCGCCGAATCCCTCGCACCTCGAAGCGGTGGACCCTGTTGTGGAAGGGATCGCCCGGGCACGCATCGACCGCGAGCACAAGAGCGAAGATGCTGTTGTGCCCATTTTGGTCCACGGTGACGCGGCTGTGGCTGGACAAGGCGTGGTGTACGAGTTGGTGCAGATGGCCGAGCTCGATGGCTACCGTGCAGGTGGAACAATTCACCTGGTGGTCAACAACCAGGTGGGCTTCACGACCAATTACCTCGACGCGCGTACCAGCATTTACTGCACGGACGTGGCCAAGGCGACGCATTGCCCGGTGTTCCATGTCAATGCTGACGATGCAGAAGCAGTGGTGACGGCCGTTCGGATTGCATTGGAGTACCGCCAGCGGTGGCACCGAGATGTGTTCATCGATTTGCTCGGTTATCGGAAGTACGGTCACAACGAAGGCGACGAGCCCAAGTTCACCCAGCCCAAGCTGTACAAGGCCATTCAGCAGCACCCCAATGCCCGGGAGCTGTACCTGCAACAGCTGGTCTCGGACGGGACCATCGACCGTGCCGCTGCGGACGGCATGCGCGCTGAGGTCGAAGGCCAGCTGGATACCGCCATGGAGGCGGCTAAGTCCAGCGACAAGATTCATGTGACCAACTTCCTTGGAAAGCTGTGGAGCGATTACCGGCTCAAGCAAACAGGGGACGACGCCATGGAGGTATGGACAGGGTTCGACCGCGAGCGCTTGGGCCGCTTGGCCGAGGCTTTGTGCAGCCTTCCAGAGGACAAAAACTACTTCAGGAAGGTCAAGAAGCTGTTCAAGGACCGCCGTGCCATGGTCGAAGGCGACCGATTGGACTGGGGGCTCGGTGAATTGCTGGCATACGGCACGTTGCTGGTAGAAGGACATCCGGTAAGGCTCAGTGGCCAAGACGTGGAGCGGGGCACCTTTAGCCACCGCCATGCGGTGGTCAAAACCGAAGACTCCGAGGAGGAACGCATTCCCCTGAACCACCTAGAGGAAGGCCAGGAGCAGCTGTCCGTCTACAACTCCAACCTCAGCGAGTACGGGGTCATGGGCTTTGATTTTGGATACGCTTATGGCACACCAGAAGGCCTGACCATTTGGGAGGCGCAGTTTGGTGACTTCAACAATGGCGCTCAGATCATCATCGACCAATTCCTCTCTGCGGGAGAGGACAAATGGAACGCCCCCAATGGACTGACGCTCTTCTTGCCGCATGGTTATGAGGGCATGGGCAGCGAGCATTCAAGCGGTCGCATGGAGCGCTATCTGCAGCTGTGCGCACAAGACAACATGCAGGTGGCCAACCCCACCACCCCGGCCAACCATTTCCACTTGCTGCGCCGTCAAGTGCTGCGTCCTTTCCGCAAGCCGTTGGTGGTGTTCACGCCCAAGAAGTTGTTGCGTTATCCCGACGCGGTCAGCACCATGGCAGAGTTGGCCGAAGGCCGTTTCCAGCCGGTGATTGACGACCCACAGCGCGGCGGAAGTTCAGCGGAGCATGTCACCCACGTGGTGTTGTGCTCGGGCAAATTTTACTACGACCTTCTCGAAGAGCGCAAAAAGCGCGTTCAGCTGGGAGAAATGGACACCATCGCGCTGGTTCGTTTGGAGCAACTCTATCCTTTCCCGACGGCAGAGCTCGGTTCTGTGCTCGACCGCTATGATGGCGCACACCTTTGCTGGGCCCAGGAAGAGCCGGCCAACATGGGGGGATTGGCCCACCTGCACAGGTGTGGTCCAGGCGTCACGCAGTATTTCTCACGTCCAGCGTCGGCCAGTCCGGCTGCGGGCAGCCCTGTGGTGCATGCGGAGCGCCACCAGGCCATCATCGATTCCGTGTTCAATTTGGGTTGACGACCTTGTGGCCCATTCAACGATTCATCCCCTCATTCAGATCATATGCCCATCCTTGAAATGAAGGTCCCCAGTCCAGGGGAATCCATCTCGGAAGTGGAAATCGCAACCTGGCTGGTCGCAGATGGAGACTATGTCTTCAAGGACCAAGCCATTGCTGAGGTCGACAGCGACAAGGCCACACTGGAACTTCCAGCCGAAGCGGCCGGTACCATCACCTTGAAGGCCGAGGAAGGAGATGCCGTGGCCGTAGGTGCTGTGGTGTGCCTGATTGATACCGATGCAGAAGCTCCTGCCGACGCGGCGCCTCCCCAGGCAGACCCGGTGGCCGCTCCTGCCCCGGCCCCAGCGCCCAAAGCCGCTCCTGCACCAGCCCCAGCTCCTGTAGCAGCTCCCACACCCGCCCCCGCTGGCCATGCCGCTGGCCACCCCTCTCCTGCAGCGCGAAAGCTCATGGAAGAGTCGGGTTTAAAAGCCGGTCAGGTGGCCGGTTCTGGACCCGGAGGGCGCGTACTCAAGCAAGACGTGCTGGGTGCTTTGGCGGCAGGTGTTCCACAACCCAGCTTGCCCGGTGCAGGTTGGTCGGGCAGCCGTGAAGTGCGCAACGAAAAGATGAGCATGCTGCGCCGCAAGGTGGCAGAGCGCTTGGTGGGTGTCAAGAATGAGACGGCCATGTTGACCACCTTCAATGAGGTGGACATGAAACCCATCATGGACCTGCGCAAGAAGTACAAGAACCAGTTCAAGGAACACCATGGTGTGGGCCTCGGCTTTATGGGATTCTTTACCAAAGCCGTCACGTCAGCATTGGAACTGTATCCTGCGGTCAACGCCATGATTGATGGCAAGGAAATGCGCATGCACGACTACGCCGACATCGGCATTGCCGTGAGCTCCCCCAAGGGCCTCATGGTGCCCGTTGTCCGCAATGCCGAAGCGATGTCGCTGGCGCAAATTGAGGCGGAGATCAAACGGCTCGCCATCCGCGCCCGCGATGGGGAGATTACAGTGGATGAGATGACAGGCGGAACATTCACCATCACCAATGGTGGGGTGTTTGGGTCGATGCTTTCGACGCCGATCATCAACCCGCCGCAGAGCGCCATCCTGGGCATGCACAACATTGTGGAGCGCCCCGTGGCCATCAACGGCCAAGTGGAGGTCCGCCCCATCATGTATGTAGCGCTGAGTTACGACCACCGCATCATCGACGGCAAGGAAAGCGTGAGCTTCTTGGTGGCCGTTAAAGAGATGTTGGAGAACCCCGAGCGCATGTTGTTTGGCTCCAAAGACCCCATGGAGGTGTTGCTCGGCCTCTGAGGCCCCATCGAAATGCCAGAAAATGTTCTCCTGCTTGTTTAGCGGAGGACGCTGAATCGCTCGGCATCGAGCCGGACCAGAATGGCAATCATGAGCGCAAAGGCCATGAAGCTGGACCCGCCATAACTCATGAAGGGCAGGGGGATGCCAATCACGGGCGCTAATCCGAGCACCATGCCCACGTTGATGAGCATGTGCATGAAGAGGATGCCCCCCAAGCTGTAGGCATAGACGCGGCTAAATGCGCTGCGTTGTCGTTCGGCCAGAAACAAGATCCGCAGGATAAAGCTGGCAAATAGAATGAGAAACAGGGTTGAGCCAACGAGGCCCCATTCTTCGGACCAGGTGCAAAAGATGAAGTCCGTTTCCTGTTCGGGTACAAAGCCATAACCGGTCATCGGGCCATTCCTCCAACCCATTCCAGTCCATCCTCCGGAGCCTATGGCCGTCTTGGCATGCCGTATGTTATAGTCGGCATCGGGGTTGTCGACTTCTAGCCCGAACAGGACCTGGATGCGTTCGCGTTGGTGCGGACGCAAGACCTCTTCAAGTGCGAGGTGCATCACCACAGAAAACATCAAGGCCGCGATGGCAGAAATGATCGCTTGGGTCGTGATGCGCGCCCGGTAACGGGGCAGGGTCGCATTGCGGAGCAGGGCGATGGCCCCAGCACCCAGCACGACAAACAAGATCCAAAACCGGTAGATGCCATTGGCCTCACCCACAAACGGGTAGCTCAGATCTCCAGCTCCTGAAAGGATGGTCAAAACAGCCATCACGACGGCAGCAAATCCAACAATGAGGACTGCGCCGCTGAGGCCTTCGCGGTACATGGCAAACACAAAACCAAGGAAAACGAGCACCGTTCCGGCATCGGGCTGCAGCAAGATGAGTCCTGCGGGAATGCCGACAATGACGGCGGCCCTGAACCGCTGTCCAAAGTTGTTGAGCCCCCCTTCTTTGGAGCAATACCAGGCGAGGGCGAGGGAAGCCCCCATCTTGGCAAACTCGGAAGGTTGAATGCCAAAACCACCAAAGCCAAACCACGAGCGCGCGCCGCCCACTTTTTTGCCAATGACCAAAACCAGGCTGCACAGCAGCAGTTGCATCCCGTAGTTGAGCCAAGCCGTTCGGATGAAAAAAGTGCCCTCCACCTGCAGGATCAGAAATCCCAGAACAAGGCTGACCATCAACCACAGGCCTTGCTTACCATGCAAGGTGCCCAGCCCCCATTCCACGGCACCGTCGGGGCCAGTAGCCGCCGATACGAGGTTCACCCAGCCCAAACCTGCGAGGACCAGAAACAGCACAATCGTCAGGCCATCAATGTTGCGGCGTATGTCCGAATTGCGGGTCATGGCTGCGGCGCAGGGTTTTCGGGTTCAGGCTCGTAGGGGTCCATCAGGTCGGCCTCGAGGATGCGGTTCAGCCTGCGCTCATTGGATACGGTGCCTGTCAAATACTGCTCCATCAACAAAGCGGCGATGGGTGCGGCCCACTGTCCACCAAAACCTGAGTTTTCGACATAAACACTCAAGGCGATTTGGGGGTCGTCCTGTGGTGCAAATGCGATGAATACAGAGTGGTCTTTTCGAGGTTCGTCCTGAACGGTCCCCGTTTTTCCGCACACCGCAATGCCATCTAGACGCGCCCGACGGGCCGTACCAGTGGGGTCTTCGACAACCTGCCGCATGGCATCGATGACGGGCTCAAAATAGATGGAGTCCACACCCGTATCCACCCGGCCCCCCAATCCAAGCGGCTTGCCTTCGAGGCCCACTGCGTGGATGAAGTGGGGCATCCTGTACCAGCCCCTGTTGGCCAATATCGCGGCCAAATTGGCCATTTGCAGAGGGGTGGTCAACAACTCCCCCTCCCCGATGGCAATGGAGTATACGGTTCCAAAGTCCCAGCGCCTTCGACCATAGATGCCGTCATAGTACTCGCTGTCTGGAACGCTGCCTTTGGAAGTTCCCGGCAATCGTCCGCCCAGGTTCGTACCAAAGCCAAAGGCCATGACGCGTTCCCTCCAGTCATCCAGCCCCAATGCGGCCCGTTCGAACTTGGTGTTGCCTTCTCCAGCATTGACGACGCGCTGCATCACCTTGTAGAAATAAGGGTTGCAACTGTGAATCACTGCATTGCGCAGGTCATCTCGGGTGTGTGGACCGTGGCAACCGATGATGTTGCGGTCGCATGAAAACCGGGTGGTTGGGCGGATGTGCCCTCCTTGCAGCGCGACCAGTCCTTGCACCATCTTCCAGATAGATCCCGGACGATAAGTGGCTTTAACCGCGCGGTTGAACAGCGGTTTGTCGGGGTCTGAAACCAGGGTCTTATAGTACGGTCCGCGCTGTGAACCGACCAGCATGTCTGGATCAAAGCCCGGAGCAGACACCATGGCCAAAACCTCGCCAGAACGGGGCTCAATGGCCACAACGCTGCCCTTTTTGTTTTGCATCAGTTGCTCGGCAAATTGCTGCAGTGTCAGGTCCAGGGTGAGGAACAGGTTCTGTCCCGATTCGGCCGGTTTGTCATCGCTTTCGGTCTGGTTCGTATTGCGAATGCGGTTGCGGGCATCCACCAGCACGGAGGTCCGGCCTTTGACGCCCCGAAGCTCCAATTCATACACCCGCTCTAAGCCGCTGCGCCCGATGTGGTCTCCCATGCGGTAGAACGCGTCTTCAGAGAGGTCTTCTCTCGAGGCCTCTGCGTACTCTCCAATCAAGTGACCGGCAATCCCATGGATGTGGTTTCGGGCGGGCCGGCTGCGAAATGAGAATCCCGGAAAGGATTGAATGGTCGATGCCATGCGGGCGTGTTCCGCCATTCCGATGCCGCGCCGAACTGTTGACTTTTTATAGCGGCTGTAGCGCTTGGCTTTGTTCAAAGCAGCCTCCATGTCTTCCACCGCCATTCCAGCCCATTGGGCGGCACCTGATAACGCTGTGCTGTCCATCTCGGCCAACATGCGCGGCAACACCATCAGGTCATGGGCCGCCCTTGAGCCCACCAGCAATTGGCCGTGGCGGTCAAAAAACAAGCCCCGGCTGGGCGGTATAGACTGTCTGTCGCTGGTGAGGGTAACGGCTTTTTCTTTCCATTCCGGTTGCCAAATCTGCAGGCTGAAGAGCCGGAGAATGAAAGCAGCTGTGAAAAACAGCACCAGCAGCACCACTGTCCGGAATCGGGTGTCCATCAGGAGCTCGATTTGCGGCGATCAGGAGCGAAGACCATCAGGTGCAAGACCAGACAGCAAAGGGTGGTAAAGGCCGCGCTGGTGAGGGTGGGCATCAGGGCTCCGGGCATCAGGTGCCAGTACCAATTGGTGACCAGCATGAGCGTCAGGTGATAGGTCAGTGCTGCGCAGAAGGTGAGCCCGACCAACCAGCTTGACCCCATGTCCCTGAGGATGGGTTGATCGCTGATTTCGTATCCCTCGCGGGGTGCAAAAAGCCGGTGCAAGGAAGGGAGAAATCCACCCAGTACGGTGCCAGCCACCATGTGCTGACCATAGGAGCCTGTGGCAATGTCCAGGGCGACGCCCATGGTAAATCCGAGGATGAGCTTTACAAATGAGTTGGCTTTCGGCGGGATGAGCAAGAGGGCCCACAACGTCCATTCAGGCCGCGTCCATTCTCCCAAAGGAGAAACGTCCCTCAGGAAGAAGGCCTGCAGAGACACCAAAAGCAGAATCCTCAAGACGATCATGGCTGCAAGGCGGTTGATGACAGCACCGTCCTCTCGGAGTCCGCTTGGTGAACCAAAAACTCCAGGTGGCGGACTGCTTTGAAATCAGCTGCAGGAACCACCGACACCGACATAAAGTCTGCACCGGATTGTCGTTCGACTTCAAAGACAGTGCCCATGAGGACATCTGCAGGAAAACGCAAGTCGTAACCGGAGGTAAAAATCGAATCCCCGCGCGCGGCTTGCACGTGGCGGGGAACATCTCGCAGTTGCAGAAAGCCCATGTCCAACCCGTCCCATCCCAAAGAGGCAACGGGCCCATTGCGGCCAATGCGACAGCTCCACGAAGTACCGCTGTGCATCAACGTCAAAATCCGGCAGTGGTCTTCTCCTGTTTCTTCGACCGTGCCGAAAGCAGCACCGCCAGAAAGCACACCCATTCCAGCTTCAATGCCGCCATCCCGACCAGGGGTTGCAATGGAAGGCGAGCGCGGCTTTCCATCGGGACCCTTGATGAGCATGCCCTCGCGCACCGTCCAGTGCCGAACGGTGTCTTCTTCCCACGAAGCCACCAATTCCATGGAGAGCATGCGCGACCTCAGGTCGGCATTCTCTTCCGCAAGCTTTGCATTTTGTTCTGCCAGTTTGAGGTAGTTGGACCACCCGTTTCGCTGGCTGTCAATCATGAAGGAAATGGCGCCTGTTTGTCGAAACCAACTCGACCGCGCAGCACCGTCGTTTCGGAGCAGAACGGACAGCGACACGGCCATCAAGGCAATGAAGGCGAGTGTAAACGCATTTCGTATCAGAAGGAGCCAGAGGTTCCGCATCGGCAGGCCGGCGTCACTCGCGCATCAGGAAGGCGAAATTCTCGACATTCTTGAGGGCAATGGCCGTACCACGAGCCACAGCGCGAAGAGGCTCTTCCGCCACGTGCACAGGCAAGCGGGTCTTGGAGCTGATCCTCTTGTCCAAACCGCGCAGCAATGCGCCTCCGCCAGCCAAATAGATGCCGGTTTTGTAGATGTCAGCAGAGAGTTCCGGTGGGGTGTTCTCCAAACAGCTCAGGATGGCCTCCTCAATTTTGGAAATCGACTTGTCGAGGGCCATGGCGATCTCGGCATAGCTGACCTGAATTTCCTTTGGGATGCCGGTCATGAGGTCCCGTCCGCGCACCGCATAATCTTCGGGGGGCTCGTCGAGCTCCGTCAACGCGCTGCCCACTTCAATTTTGATTTGCTCAGCCGTACGCTCTCCTACAAGGATGTTGTGCTGACGGCGCATGTACTCTTCGATGTCTTGGGTGAACTCGTCCCCCGCAACACGGATGTTCTTGTCGGTCACGATACCGCCAAGGGCGATCACCGCAATTTCAGAAGTGCCACCACCGATGTCGATGATCATGTTGCCCATGGGCTCTTCCACGTCGATGCCGATTCCAATGGCTGCTGCCATGGGCTCGTGGATCAAGAAGACTTCTTTGGCACCTGCGTGCTCCGCGCTGTCTTTTACCGCTCTTTTTTCGACTTCTGTGATGCCAGATGGAATGCAAATCACCATGCGCAGCGAGGGGTTGAACAGGCTTCTCCGGCGTTGGATCATCCGGATCATCCCCTTGATCATGTCCTCCGCACTTTGAAAGTCGGCAATCACGCCGTCTTTCAGTGGCCGGACCGTTTTGATATTCTCGTGGGTCTTACCGTGCATTTGCTGGGCTTGACGCCCAATGGCTACGGTTTTGTTCGAGGCGCGATCTTTGGCTACGATGGACGGTTCGTCCACCACAACTTGGTCCTCGTAGTAGATGACAGTGTTGGCAGTTCCGAGATCGATGGCGATCTCCTGCATAAAGAAATTGAACAGGCCCATTTCAACCAAATTTGGGGCTTAAACGCATGTGTTGGTCATCCTGTTGCAGAAGAATCAACACGATAAGCGGTGGATAAGCCGCGTTTTGTTCTCCTTTGGGAAATCAGTGCCTGAAATGGCGGATGCCTGTGGTCACCATGACGACCCCGTTGGCGTCGCAATACGCCACACTCTCGCCGTCTTTGATGCTTCCTCCTGGTTGCACAACTGCAGCAATACCAGCCTTGTGGGCGATTTCAACGCAGTCGGGGAAAGGGAAGAATGCATCGCTGGCCATCGCGGCCCCTTCGAGCGAGAACCCCATGCGCCCCGCTTTGTCAATGGCTTGGTTCAAGGCGTCCACCCGGGAGGTTTGTCCGGTTCCACTGGCCAGCAATTGGCCGGCCTTGGCCAGAACGATGGTGTTGGAGCGCGTATGCTTGGCCAATTTCAAAGCAAAAGCGAGGTCTTCAGACTGCTCTGCCGTTGGCGTCACCTTGGTCACACAGGTAAAGTCTCCCGCATTTTCCATGCGGTCGTCGGGTTTCTGAACCAGGTATCCACCCAGTGCGCTGCGCACGAGCTGAGGAGCATGGGGCCAATGGCGCTGTTGCAACAGGATGCGGTTCTTCTTTTTGCTCAACAAGGCCAGGGCCTCCGGTGCAAAGTCCGGTGCGATAACCACTTCGCAAAAAAGCGTGTGAAGGGCTTCGGCAGTCTCTAAGTCCATGGTGCGGTTGGCTATGACCACCCCACCAAATGCGGAGATGGGGTCTCCCGCAAGGGCATCTGTGTAGGCTTGCGAAAGTGCAGACCGGGTGGCGAGACCGCAAGCGTTGTTGTGTTTGAGAATGGCTACCGTGGGCGCACCATCCTTGTATTCACCCATGAGCTGCACTGCGGCGTCTACATCTAGCAGGTTGTTGTAGCTCAAAGCTTTACCGTTGTGCTGGGTGAACAGACCCTCAAGGTCGCCAAAGAAGGCTCCAGGTTGGTGGGGGTTCTCGCCATAACGAAGTGGGGTACTGGCGGTTTCTAAGACAGAAAGCACTTCGGGGTTTCCGCCTTCCCTCACCCACCTTCCGATGGCGGCGTCATAGCCCGATGACACCCCGAAGGCAGCACCTGCCATGTTGCGCCGGAAGTCCAGGCCGGTGGTCATGCCGTTGCCCAACGCCTCCACCAAATCGCCGTATTGGCCGCGAGAAGGGATGCACACGACATCTCGGAAGTTTTTGGCTGCAGCGCGGATCAGGGCGATGCCACCGATGTCAATCTTCTCGATGATTTCGCCCTCCTCTGCTCCGGAAGCCAAGGTCTCTTCGAATGGATAAAGGTCTACGATGACCAGGTCGATGGGACCGATGCCATGGTCCGCAACATCCACGTCATCGGGCTCAAAGTCCCGCCTTGCCAAGATCCCCCCAAACACCATGGGGTGGAGGGTTTTGACGCGCCCGCCGAGCATTTCTGCGGTTTGGGTGACCGATTCCACTGGGGTGACTTTGGCCCCAAGGGCTTCGATGGCACGTTGGGTGCCACCTGTCGAAAGGATTTCCACACCGTGGGCTTGAAGGCGGTCGACGATGGGGGCAAGGCCCTCTTTGTGAAAGACAGAAATGAGGGCTCTGCGGATGGGGCGTTCCATGGTGGTGCGGGGCATTGGGAAGCTGCGAAATTAGACCACTTTGCCCCCCTGCTCAAACCTTGGAGCCTTAGCTTAGCAAGCATGTCCCGTAGGCTGTTCGTTGAAAGTTTCATTCAAGCATGGCAAGCGCTGGTGACCAACCGGCTCAGGACCCTCCTTTCCCTGCTTGGGGTTATGATCGGCATCTTCATGATCACGGCGGTGTTTGCGGTGTCGGATTCGCTCGAGGAAAACCTCAAAGGCATTTTCAGTTCGGTGAGAAGTGATGTTCTGTTTGTGGAGAAGATGCCATGGACCTTCTCGGCAGGCTACCCTTGGTGGAAATACGCTTTGCGCAAGGACCCCAC
>DDCX01000125.1:0-219 GCA_002336475.1 Flavobacteriales bacterium UBA1995 | reverse complement strand
AGAAGCATCGCTTTTCAGACCGGCAGCATGGTCACGGTCGAAAAAGGCAGCAGCAGCTTCCAAGGCGCCCGTTTGGGGGCTGTGACACTGGACTATCTCGACGCCATTGAGTTGGACATCGCCCAAGGGCGGTTTTTTACGCCAAGGGAGGTACAAGCATCCATTCCCGTGGTGCTGCTTGGCCAGAAATTGGTAGACCGTTTGTTTCCCAGCGGCAAC
>DDCX01000023.1:36836-37195 GCA_002336475.1 Flavobacteriales bacterium UBA1995 | reverse complement strand
TTGACCTCGCTGTCGGTGGCCGATTCGGAGATTTCGAGGACGGCGTAGTGGGAGGCGACGTCGGTGTAGAAGCTGGCCTCGATGCTCTTGACGTCTTTGGCGCTGATGCCGAGCCAGCCAGCGATTTGGCGGATGACCTCGACCTCGCGGGGGTCCACGTCGCCATCGGCCTGGGCGATGCCGTACATGTACTGCAGCAGGAGCAAGCGCTTGCTGTGCTCCATCATCCCTTGGATTTGTCGGCAGACGGCACGGGCGTCCACGTCTTGTTTTAAGACCTCGCGCAAGGTGAGGATGTAGCGCTCGGCTTGGGCGTCGCCGAAGTTGCTCACGAAGAACCGCTTCACATAGTCCAGCTC
>DDCX01000023.1:0-36789 GCA_002336475.1 Flavobacteriales bacterium UBA1995 | reverse complement strand
CCTGCGCCGGTTTGCCGACGGCGGGGCCCAGTGGCCTGGCGCGGTTGGCCCTGGCCTTCCATGGACAAGCTGTTGTCGCCCATCATGGAGCCAAAGGCATAACCCATGACCGCGCCGAGGGGCCCGCCCAATGCCCAGCCGAGGGCGCCTCCGATGTACTTCGCGTATTTGCTCATGTCTGTTCTCTTTACCAGCTGCCGCCAGCGCCACCGCCGCCAAATCCTCCGCCACCAAACCCGCCGCTTCCTCCGAAGCCTCCGCCTCCGAAGCCGCCCGTGCCACCACGGAAGTGGCGGTAGGAGCCGCTGGAGCTGCGTTGGTTGGCCAGCAAGATGAGCGCAAGCAAGGACCCGAGGCCGTTGTTGCTCCGGGCA
Organism: Flavobacteriales bacterium UBA1995; assembly: GCA_002336475.1. Lineage (GTDB taxonomy): Bacteria > Bacteroidota > Bacteroidia > Flavobacteriales_D > Sanyastnellaceae > UBA8752. Next base: position 36,415 of record DDCX01000023.1, on the reverse strand, counting down.
TAGCGCCGCACCAAGGACATGACCATGATCAGGGGCAGTCCAAAGATCAAAAAGAGCACCACCAGGATGGCGAGAAGGCCGCCCGTGCCGATTTCTTGGCCTGGCGTATATCCTACAAATTCTCCGCTGGCCAGTGGCGCGAGTACGTACACAGCGTTCTGTATGCCCCGCGCGTAGGCGCCGTCGCCCCCCAAGCGGAACTCGGGAACCATCTCCAAATCGATGATGCGGTTGGCGGTGACATCGGGGATCGCACCCTCGAGGCCATAACCAACAGCGATGAACACCTGTCCTTTGCGTTCCGGCGTCTTGGGCGACAGGGCCAGCACCACGCCATTGTCGAATTCGGCATCGCCCACGCCCCACTTGCGGCCCACACCGGTGGCAAAGTCAAAAGGGTCTTCGCCACAGAGGTCGGGGTGGGTCACCACCACGATGCTGTTGGGCGTGGTGTCATTCAGTGCGCGGATGTAGGCGTTGAGCCCGGCTTCATCCTGAGGAGAAATCAGCCCGGCATAGTCGTACACAAACGTGCCCGGCGTGCCGCTTTCAGGCAGGCAGTCCAATTCGGCCTGACCAAACAGGCCCGTCAGCGCTGCCGCGAGCAATGCCACGAGGAGGGAGGTCCAGCGCTTCATCCGAAACTGATGTCGTCAGAGAGTTCGTTCACGTCGTCTTCAGCCACAGGGAAGTGCGCCGAAAGCTGCTCTCCCGCCAGGCGGATGCCTGCGGCGAGGCCTGCTCCGGCTTTTCCGTCGGCGAGCCCGGCGATGACGGTGTCCTTGACGCCGTCCCAGAACTCTTCGGGCACGGCCGCATTGATGCCGCCGTCACCGAGGATGGCGAACTGCCGGTCTGTGGTGGCGAGGTAGAACAGCACCCCGTTGCGGAGTTCCGTCTTGTGCATGCCGAGGGTGGCAAACACGGCGGCAGCGCGGTCCAGCACGTCGGCCTTGCACCGCGATTCCACATGCAAGCGGATTTCTCCGCTGGTCTGGGATTCGGCGTCGGAGATGGCGGCCAAGATGTCGGCCTTGTCCTTCTCGCTCAGAAAGTCACGTGCGGCCATCAGGCGCCGAAGTCCACTGCGGGGGCGGCCTCAGATCCTGCCACAGACTCGAAGTAATCGCGCTGGTCAAACCCAAACATGCTGGCCCAGAAAGCACCGGGGAAGCGGCGCACCGATCCATTGTACCCCTTGACCGCGCCGTTGAAGTCCTTGCGGGCCACGGTGATGCGGTTCTCGGTGCCTTCGAGCTGCGCTTGGAGGTCAGAGAAGTTCTGGTTGGCCTTGAGCTCCGGGTAGCGCTCGCTGTACCCCAGCATGCCGTTCATGGCACCTCCGAGCACCATGTTGGACCGCTGGAAATCGGCGATGCTGCCCGTTCCATCGCCCACGGCCTTCATGGCGTTAAAGGCAGAGGCGCGGGCCTCGGTGACCGCTGTGAGGGTGCTTTTCTCGAAATCGGCGACCCCCTTGACGGTGGCCACGAGGTTCGGGATCAAATCAAAGCGGCGCTGGTACTGTGTNNCATGGCATTGAAGCCGACCAGCAGGAACAGGGCCAAAATGGCCCACAGTGCGTATTTCATGGATGCAGTTTAGTCGTTCAGGCTGGCATAACCGGACGCAATGAACTGTGTGAGCTCTTCGCCTTGCAACAATCCTTGCGACAGTCGGGCCAATGCGATGGCGCGTTCCATCTTGGGCTTGCGGCCTTCGGCGTCGCCTTCGGTCCACGAGGTCACCAGCGGATGGTTGGCGTTGAACACCACGTCATAGCTGTCGGGCATGTCGCCAAACATGGCCATTCCGCCCCCTCCGCCGACGCGCTGCTGCTCCTTCATGCGGCGCATGAATTCGCTCTGCGTGATGGTGATGGGCGGTGCGGTAGGAGACATGGGGGCAAAGGACACCTTGTAGGTTGTCTTGTCCGGTACAATCGTTTCGATCTCCTCCTTCATGGCCGTTTGCTGCTCCTCATTGAGCACGCTCTCAGGCGCATCGTCTTTGGGGATCAGGCGGTCGACGATGTCGGAGTCCACGCGGCGGAACTGCACCTTTGTGTCTCCCGACCCCATCTCCAGCTTCTGCACGAGGTGAGAAGTCAGCGGGCTCTCCAGGTGGAGCACCGCGTATCCGGCATCCTCAGCTGCGGCCACATAGCTGTGCTGTGCAGCAGGGTTGGGCGTGTAGAGCAGGACCACATTGCCGTCCTTGTCGGTTTGTGTCTCCTTGACGGCTTCCACGAGCTCCTCCATGGTGCGGTGGTTGCCCGCCGTGTCAGCGTAGAGGGCAAACTTGCCGGCGCGCTCAAAGAACTTCTCGTCCATGAGCATGCCGTACTCGGTAAAGACCTGGATGTCGTTCCACTTGGCGGCAAAGTCCTCGCGGTCGTCCTTGAACATCTTGGCGAGCTTGTCGCTCACCTTTTTGCTGATGTGCGACGTGATCTTCTTCACGTTGGCATCTTCCTGCAGGTAGGAGCGGGAGACGTTGAGCGGAATGTCCGGGCTGTCGATCACCCCGTGCAGCAACGTCAGGAAGTCCGGAACGATGTTCTCTACGTTGTCGGTGATGAACACCTGGTTGGAGTAGAGGTGGATCTTGTTGCGCTGCAAATCCATCTCCTTCTTGACCTTGGGGAAGTACAAGATGCCCGTGAGGTTGAAGGGGAAGTCCACGTTGAGGTGGATCTGGAAGAGCGGCTCCTCGAAGTTCATCGGGTAGAGCGTCCGGTAGAAATCCAGGTAGTCCTTGTCCTCGAGATCGGCGGGTGACTTGAGCCAGATGGCTTCGGTCTCGTTGATCACGCGGGGCACCTCCACCGATACCTTCTTCACGTTGCCTTCTTCGTCCTTCTCGCCGCTGGGATCGTCTTCCTGAATGGTAGACGTGCCGCACACGACGGGGACGGGCATGAACTTGCAGTACTTGTCGAGGATGCCGCTGATGCGGGCGTCTTCATTGAATTCCTCGCCGTCCTCACCGAGGTGGAGTACGATGTCGGTGCCGTGGAGCTGGTCCTCGGCGCGGCCGAGGGCCTTGAAGTCGTCCTCGCTGATGGCGCCCATCTCAAAGTTGGGGGAACCGTCGCAGGTCCACTTCACGGGCACGGCGTCGGGGCGCTGGCTCCAGGAGTAGATGTCCACCCGGTCGGCGACCATAAAGGCGCTGTAGAAACCGAGGCCGAAGTGGCCGATGATGGCTTCCTTGGCGTCGGCCTTGTCGGCGTACTTCTCCTGGAACTTCTCCACGAACTCGGTGGCTCCGGAGAAGGCGATCTGGTTGATGTACTTGTCGACTTCCTCCTCGCTCATGCCGATTCCGGCATCGCGGATGGTCAGCGTCTTGGCCTCGCTGTCGAGGATGACGTGCACCTGGGCGCCGTCGGCGTTGCCTTCGAGTTCACCAACCCGGATAAGGGCCTTGCGCTTCTGTGTAGCGTCCACGGCGTTGGAGACGAGCTCCCGCAAGAAAATCTCGTGGTCGCTATAAAGGAACTTCTTGATGATCGGAAAGATGTTTTCCGTCTGTACGTTGATTTGGCCTTGCTGCATGTTGAATCAATGTGTGGACCCGACCCACTTCAAGAAGCGTGCCGCAGCCTTTTGGCACAAAAAAACCGCCGACCTGTCAGCAGGCCGGCGGTTCCAATGTCAGGATGTCAGGAATTACTGTCGGATGACCTTTTCTGTCTGCTCGCCTTCAAGGGAGAAGAGGTAGGTTCCGGCAGGCAGGTCGGTCATGTCGACCCGGGCGCGCTGGGTGTCCATGCCCGCAGCGAGGATGCGACCAGAAAGGTCCTGCAGCGTCCATGTCCGCGTGCCGTCAAACACTGCCTGCACATAGTCTTGCGTGGGATTTGGACCGAGCGTGAAGCGCGCCTGCGCCACGTCTTCAAGGTTCAGGGTGACCTCCGTTGGGCCGAAACGGTAGACCGTGCCGTCCGAGGGATAGCTGTCCAAGCCGGGACTGTAATACCAGTTGTAGAGCCCATCGATGTAGTTGAGATAGGGAGTCGTGGGATCTCCGCTCAAGCCAAAGATAGAGGCGTCATACTCTTCTGACAGGATGTCGACCTCGAGCAGCAGGCCCGCAATCGGAGGCTCAAAGCTGGTGATTTCTGCTGCGATATCGGAGGGGCCATAATGGAATTCGATGGCGTTGTCCACTTCGAAAAGGCGCACTTGAATGTTGACGTAGCTCGAAGTCACAACTTCGGAATCGAAGACTTCGTCATACATCCCGGCATTGGCCCATTCGATGGTAAAGACGCGGTTGCCCGGAGCGCCATCAGTGGCCCAACGGATAATGGAAGGATCACCTCCCGCAATGCCGAGGTCGGCGAGGTCGTAGTTCGTGGGCATGACACCGTGCAAGTAAATGGGGCCGTCAAATGTGGTGCCCATCATCAAGGAGCCCAATCCGATTTGATCGAGTTGATTCACCACATAACCAGAGAAAGAAAAGTCGAAGCCGATGTCGGCGGTAAACTCGGGGTCGTCCCAGCCGAGCTCGTCGTCATACGCGGCGGCAGGCAAGGCTGTGGCCTCTTCCAACGGGGTGTAAGGCTGATCGAGGACGGTCAGGTCATATGGGAATTGTGCCAGTGCTGCTGCGGGCAGAAGCAGGGCCAAACAAGAAAGTAAGGTGCGGTTCATGCAGTTTTTGGGTTGATGTGCCCGGCAAAGGTGCCCCAGTTCAACCCGCCCTCCGCACAGCGGTCCCATGACTTAACATCATGTCCCCCGTGCATATCTCCAGGCCCTATTCGAAGTCTTGGTCCGTGAGGCTGAGCGTGTGGTCGAACCGGATCCAACTGCGGCCCTCGGTAATCTCGCTGGTCCAATGCTGGTCTTCTGCGGCGGGATCAATGGCCCACACCTTTCCCTCGACCTCTATGGTGTCGATCCAGAGGGTGGGGGAGTACAGACCAAAACATTCGTTGCATTTCCCCAGCATATCATAGGTATACAGGGTGTGCATTTGACCCGGGGGCAGCACCACCGTTGCGGTATCGTACCACGGCAAGCTGTCGAACAGCGCCTTGAGCACGAGGCTGTCTTCCGATCGGTTGTGAAAGGTGTGCGTCATCGTGGTACTTCCCTCGCACCCAGCCAGCAGGATGGCACAGCCCAGCCAGGCCCAGGTGGTTTTAAATCGTCCCACAATCAACGAACCGGATTGCGTCGCCTCACGTTGCATCAGAAGTTCGGCTTGAGCACGAACGTCTTGTAGAAGGTGTCGATGACGGCCACCGCCTCTTCGGGGGTATCTACCAAGTGAATCAAGTCTAAGTCTTTGGCGCTAATGGTGGCATTTTGTTCCAGCAGCGTGGCCTTGATCCAATCCATGAGCCCTTCCCAGAACTGCTTGCGCACCAAAACGATGGGGAAGCGCTTGGACTTGGCGGTTTGAATCAGCGTGATGGCTTCGAAAAGTTCGTCCAGCGTGCCGAATCCACCGGGCAACACGATGTAGCCTTGGCTGTACTTCATGAACATCACCTTGCGCACGAAGAAGTAGTCAAATTCGAGGCTGGTTTCCGGGCTGATGTAGGGGTTGTGGTGCTGCTCGTGGGGCAACCTCATGTTGAGTCCCACAGATACGCCTCCGGCCTCGTGTGCGCCTTTGTTTCCGGCCTCCATGATGCCAGGGCCACCACCAGTGATGACGCCGTATCCACTCTCTACCAGCTGTCTTCCTACTTCCGTGGCCAGCTTGTAATCGGGGTCATTGACATCCTTACGGGCGGATCCAAATATGCTGATGCAAGGTCCAACACGCTGCAGGCCAGCAAAGCCTTCCACGAATTCGGACATGATCTTGAAGATGGACCAGCTGTCGTGGGCTTTGATGTCATTCCAGCTCCTCGGGTCATTGTGTGTTTTTCTAACCATGACCTATCAAGATAAGCAATATTATACGGAATTCCGCATGGCCAGTGTTTCGGCGATGTGGGGCGCCGTGGCCCCGAATCCAGCGGCCGCCACTTGCTCCGGGGTGCCTTCGCTGACGATGTTCCCACCTCCATGGCCGCCCTCGGGTCCGATGTCGATCACATGGTCTGCATTGCAGATGACATCGAGTTGGTGCTCAATGACCAAAACGGTGTTGCCTTGGTCCACCAGTCGGTGCAGGACATTCAGCAGCATCTCCACGTCCTGGAAGTGCAGGCCCGTCGTGGGCTCGTCCAAGATGTAAAAGGTGTTGCCGGTGTCCTTGCGGGCCAATTCTGTCGCGAGTTTGACCCGTTGGGCCTCTCCTCCGGACAAGGTGGTCGATGGCTGCCCCAAGGTGATGTATCCGAGGCCCACATCGCGGAGCGTGCTGCACACACGCTTGATCTTGGGATGGGCGTCGAAGAACTCCAGGGCTTCTTCTACGGTCATGCCGAGGATGTCGGCAATGGACTTTCCGCGGTAGCGCACCTCTACCGTTTCCCGGTTGTAACGCTTGCCACCGCAGTCATCGCAGGGCACGTGCACGTCGGGCAAGAAGTTCATCTCTATGGTTCGCAGACCGGCCCCCTTGCAGGTCTCACAGCGACCCCCCGCCACATTAAAGGAGAACCTGCCGGGCTTGTAGCCGCGGATTTTGGCCTCTGGCAGTTGGGTGAAGAGGTTGCGGATTTCGTTGAATACGCCGGTGTAGGTGGCCGGGTTGGATCGGGGTGTGCGCCCGATGGGACTCTGGTCGATGGCGATCACCTTGTCGAGGTGCTGCAGGCCATTGATCTTCTTGTACGGAAGAGGCCGTTTGGTCTCCTCGTAGTAATGGTTGTGCAAGGCGGGGTGGAGGGTCTGGTTGACCAGGCTGCTCTTTCCGCTTCCGCTGACCCCGGTGACGCAGATGAGGGTGCCCAGCGGCATTTTGAGGTCGACCCCTTTTAAATTGTGGCCACTGGCTCCGATCAGGGAGAGCTTCTTTCTGTTGCCCTTTCTGCGCTTGGAGGGAATGGCAATGTGGCGCCGTCCGTTGATGAATTCTGCGGTCACGCTGCCCTGTGCCAGGTGCTCTGAGGGCGGCCCTTGGGCCACCACCTTTCCGCCGTGTTTGCCGGCTCCTGGACCGATGTCAATCAGGTGGTCGGCCTGCCGCATCATGTCTTCGTCGTGTTCGACCACGATGACCGTGTTGCCCACGTCGCGCAGCGTTTTGAGGCTGTCGATGAGGCGCTGGTTGTCGCGCTGGTGCAGGCCGATACTGGGCTCGTCGAGGATGTACAAGACGCCGGTCAGCTTGGAACCAATCTGTGTGGCCAGCCTGATGCGCTGGGCCTCTCCGCCGCTCAACGTGCGGGCGGGCCGGTCCAAGGTGAGGTAGTCGAGCCCCATGTCGAGCAGAAAGCCAAGGCGGGCAGCGATCTCTTTGAGGGGCTCAGCGCCGATGGCCGCTTGCCGCTCGTCCATGGTGGACAGGGCCTCGCGCGACCAGGCTGCGAGGTCCACCAGGTCCATGCCCACCACATCGGGCAGGGTAGACCCGGCAATCTTGAACTGATGGGCCGTGGGCTGCAGGCGCGATCCGCCGCAGGCGTGACAGGGCCGCTTGTGCAGGAAGCGCTGCGCCCATCGGCGGAGCGGGGCTCCAGAGCCGTCTTTTGCGGCGCGCTCTATGGTGGCAATGACACCGTCAAAGCGAACCTTGCGCTCCTTGGTGCCCGCCTTACCAGGCAAGACCACCGGTTGGTCCGCGCCATAGAGGATTTTGGACAGCGTGGCTTCGTCCACATCGCCCATGGGGGTGCGTTCGGTATGACCTCCAGCCAGCAGCAACGTCCGCACTACGTCACGGGTCCAGCCGGCTTTCAGTGCGCCGAGGGGAGCGAGTCCGCCTTGGCGCAGGTTTTGGGTTTCATCGGGGATGATCAGAGCACGGTCGGCCTCTGCGACCTGCCCCAGACCATTGCAGGAGGGACAAGCGCCGTAGGGCGAATTGAAAGAGAACAGGTTGGGCTCGGGCTCGGGGTAACTGATGCCTGTGGTCGGACACATCAGGGCACGCGAGAAATGACGGGGGATGGCATCGTCGACGGGCAGCACCATCATGCTGCCTTTGCCCATGGCCAATGCGGTTCTCAGCGAGCGCATGACCCGCTCGGTCTCTTCGTCGGCAGGCTTGCCTTCGGCATCGAGTGCCGGCTCGTCCGGCATCACAATGCGGTCGACCACCGCTTCGATGTCGTGCACCTTATAGCGGTCCACGCGGTATCCCGGTTCGAGCTCCACCACCTCGCCATCGACCCGCGCCCGGAGGTAGCCTTGCTTCTGTATAGATTCAAACAGCTCCCTGTAATGTCCCTTCCTTCCGCGCACCAGCGGGGCCAGCAGCATGAGGCGTTCACCGGCATGGTCTTGCGCGATGCGGGACAGAATCCCCTCGTCGGTGAACCGCACCATGGGTTCGCCTGTGGCGCTGGAATACGCTGTGGCAGCGCGGGCGTAGAGCACGCGCAGGAAATCCAGCAATTCGGTCACCGTTCCCACGGTCGATCTGGGGTTCCTGCTGATCGTCTTTTGCTCTATGGCGATCACGGGGCTCAGACCGGTGATGCGCTCCACTTTGGGACGCTCCAGTCCGCCCATAAACTGCCGGGCGTAGGCGCTAAAGGTCTCGAGGTATCGCCGCTGTCCTTCTGCATGCAGCGTATCAAAGGCGAGGCTGGATTTTCCCGATCCGCTGACCCCGGTAATGACCACCAAGCGGTTGCGCGGGATGGTGACGTCGATGTCCTGCAGGTTGTTTTCGCCCGCGCGCTCCACACGGATGATGCGTTCGTCCTGAAGGGAGGGGTAGACGTCCTGTGCCATGAAGGGATTCAACAAGCAGATGGCCTTTGGGTTTCCCCGTTAGGCATCTTCGGTCACCAATGTCTGGTCCGGTGGTGGAATCTTAAACCCGATGGCCGCTACAAGCAGGGTCATCAGGGGCGATACGTAGTTGAACACGCAATAGGGGGCAAAGGCGAGTACGCCCACTCCGAGTACGCCGCTTTGGGCGACACCGCAGGTATTCCAAGGTATCAAAACACTCGTCACAGTGCCGGCATCTTCGAGGGTCCGGCTCAGCAACTGTGGCGCCACGCCGCGCTGCTTGTAGGCCTCCCGGAACATCCGGCCCGGAACGACGATGGCGATGTACTGATCCGCAGCAATGATGTTGAAGACCACGCTGGAGAATGCAGTGCCAAAGACCAGGGAGAAGGTGCCGTGTACCGCGGTGAGAATGGCCTGGGTGATGCGTTCCAGAAAGCCCGCTGCACCCATGACCGCTCCAAACGTCAAAGCGCAAATGATCAGCCAGACCGTATTGAGCATGCCTTTCATGCCTCCCGAGGACAGGAGGTCGGTCACCACGGGGTTGCCCGTTTCGATGGCTGTATCCAAGGCCGCCGCAGACATCAGTGCTGTAAAGGCCGTTCCGAGACGGGTAGGGCCGAGTCCCAATGCAGGTCCCAGCGCATCTTCTGCGAGTGTGGCGAGCAATTCAGGTTGGGCGATCGCCGCCGCCACAGCACCTCCCAGTACCCCCAAAAACAAGGCAGGAACCGGCGCCACGCGACGCGCGATGAGCACGATGACCCCAACGGGAACAAGGAACAACCCCCAATGCAGGTTGAAATGGCGGGCCAGCTCGGCCTGCATCATGGCCGCACCTCCCAGGTCTGCGGCGCCTTCGCTGGAGCCCAAGCCCGCAAAAGTGAACACCACCAAAGCGATCAAAATGCTGGGCACCGTGGTCCAGAGCATGAACCTGATGTGCGTAAACAGGTCGGTGCCCGCAACGGTCGGTGCCAGGTTGGTGGTGTCTGAGAGGGGGGACAGCTTGTCTCCGAAATAGGCGCCAGAGATGATGGCGCCTGCAATCCAGCCTTCGCTCAAGCCCAGCGCCTGGCCAATGCCGATCAAGGCCACACCTACGGTTCCTACGGTTCCCCAACTGGATCCAGTGGCCAGGCTGACGGCTGCACACAGGATGCAGGCCGCAGGGAGAAAGACCTCCTTGGACAGGACGTCCAGTCCGACATCGATCAAAGTGGGAATGATGCCCGATACCAGCCAAGTTCCGGCCAGCGCACCAATGAGCAAGAGGATGAGGATGGCGCCAATGGCATCGCCAATGGTGTCTTTGATTTTGCCTTCAAACGACGCCCAGTTTTGTCCGCGTCCCATACCGATAGCCACGGTCAGTCCCGAAGCCAAGAGCAGTGCGATTTGGTTGCTGCCATAGCTGCTGTCCTCACCAAAGGCGAGCACATCGGCCGCTAAAAGCAAGACCAGCACCAAGATGGGCAGCAGGGAAAGTCCGAGTGAAGGGCGGGAAGCGTTCATGGTTCAAGGTCGGGATTTGCGCCGCTTGACGTCGATGGCCAATGTGGTCGGCGAGATGTCTTGCACCCTCGCCGAGGCGCCCAATCGGGAAGCGATTTCAGCAGACAACTGCGTGGACGGCACCTCTGTGCGCGGGGTACGCAGCCCCTCCACCCTTAGCCTCACGGGATCCCGGTTGGGCATCCAGCGGCCCAAAAGGTGGTCCCACGGTGAGAGCGATACCTGAGCCTGTGCCACAGAGTCAAGCAAGACGGCCTGTAACCCGGTATTGGCTTCGGCGCCCACCAGTTCTATTTGGAACACGTAAGTCACCAGTCGGTCATCCTCCATGGTCCGCAAGAGCCACAGAAAGGCAGCCAAGCCAAAGCACACGGCAAAGGTGCGTCCCTCGATAGAGCGCAGGCCAGATAAGGGCTTGCGTTCGGCCATTAGCCGGCGTTCTTGATGGCTTCTCCGTCGGCAGCCCCGTCGGATGAAATGCCCGCCAAATCGACGCGGATTTCGCCCTTGGCTACCTGAAGAATGGCTGTTTTATCGTTGACATCCAAGACTTTGCCATGAATGCCACCTACGGTGACCACCTTGTCACCTTTGGCGATGTTTTCGCGGAATTTGCGGGCTTCTTTCTGCTTCTTCAATTGCGGCCGCATGATGAAGAAGTAAAACACCAGCATGGTGCCGAAGATGAAGATGAGCGTGCTGCCACCTCCTGCAGGGGCGGCTTGGGCAAGGATGAAGTTGAAGTCCAACATGAAAGGCTTAATCTATGGTGCGGAAGGTGAAATGGGGCCCATGACCCGGGCCGAAAACTTCAATACAAAAGAAGAAGGCACCGCATTGGATACTACGGTGGCGCTCTCTGAAATCGTGCCTGTGCGGTCGCCTGCGTCGAATTCCAGGGTGATGGATCCTTTGCCGCCGGCTGGAATGGGGGAGGTCGGCCAATCGCGGGCCACGGTACAACCGCAGCTGGGCAATACCTGGGCGAGCACCAATGGAGATGCCCCCGTATTCTGAAAGGTGTATGTGGCTTTGGCCAGTTCGCCAGCAGCGAGAATGCCCAAGTCTACAGAATCGGTATTCCAGGTGACCACAGGACCTTGGGACCTGTCGTCTTCTCCGGGGATGTGTATGAATGAAGCGTCGACCCCCTTTGGCTCCTGTGGGCCGCAGCCTGCCATAATGGAAAGCACCAGACAAGCCGTCAAGGCCCAGATGCGACCGGGTCTCACCGCCTTCATTCGATCAGCCCCCTTCCTGTTTTGACGATGGTGCCGTCTTCGCGCATGGCAGTAAACAGCTTCTCAAGCACGCCATTGACAAATGCGCCCGACTTCTCGGTGCTGTAGAACTTGGCCAAGTCGATGTATTCGTTCATGGTCACCTTGAGGGGGATGGTCTCAAAGGTGCGGGCTTCAGCCAAGGCCATTCGCAGCAGGATCAAGTCCATCGCTGCGATGCGGTCGAGGTCCCAATTGGAGGCCGCCTTTTCGATGCGGGCGTCGTGTTCTTTGGAGAGGTCGAGGGTCTTGCTAAACAAGTCCTCCAAAAACTGCTTGTCATCGCCTTCTTCTTTCCACATGCCGGACAGCAGCAGGTCGTCTGAATCCTCAGTGATCGTCTTGACGGTCTTGAGGATGATGGAACACACCAAATCCAGGTCGTCGCTCCACAGAATGCTCTTCTCTTCGATCCATTCCTGCAGGTCTTCGTCGTTGACAATGTGCTTGCGGAACATGCGGTTGAGCGACTCCCTGTCGTGCTGGAAGTTGCGCTCCTTATTCTCCATGTAGGCAGCGTACTCTTCGCTGGCGACGAGAGACTTAAACAGCTTCTTGACCAATTCCTTTTCTTGTCCCCAGCCCAATTTGCGGTTGGCCGATTCCTTGGCGATGGACTTGCTCTTGATGATGACCCTCAAAGGCTTGTTGTTCACGAACTTGGTGTTCGGATGCAGGTCTTCTGGGGTCGGCTGCTTTTTCATGCGGCCAGCTTCAATACGCTCGATGGCAGCATCTTGAAATTCCCCAATCAGCATCAGCATCAGGAGGTACAAATCGTACGTTTTTTCCAAGGAGTCGTGCAACAGCTTGTGTGCATCGGTAACAGATCCTCCTTTGTCTACGTGAAAAGCGTAGAGGATGTGGAGCACTTTGATGCGAAGCTGGCGTCGGTTGAACATGGTCTCTCTGAAGACTCGAAATTTCGGTCAAAGCCCGCCTTGTTCCACACGTTTGCAATTTTCGAAGAGACTAATTTTGAACATGCCCATCTGCCAATCGTTCTAACACTGCAGTCCCCATCTCCATGCCCACCATGCGCCCTTGTTTTTTCCGCCTACCTACAGTTTTGTTTCTGTCTGCATTGGCTTTGTGGGGCTGCGAAACGCCCATCGATGTCAGCATTCCAAATGCTGAGCCTGTGCTGGTGGTCGAAGGCCGCATTGAGCCGGGGCTTCCTCCCATTGTGTTGCTCAGCCGTTCCCAAGATTATTTCGCCCCAGTAGACGCCGCCACGCTCGGAAGCCTCTATGAAGGGGGAGGAGAGGTGGTCATTGCTGTAGACGGTGAACCCGTTGTGCTTGACGAGCTCTGCGCAGGAGACCTCGGGCCAGAGGAATTGCTGTTGGCTTCGTCGCTGCTGGGGTTGCCGTTTGAAGTACTCGCGTTGAGCAACTTGTGTGCCTACACGAGCTTTTCAATCACAGGTCAGGAAGGAAGCACCTATGCCTTGGAGGCGATCTTGGACGGGGACACTGCCCGCGCGGTATCCAAACTCAACCCCCCTGTTGCGCTGGACAGCCTGTGGTTTGAGGTTCCGGGGAACACCGACAGTTTGGGTTTCATCTATACCCACTTCACAGATCCAGACTCTTTGGGCAATGCTTACCGGTGGAGTGCCATGCGGATTGGCAAGGATCCAGGGTTGCTCTACCCGACCATATCCACCGTCGATGACGCCTTGTTCAATGGCTTGACCTTTGAGTTTTCGCAATTTCGCCCTGTGACGGGCGAGGATTTCGAGGAGGGCGCCAACCCCGACGAAATTGGATTTTATAAGACCGGTGACACGGTCATCGTGCGCTGGGACCACATTGACAGGGGCGCTTACGAAACCATCGGAAGCATGGAAGAGCAGCTCCAGGCCCAAGGGTCACCCTTTGCGAACCCCTCGGATGTGAGGAGCAACATCGAAGGGGGAGCCGGGCTTTGGGTGGCATATTCACCTTTTGTGGATACGGTGATTTGCATCCCCTGAACTGAAGGTGGAAATTGCCACCATGAGTTTCCGACTTCCCCTCGCTGCCAGCAGCGCCTTTGTGGCCGCGTTCAGCTTTTCTTCCCATGCCCAAGAGCTGGAGCAGGTGGACGTTTTTCGCGATGCCGCTGTGGTGACCTGGAGTGCCAGCGCCGAAGATGACAACGGCGCGTTGGCCCGCAGTTTTAACAGCGGTTCCATTTCCGATGCGATGGTCTTTCCCGCTGCTGCTGATGGCATGTGGGGCGCTTTAAATGCCCGCATTGGAACGTGGTCGCCCGATATCGCCGATGCGACAGCTGCAGCATTGCTTTCCGATGCAGAAGACGCCCGGCTGGAGTTGGCCCTCAAAAGGGCCCAGCTGGAATTGGTCGAAGAAGACATCGCCTTGCTGCGGGCCAACCGCAAAGTGACAGGAACCGCAGAGGCCCTGTTGGTCGAAGACTTGGCAGACGTCGCCCAATGGATGCACGGCGAGATGAAGGACCTGCTGTTCCGCAGGGTGGAGTTGAACATGGAGATTGCAGCGCAGGAGGAGGTGGTGCAGGTCTTGGAGAAAAAGGTCCAAGCCAAAAAGCCACGGAGGACGTTTCACTGGGAGGTGAGTGGCCTCGATGCCTCGGGCGGAATGGTGCGCACGCAAGTGGTGGAGTGGACCGGAGGCCAAGGGTGGAACCCACAAGACATGCTTTCCTTGTCCTCAACGTCCGACGTGCCCACCCTGACCTGGTACCAGCGCGCGACGGTGATCCTTGATCTGCCCTCTGTGGGAAAGGCCGTGCCCGTGATGTTTCACGATGCGCCTTATGCAGGGTTGCAGCAACGTCCAGATGCCCAGTCCGAACCAGTGATGGCCTACGGACGACAACTTCAAACCAAGGAGGCAGCGTCAGGTCAGCGCCGGTCTATTTCCCATTCGAAATGGCCAGGAACCCACTGGACGCTGACCGAAATGGAGGTCGGTCCCCTGTGGGAACGCAACGTGGCCCTGGGACAAGAGTCGCTGGCTGCTTCAGTGCGTCATTACTCGGTGCCCAAACAATCTCCTGTCGTCAATATGCGTGTTTCTGTGCCGCGGCCTTCCATGCCTGTAGCCCAGGCAGATCAGGCCCTTTTGATGATCGACGGAAGGCCCGCTGGCAAGGTTTGGCTCACCGAAAGCGGGGACAGCCTGCTGATCGATGCGGGGGTGTCGAGGGATTGGACCGTGGAGCGAAAGCGCGAGGCTGCCTTGTGTGCCAAGTCCACTTTGGGCAACAGGATCAAACACCACCGGGCCTTTAGCATCACCGTGGCCAACCGCAGCAACATGGCGGGCGAAGTGGTCATCGATGAGCCCCTTCCGGTATCCAACAGCGCTGAAATAGAAGTGGCGCCCGAGACTTTGGGCGGAGGAAAGTTGGATCAGGGCAGCGGCATTGTGCGCTGGACCATGGCCCTTGAAGCAGGGGAGAGCCGCACCATTCAATTCTCTTATGACCTGAGCCACGGGAGGGACCAGCGCATTCCCGACTTGGACTAGGATTGGCGCAGGAGCCCCATGGCCACAGCTTGGGCGGCTCCTTTGGTCGAGAGGGCTTGTCTCAGCTCCGAGTGGGCCAGCTTTTGATGCTGTTGGCCTTTATCGGACAGCACCTGTTGGAGTGTATCGGCCAATGCCGACGGGGTGCAATCCTGTTGGATGCGTTCGGGTACAGCTTCCCTTTCTAAAATGAGGTTGACCAGGGAGATGAAGCGCACCTTGGTGAACCACTTGGCCAGGCGGTAGGTGACGCCACTGGTGCGGTAGGCCACGACCTGGGGCAGGCCATAAAGGGCAGCCTCGAGCGTGGCGGTACCACTGGTGATGATGCCCGCGGTGGCATGGCCATATAGGGCCGCAGTTTCGCCGAACAGGACCGGGAAGTCAGTCGGGTAATCCGAGGGCTGCCTTCCGGGCGCACCAGCAATAACGGGGACCAGGTGAGGCAACCGCTGTGCGGCTTCTGTCAGGCAAGGCAGCATGCGCTCAATTTCTTGCAAACGGGACCCGGGCAGCAGCGCCAAGAGGTCGCCTTGGGCGGGCAATCCGCATCTCGACCGCCAGCCGGTGGCGCTTTCGGTGTCCGTTTCGGGGAGGCGCAGAGCGGGAATGGCATCGGCCAGGGGATGGCCCACGTAGTCCACTTGGAGTTCCGCGCCTTGGTAGTGTTTCGCCTCAAAAGGAAGAATCACATAAAGCCGATCGAGGTCGCGGGCCATGGCTTGAATGCGCCCGCTTTTCCATGCCCAGACCTGTGGCGCGATGTACATGTCGACCGACCGGCCTTGGCGGTGCGCCCAGCGGGCCATGCGCAGGTTGAATCCCGGGTAGTCCACCAGCAGAATTCGGTCAGGGGAGAACGCTTCGATGTCGGATTTCACACGCGCCATGAGTTGGCGAAAAAACCTGAGTTTCCGAACAACTTCGGCGAACCCCATGACAGAGGTGTTGCTGATGTGTTCCACCAGTGTCACCCCCTCTGCAGCCAAGGCGTCGCCTCCCATGCCGCGCACTTCCAATTCGGGGGCGTGGGCCTTGAGCGCGCGCACCACGGCTGCGGCATGCGCATCTCCGGAGGGCTCTCCCGTCAGAATGTACAGCTTGGTCAAGCCTTCCTTGTTTGGAGGGGTGCTGGGGGTCATTCGCCGTATTGGAAGTAGACGATGGCGATCACCATCAACACCATGACCAGCATGGTCCCCCTGGCGAATTGGTCCAATTTGCGCTTGTAGGCAAGGTGAAAAGCGGGGACGATTGCGAGGACGCAAAGGCTGGCAATCCTGTCTTTGTAGAGGGGGCTGCCCCAAAACACTTCCCTGTTGAAATAGGCCAAAGATTCATCCTGAACCCAACCCCATGCCGTTCCGAGGATCACATAGCCCAACAGGGCAGAAACCAGACCGCCCAATATGCCCACCGGCAAAGTATCCAGCAGCTCACGCTTCATGGTCCAGGTTCCAACTGTTCAGGGTGCCAATGGTGTGGTGGGCGGTGAGGTCAAACTGCACGGGGACCACGCTGGCGTAGCCCTCTTGCAAGGCGTAGATGTCGGTATCCTTGCCCTTGTCGGGATTGTGGAACTCTCCGCGCATCCAGTAATAGGGGCTGCCACCTGGGGTGGCGCGCTGGTCAAATGTGTCGCGCCAATGGCCCATGGCTTGCCTGCAAATGCGGATGCCTTTGAGGTCCTCTTTGGCGACTTTGGGAATGTTGACGTTGAGGCAGGTTCCCGCAGGCAAGCCGTGCTGCAAAATGCCCTTGACGACCGTCTTGGCCACTTCAACCGATGCCGAAAAATCGGCGTCCCAACGCTCGTCGAGCAGGGAGAAGCCAACGGAAGGAATGCCACACATGGCGCCTTCTACTGCGGCTGACATGG
The DNA here is from genome assembly GCA_002336475.1 of Flavobacteriales bacterium UBA1995. Lineage (GTDB taxonomy): Bacteria > Bacteroidota > Bacteroidia > Flavobacteriales_D > Sanyastnellaceae > UBA8752. The sequence continues at coordinate 19,419 of DDCX01000023.1, read as the reverse complement.
TGCCGGAATAGATGACATTGATGGAGGCGTTGCTCCCGTGGTTGATGCCAGACACCAGCAAGTCCGGGAGGTTGTCCTCCCCAAAGACTTCGGCTACGGCCAATTTGACGCAATCCACGGGGGTTCCAGAACAAGACCGTGCCTCCGTCACACCCCGGCCGAATTCGAAGGGGTGGAGCTTCAAAATGCTGCTAAAAGTCACGGCGTGGCCCATCCCGCTTTGAGGGCTGTCTGGTGCGATGACGTAAACGTCTCCAAAACCGGTCATGGCTTCGGAAAGGGCTTGGATGCCCTTGGCCGTGATGCCATCGTCGTTGATCACCGCAATCCGCGGCCTGCGTTCAGATGTCATGCGCGTTGGGGTGTGCGGGCCAATGATTCAAGGAACCAAGCCCAGTATTTGTGGACTGAAGAAACCGAAGCCCTTTCGTCGGGGCTGTGCGCCCCCAAAATGGTGGGGCCAAAGCTGACCATATCGAGTGCCGGGTATCGGCTTCCAAGGATGCCACATTCGAGGCCGGCATGACAAGCCAGCACCAGGGGCTCGTGGCCGTGCAGTTCTCGGTACAGGTCCGCCATCATGCGCACCACTTCGCTGTCTGGGTCCGGCGTCCAGCCGGGGTAAGCGCCTCCTCGGGATGCGTTCAACCCTGCCAAAGCAAATCCCGCTTCGATTCTGCGGGCGAGGTCCATCTTCTCGGTGTCTACTGAGCTTCTCGTGAGGCAGTGGACTTCGGCCGCACCTGCCTTTAAGGAGATGCGGGCCACATTGTTGGAGGTCTGAACCAGTCCCTCGATGTCAGGGCTCATGCGGTCAATGCCATTGGGGCAGAAGTCCAATGCAGACAAAAAAGTGACAGCGGTGCTGCTGCTCAAGACCTGGTCAGGGGCGTCTGCAGTATGAAAGGAGACCGACAGGGAAGGGTCGGTGGTCCGGTACTCGGCCTGAATGTCGGCGGTGAGTCCTTGGAGCTGCTGGGACCAATCGGAGGCTGTTTGGCTGCTGGCAATCGTGGCCCTGGCTTCGCGCGGAATGGCATTGCGCAATCCGCCGCCATCCAGTGCCGAGAGTTCGATGGTTGAGCCACCATCTTGGGACAACATCATTTCCCGCAGAACGCGGACCAAGAGCTTGTTGGCGTTGGCAATGCCCTTGTGAATGTCCATACCGCTGTGGCCGCCACTCCCGCCTTTGACTTCTACCACAATGCCATGAGAAGCAGCGGGGGCGTTGGTGGCCAGCTGGCCTGAAAAGCCCAAGTCAATGCCGCCGGCGCAGCCGATGCCAATCTCGCGGTCGTCTTCTGTGTCCAGGTTCAGCAAGATTTCACCTTCCATCCAGCCTTGCTTGAGCTCAAGGGCACCGGTCATGCCGGTCTCTTCATCGATGGTGAAGAGCAGCTCGAGCGGGGGGTGGGGGGTGTTGGTGCTTTCCATGATGGCGAGCATGGTGGCCACGCCGAGCCCGTTGTCTGCTCCGAGGGTGGTGCCTTGGGCACGCACCCAGTCGCCGTCCACCACCATCCGAATTCCTTCGGTATCGAAGTCGAATTCAGTGTCGTTGTTCTTCTGGCAGACCATGTCGACATGGCTTTGAAGAATGACGGTCTTGCGGCCCTCCATGCCGGCTGTAGCAGGTTTGCGCACCAGCACATTGCCCACGTCGTCGGAGGAAACATCGAGCCCTTTAGATTCTGCGAGTCCCGTGATCCACCGGCACACGGCTTCTTCTTTGCCCGATGGGCGGGGGATGGCATTCAAGTCGGCGAACCGGCCCCACAGGGCTTTCGGTTCCAATTGGCGTACTGCTTCAGACATGCCCCGAAATTCGGCCAAAATTTGGGGGGTACCATGTCAATTGCTGCATTCCATCCCAAAAGCCGCCAAAAGAATCAGCAGGTCGGCACTGGAGACCATGCCGTTGCCGTCCACATCCTGCGTGCAGTCGGAGAGACAGCCAAACTCACTCAGCAGTCCGAGCAGGTCGTCAATGGCGGTAATGCCGTCTTGATTGATGTCGCTCGAGCAGGGCGCCAACTCGGCGCCAGAGACAAACCCGTCGCAATTCACGTCTCCGCCGAGGGGCAGGAGCGGAGCTTCTGGATAGAAGTTGGCATTGGCGTCGTTGCAGTCGTTGTCGTTGAGCACCCAGCCAGGAGGAGGAACGCCACAAAAATCCTCTGACAATCCATTGGTCTGGTCGCCAAAGCCATCTCCGTCGGTGTCGGGCCATGCCGTGCTGGGAAACAAGCAGCTGCCATCGTCTTCGGTGGCTCCCAACAGGAAGTTGCAGGCATCTGGGTGGGTGCACCCAGAGAATTCATCGCCATCGCACACGCCGTCGCCATCTGAATCGCCACCTAAGCATTGCCCGTCGCAGTCGAGACCAGTTTCTGGGAAGACACAACTTCCGTCATCGCACAATGAGAACAGATCGAAATTGCACGCGGCAGGGTGGGTGCATCCTGTGGCTTGGATGCATGAACCATCGCTCTTGGTGGCCGGCGGGTCAAAGTTGCAGGCGGTGGAGTCGGTGCAACCGTAGCAGGAGTAATCACAGGTCCCGGCGCCATCTGCGAGGGGATCAAAGTTGCAGGCGCTGGGCACCATGCACCCCACGAGGTGGACGGGGGGCAAGCACACTTCGGTTTGTAAAATGCTCCCGAAATCCGGGTTGACGGCGTGATAGAGGGTGTCTCCAAGGCTGGTCAAGGTCACCGAAGCTGAAGACCCCGGGCAGGGCGTCCAACCATTGACCTGATGGTCTTGGATTTGAAAAGTGCGACACCCGGCATCCAGGCAAAGGTTCCATTGTTGACCGCTGGCGGGGATGGTGCCCATGGCAATGGACAATCCGCCGGGGGCCAGGCTCCAGCTGGTTTCCTCTGGATGGCAATCCGGTTGGATGTCGATGGTCAGCGGATAGCAAGTGGATTCGCAAGTGCCGTCATCGAACAGGGCGTCGGCTGCATAGTTTGAGGCATAGGGGTCCTTACAGCCACCGTCGTCGACGTTGGGCAGACAGAAGTTGTAACTGCCCTCGACCCCGTTCGTTGGCGAGGACATGAAAGGGTCTTCAGTTCCCAGCAGTTTGAGGCTGAAAGCCAGCCCCGTTCCACAATCGGCCATGAGGCTTTCGTAACCGCTCAATTGGTCCCTGTGAACCTCGAAAGTCATGCAGCCTTGGGGCAGACAGAGGGTGTCTTGCTGCGTGGACAGGGGGTCGAGCCAACCGCTTCTGTGCAACACGCGTCCTTGGGCGTCTTTGAAAAGCCAGCCGTGCTGAGATCCAAAGCAGTCCGATGTAAAGGTGAGCACCACCGCTGTGCTGCTGTCAATCCGCAGCGATTGGGTGGCGCGGGTGTTGTTTGAGCTTCGGTTGTCGGATGCGCCATCGACAGCAGTAATGATGATGGAGAAGTCGGCAAAGCCAGAAGGCGCAGCAATGGGGTCGAGAAACAGGTGTGTGCTGTCTCCTGGGGCGATGTGTCCATTCCAGACCGTATCCGCTGACGCACCACCGAAGTAGCCGTATTGAAGGTGCAGCTGGTGGATGTCGGTGGTTCCGAGGTTGAGCACGGGGACTTCGACAGGCGGATTGTCGGCGCAACTGGAGCCCCTCGGCGATCGGATTCTGCCCAATGCCGCGTCTTTTGCAGGGGGGTCGGGAAGATCCAGCATGTACACGCCCCTGCCATAAGTGGCAGCAGCCAAGCGTCCTGAGGGGCTGTGGATGAGCAGGTCAGAGACCACCACATTGGGAAGGCCGTCAGAAAGCCGCTCCCATGTGGCACCGGGTACATCTGGCCGGGCGTAGACGCCGATGTCGGTCCCCGCATACAAGATGCCAGATTCTTCGTCGCGCTCCACGCAGTTGACCGGAGCCGGGGGCAGGCCCTCGCTGATGTTGGTCCAGTTCAGACCGCCGTCAAGGCTTTCGATGACCTTGGTGGAATCGTTGTAGTTCGAGAGGGAGGCCCAGAGGTGGTCTGCATCGTTTGGAGCCACGTGGACATCGGTGATCCAGTCAAATCCATTCGGAGGGTCCAATTCGCTAAAGGTCTGTCCGTCGGTGGACCGGAACATCCTGAATTCTTTCATGACATAGAGCCGGCTCACGTCATTGGCTGCCAATGCCATCCCGGTGCAGTCTCCGCCCGGCAATGTTTCGAGGGGAACCCAATGGTTGCCCCGGTTGGTCGACCGATAGACTTTGTCCTTGGCGATGTACACCCAGTCGGGATTAAAGGGGCTCACCTCCCATGGGGTCAGCCATGCGCCCTGTTGGTTTTCTTCACTGCCTGCATTGCCCGCGATTTGCTGAAAGGCGTTTCCGCCATCGTCGGAGCGAAACACCTGGCCATAATACAGAGAGGCGTACACCACCTCGGACAGTGCGCCGTGAAAGGCGCATTGGAAGCCGTCGCCCCCCAAAACATGTTCCCAAGCCCCCTCATGCTTCATGAAAGTGCCGTTGTCTTGGGTGCCCACAAGCAAGCGGTCAATGGCTTGAGGGTCCAGGTCGAGCCTGTACGCCTGTGTGATGGCCAACCCTGCGCTTTTGTCGGTCGACAGAGACGATGTGGGGTCAAACACAAAAGCGCCGCCATCATTGGCGACGAGCATTCGGCCGTCATCGAGGTATTTCAAGCCGTGTTGGTCCGCGTGCAAATAGGGAAGATCAGCACCGGCATACCAATGTGCAGCACATTGCCATTGGGCACCTCCATCTTCTGATCCCCAGAGGTTGACCCCGCCGACGTGCACCCGGTTGGGATTTTCGGGATGAACGGCCAAGGCCAGGTCATACCATGCTTGTCCTCCGGAGTCTTCACCATCCACAGTCCAGCCCAACAAGTTGGGGCCTTCGCCTTCCAGCATGCGGGCAGTCCAACTTGAACCTCCGTCTGTACTGCGCCAGAAACCGGCAAAGCCTTGGTCGTTGTTTTTGCCGGCCACAGCGTAGACCGTGTCGGGCGCTGAAGGCGCAAAGGCAAGGGTGATCCGGCTGATGCCAAACGAAGTGCCATCGAGGCTGTTGACCTCCCAGGTGGCACCTGCGTCATGGCTCTCGGCAATGTCATTGCCGAACTCCGCTGCAAGGATGTGCTCAGGATCGGAGGGGTCAACTTCCAGTGAGGCGAAGTTTCCAGTGATGGTCCTGATCCAATTCTCTCCGCCGTTGATGCTGCGGTAGACCCCCAAGCTCGATGAGGTCCACAAGGTGTCAGGATGGCTGGGGTGCACCAGAATTCGGGTCAAGGTGCGGCCCATGTTGGTGCCCCAGTCCAATCCGGTGGCTTCCCATGTCAGGCCTCCATCAAAGGAGGTCCAGATGCCAATGGAACGGGTGTCTCCAAAGTCGCCATCGCCCGTGGCAATCCAAATGCGGTTGGGGTTGACAGGGTGAAAAGCAATGTCCGATACGCCGATAGAGGCCAGTTGCTGTCCGCCCATGGCGGTCCAGTCATCGCCTCCATTGAGCGTGCGCCACAACCCTCCTGCTGGGGCACAGGCCCACCATTCTTCTGTTGAGCCAGGCCGGTTTACCAACCGGTTGAGGCGTCCGCTTCCTCCGAGGCCTGTGGGACCTACAGGTCCAGCAAATGACCAGCTGGGGTCTGTGGTGGTCCGTTGCGCTGACTCTTGCAGGCGGTCCTCCTCGGCGCGTTCAAGGGAGCGCGCAATGGCCGCATTCGATGGGCGCATGCCACCGGCATCGACCCGGGGTTTCATGAAGGCCAACCAACGTTGGAACGGTTTAGCGCCTTTGCCCCGCAATGCAGGAGACGGGCCGTCAGCCGCATACAAGGCCTCAATGGAGTCTATAGGCAAGGTCCCTTGGCGCATGGCTTCGCTCCAATGCGCCGCGGCATCACCTTGGGCTTGAAGGCCCGTCAGCAACCCCCAGAACAACCCTAAAATCAGGGCACACTTCGCCCTCTTGGGGCGGCTCAGCGTCGAGGCTGAAAGTGTGTGTGCAAGGGGCATTGTACAAGGGGCATTTCTGGCCCCAAAAAGAGGCACTGGGTCAGTTCGAACAAGGCAGACCGAACGCTCCAAGAACGATCAAGAAATCTGCCACATCCACGCCTGGAATGCCGTTCACATCTAACGTACATCCTTCAACGCAACCAAACTCGCCGAGGAGCAGGAGGATGTCATTGACGTTCACGAAACCATCGTTATCGAGGTCTTCCGGGCATTGGCTTTCCTCATCTGGAGCCAATGGTCCGCCGCTACAGTCATTGTCGACGCCATCCTGCGTCCCTGGCGCGCCAGGATAGACGTCATTACGAGAATCATCGCAATCGGTTGCGTTTGTGACAAAACCAATGAGACTTCCTTCGCATCCCGTGGTGTTCACGTCGGCATTTCCAAAGCCATCACCGTCGGCATCGGCATAGAGGACGCCTGGGGGCTGACAGGAACCGTCATCGACAGAGGCAATGTCCATGAAGTTGCACGCTGTGGGGTCCGTGCAGCCCTGCACAGCCGTTATTGTGAAGTTGGCATTGCTAATGTCAAAGAAGATGGAGCCGTCCCCTTTCACTTTGATGCGGGCAGCATTGGTGGTAATCGCGGGCAGAACGACCACTGCAGATCCTGAATTGGGAACGCTTTCAGCGAGCTGGTATGTCCAGGTGTACCCTCCGTCCACACTGCAATAGATGTCTACATCCGAGCAGTTTACGTTGCCGCCATCGGTTCCAGCAACATCCCAGAGCACGGTCAATTCAGAGTTTCCAGCGCGGCTGATGTTGGTGTTGGGGTACGACACCAAGAAGGGGCCCGTTGTTGCGTCGATCAGAAAGGTCTTGGTGCCCACTGCCACGCCACCGCAACCGGGATTGTTGTCGCGCACGGTGCACTTAAATGTCATGTTTCTGCTGTAGTCAGGCAGGTGTTCTCCAAAAGACACTTGGTTGTTGACCAGTTTGTCGACTTTCGGGATGACGCGTGTTGGGGAGGTTACAGGAGCAAATGACCGGATGCAGGGGGCGTTGCCGGCGGGGTTGTTGAGGTTGTTGTCGCCGCTGGATGTGGCATTGCCCAAGTTGTACTGCTCCCAGCTGTAGGTCAAGGTGTTCGCAGGGTTGGGGTCGGTGGCAATAGCGGTCAGTTCGAACGGGGTCTCCTTTGGAATGCTAAACGTGCTCACGCCCACCGAAACAGTGGGGGCAGAATTTCCACTGGACGCCTGCGTGGCACAGGAGTTGCCAAATCCGCTGTGGAGATAGTTGGTTCCTTCGATCAGGCTGTGCACGTGGTACACATCGTCGGAATTGTTTTGCAGGTTGGGCGCACAAATTCCGCTGTAACTCATGATGGTAGAACCGCTGCCAGGTTCATAGGCCGCCGATGAAGCGCGGTTGCCACTGCAGGAATTGTTGAAGGTGTGGTTGCACCCAAATTGATGCCCCATTTCGTGCCCCACGTAGTCCACATCAAAAGGGTCGCCAATGGGAGCGGGGAGCCCCGTTACACCGCCGGCTTTGAAGGACGTGCATACCGAGGCGAGGTAAGCGACGCCGCCGCCGCCCGTGGAGAACACGTGCCCGATGTCATACCCGTTGAAACCAATGATGTTGTCGATGGTGTTTTGGTTTTGCGACAGCATGGCTCCTCCGTTGGAGTTGGTGTAAGGGTCCGTAGAACCGTTCAGAAAGATCAATTCGTCGTTGTCGGGGATGAGGGTCAATCGGATGGCCATTTCGGGTTCCACAATGCTGTTGATGCGGTTGATAGACGTGTTCATGGCGGACAACACGCTGGAGACCGTACCTCCATGAAATTGACCGTACTCTCCCGTGCATGCCAAGGCCAGCGAATAATTGCGCCGGGTTGGACCGTACGGAGGGCCAACGCGCTGGGTAATCTTGCCGTCGTCAAGCCGTCCGGTGCCACTGGCATCGGTGCCTTTTCCTACCCCCATTTGGCGCGCATCACAGCCGTCTCTCCGCTTTTCGGTGACGTTCATGAATTCGGTCCGGGTGTACACCATCAATTGGTCGAATTGCCCCACGTTCCAGGGGTCGATGTACACGGTACCGCCTGGGGTATGGATGATGCCATGAAACCCCCGCGGACTCATGTCGATGCGGCCAAAAATCAAGCCGTTGAGCTCGGATTGAACCATGTAACTGCGGATTTCTGGATACTTGGCTGTCAAAGCAGGAGCCATGACGTCGGAACGAACGGCCCGGAAGGGGTGCGCCTCCCAACCGCGGTCATTTTGCGCCACCAAGGGAAGGGTCAATCTGCAGCTGCTGTTTTCTAGGCGGGTTCCCGACCCCTGTGCACCATCCCATTCAGCAGGTGCAGCGTCGAGTACAACCGAAAGCAAAGCGTGGTCGTAGGAAACTGCTCGGGCGTCCGCAACAGCCTCCCTCGCCTGAGCCCGCATCTGTTCTCCAGCTTGCCAGCTGGCATCTTTACTCTCCGGGGGAACAGCGTACCATTGGGCGGCGGCTCCCAGCGAGGAGGTGGTCATGAATAAAGCGGTGATGCAAGAGGTGAATGTGGTCCAGGACATGCTCATGCAACAAGATAACGGCGATTTTGATTCACATGGAGCAACGATGAGGGTCATAGTTGAGGTGAGATTTGTCATTGTCAATGGGAAAGAACCTGCGCACATGTGGAAAACGGCGGCTTTTAGAATGCTGATAGGGCCTAGAAATCCAGTACTTTTCAGGTTGGCTCAACAGGCACACCAGCGTGGCACACCAAGGAAAACAGGATTATACAGAGAGTGACATTAGGTCGCTTGATTGGAAAGAGCACATCCGGCTGAGGCCCGGCATGTACATCGGCAAGTTGGGCGACGGCGCCAGTGCCGATGATGGCATTTACGTCCTGCTCAAGGAAGTCATCGACAACAGCATCGATGAACACCTTATGGGCCATGGCAAGATCATAGAAATCAGCATCAAAGAAGGTGCGGTTCAGGTCCGAGATTACGGCAGGGGAATCCCGCACGGAGCCGTTGTGGACTGTGTCTCCAAAATCAACACCGGAGCGAAGTACAGCGAGGGCGCTTTCAGCAAAACGGTGGGTCTGAATGGTGTGGGTACCAAAGCCGTGAACGCCTTGTCCTCTGAATTCAGGATTGAGAGTTTCAGGGAGGGCAGCGTCAAGGCAGCCAGCTTTGAATTGGGGGTCCTCAAAGACGACGAAAAAGTCACTTCAACTTCATTGCGGAACGGAACCCGCACTTGGTTCCGCCCAGACGCTTCGGTATTCAAGTCTTACCAATACAGGCGAGAATACGTAGAGCGCTTGCTCTGGAATTATGCGTACCTCAACAGTGGTTTGACCTTGGTCTTCAACGGGGAAAAAATACACAGTGAAGACGGCCTCAAGGACCTGATCAAGCAAAACCTCTCCGCAGAATCCGGTTATCCCATCATGCACCTCAAGGGGGATGACATAGAGGTGGCTTTGACGCACACCCAGGCTTATGGCGAAGACCACTACAGCTTTGTCAACGGTCAATACACCACGCAGGGTGGAACCCACCAGAAGGCACTTAGGGAAGCCTATGTCAAGGTGGTCCGGGACTTTTTCCAAAAGGAATACGACCCCGGTGATGTCCGCATGGGTTTGATGGCGGCCATTGCAGTAAGGGTGCAGGAACCGGTATTTGAATCACAGACAAAAACCAAGCTGGGGTCATCGGAAATCCGTCCAGGAGGAACGAGCATGCGTTCCTTCGTCTATGACTTTCTCAAAGTAGAGCTGGCCAACCACCTGCACCGCAATCCCGACACGGCCACGGCCTTGCTCAAGCGGATTCTGCAGAGCGAAAAAGAGCGCAAGGACCTCGCAGGCATCAAAAAGCTCGCGAGAGAACGGGCGAAAAAGGCCAGCTTACACAACAAGAAACTGCGCGACTGCAGGGTGCACCTCACCAAGAAGCACGACCGGGCCGAGGAGTCCATGTTGTTCATCACCGAGGGCGACAGCGCTTCGGGCAGCATCACCAAAGCCCGCGATGTCAACACCCAGGCGGTGTTCTCCCTCAAAGGAAAGCCCCTCAATTGTTATGGCTTGACCAAGAAGGTCGTCTATGAGAACGAGGAATTCAACCTGCTGCAAGCCGCCCTCGACATCGAGGATGGACTGGACGGGCTGCGTTACAACCAGGTCATCATCGCAACGGATGCCGATGTGGACGGAATGCACATCCGCATTCTGCTCATGACGTTTTTCCTGCAGTTCTTTCCCGACCTGGTGAGGAAGGGGCACCTGTATGTGTTGCAAACGCCACTCTTCCGGGTGCGGAACAAAAAAGAAACCCGGTATTGCTATTCTGAGGAGGAGCGCGTCAGCGCCATTGGAGCCCTCGGTCCAAAGCCTGAGATCACCCGATTCAAGGGATTGGGTGAGATCAGTCCCGACGAGTTCTCTCACTTCATAGGGGAGGACATCAGGCTCGATCCAGTGGACCTCGGAGGCGAGCACCAACTCGATGACATGCTGTCGTTTTTCATGGGGAAGAACACCCCAGATCGGCAGCGCTTCATCATTGACAATCTCCGTGTCGAAAAGGACCCGGATGAACCCAAGGAAACCACGGAAGCGGCATGAGCGAGGAAGCCCAGGGTCCCGAGGAGCGGGACGAGCAAGACGGCATGAAGTCCGAAGGAAACGAGGACGGATCTACAGCAGGCGGGACGCCAACGCCGGCCGGAGACGGCGATGACATGGGTGAGGCTTCGGAAGAAGGCACCTTGGAGGCGGCCGAAGGTGGAGATGGTACCAAGGACTTGGAGCAGGTCATCCGCATCAAAGGGATGTACAACGAGTATTTCTTGGACTATGCATCCTATGTGATCCTCGAGCGCGCTGTACCGCACCTGCACGACGGTTTGAAGCCTGTTCAACGGCGCATTCTGCACTCTTTGAGGGAGCTGGAGGACGGCAGGTTCCACAAGGTGGCCAATGCCATCGGCAACACCATGAAGTTTCACCCCCACGGTGACGCGAGCATTGGCGACGCCATGGTGCAAATTGGCCAGCGCGAACTCGTGTTGGACTGTCAGGGAAACTGGGGCAACGTCGCAACGGGCGACCGGGCTGCTGCGCCGCGTTACATCGAGACACGGTTGAGCACGTTTGCCAAAGAAGCACTCTTCAATCCCAAAACCACCCATTGGCTGGCCAGCTATGATGGCCGCAACCAGGAGCCCGAAACACTTCCGGTAAAATTCCCGCTGTTGCTGCAGCAAGGCGCCGAAGGCATCGCCGTAGGACTGGCCTGTAAAATGCTGCCTCACAACTTTGTAGAGTTGATAGACGGCGCCGTGGCTTACCTCAAAGGGCGCAGTTTTAAGCTGCTGCCTGACTTTCCTGCAGGCGGGGAGGCCGATTGCGAGCTCTACAACGATGGGCTCCGGGGAGGACGCGTCCGCGTCCGGGCCAAAATCCGGAAGGAGGACAACAAAACCCTCGTGGTCGACGAGCTGCCATATGGCGTCACCACGACTTCGCTGATTGAGAGCATTCTCAAGGCCAACGACAAGGGTAAAATCAAGGTCAAACGCGTCGAAGACAACACGGCAGAGTTTGTAGAAGTGATGATCCACTTGGCGTCTGGCGTCTCTCCAGACCGGACCATTGATGCGCTGTTCGCTTTTACAGATTGCGAGGTGCGCATCGCTCCCAACGCATGCGTGATTGAAAACGACCGTCCGGTGTTCTTGGGGGTCAAGGAAATCCTCAAGCGAAGTGCAGACCGCACCCGGATGCTGCTGGGCAGAGAGCTGGAAATCCGCCTCGGCGAATTGCAAGAGTCTTGGCACTTCGCTTCTCTGGAGAAAATCTTCATCGAAAAGCGCATCTACCGGGACATCGAAGAGTGCGAAACCTGGGATGCCATTTTGAAGGCCATTCATGAAGGTCTCGCGCCGCACATCAAGCATTTGATCCGCCCCGTTACCGACGAGGATGTCACCCGATTGACCGAAATCCGCATCAAGCGCATCTCGAAATTCGACTCCGACAAAGCGGACCAACGGATTGCCAATCTGGAAGTAGAGATCGATGAGGTCAAGAACCATCTGGAGCACCTCACGGATTACACCATAGAGTGGTACCGTCAGCTCAAAAAGAAATACGGCAAAGGCCGCGAGCGGAGGACCACCTTGCGCGCGTTTGGCAACATTGACAGCGCCAAAGTGGCGGTGGCCAATCACAAACTCTACGCCGATAAAAAGGAAGGCTTTGTGGGCATTGGAATGCCGCGTGGAGAAGGTGATTACATCTGTGATTGCTCAGACATTGCCGACATCATTGTGTTTCGAAAGGATGGCACAATGCAGGTTTCCAAAGTCAGCCCCAAAGCGTTTTTTGGAAAGGACATTTTGCACGTTGGGATATGGAAGCGGGGCGATGAGCGCACCACCTACAATCTGATGTACCGCGATGGGAAGAAAACCGGCGGCGGACGCACTTTTGTCAAGCGTTTTCATGTGACTTCCATGACCCGCGACAAGGTGTACCATTTGACCAAAGGAACACCGGGAAGCCAGGTGTTGTGGTTCAGTGCCAACCTCAATGGGGAGGCAGAACAGGTGACGATTCACCTGAGCCGCATGCCCCGTCTCAAGTCCTTAAAGGTGGATGTTGACTTTGCCGAGATTGCCATCAAAGGCCGAGGTGCAGCAGGAAATACCGCGACCAAATATGCCGTCACGGGCAGGGTCGATCTGAAAAGTGCGGGCACCAGCACCTTGGGCGCTCGAAAGGTGTGGTTCGATGAGGCCGTCAAACGCCTCAACAGCGAGGGCAGAGGCCGGTTGGTGGGGGCTTTTGGACCCGATGACCGCTTGCTGGTGGTCGTGGCTTCAGGTGCCTATGAATTGGTGAAGCCGGAGTTGAGCACCCATTTTCCGGATGACATGATTTTCCTCGACAAGTGGCACTCAGACCGTCCATTGACGGTGGTTCACCGGGACGGCGAAAAAAAGGCCGTTTATGTCAAACGGTTTCATGCAGAGAATTCGAGCAAGACCATGGAGTTCATCGGTGAGTCCGAGGGGTCAAGCATGCTGCTCTTTACCGACCATGGCGCCCCTGTCATCAAGTGCACAGCCAAAGATTTGGGGGAGCAAAGGTTCAGCTTGAATGAATTCATCTCGGTCAAAGGGGTCAAGGCCAGAGGCAAGCGTTTGTCGGTGGATCCACGCGCCAAAGTGACCATGGAAGACACCCCTGATCCCAACGCTGAATTGCCTGCTGTAGGGGAGGATGTCGAAGAACTGGCCCCGCCTACAGCGCCGGAAAGGAACGATGCGAAACCTGCAGAGGTGCCGCATGCGCCCCAGCCTAAAGCGGAATCAGCACCATCCTCGACAGCTGCGCCAACAGCCCCAGAGGATGCTGCAACAAAAAACCCGGAAGATGGGGATGACGGTCCACAGGCCTCCCTTTTCTGAAGATATCTTCGCCACATGTTTCGCCCCACATTTTTTTGCTTGGCCACACTGCTGTTGGTGGCCTGTTCCGATGCTCCGGCTGACCGCGCCTCTTCTGACGCACAAGCCGTCAATGGCACCGATACTTCCGATGCCCTGATCCACCCTGAGTGGTCGCGTAACGCGGTCATTTATGAGATGAATGTGCGACAGCATACGCCACAGGGTGACCTGAAAAGTGCGATGTTGGATTTGGCGCGCATCAAGCAAATTGGGGTGGATGTGATTTGGCTGATGCCGGTGCACCCGATTGGAGAGGTCAACCGCAAAGGCGGAGAGAACAGCAACAACTTTTTGGTCCAACCCGGCAGCACCTCGTTGGGCAGTCCTTACAGCGTTCGGGATTACACAGCACTCAATCCGAGCTATGGCACTTGGGCGGACTTTGATGCCTTTGTCGCCACAGCGCACGACTATGGGATGAAGGTGATCATCGACTGGGTCGCGAACCATACAGCATTCGATGCAGTGTGGACAGAAAGTGCGGAGGGTCAGGGGTATTACCTCCTTGATGAAGAAGGGAAAATCCAGCCGCCTACGGGCACAGACTGGGTGGATGTCGCACAGCTCGATTGGGACCGTGGAGAAGAGAATGGACTCTATGGGGCCATGGAGGAAGCCATGCTGTTTTGGGTGCGTGACCACGATGTCGATGGTTTCCGTTGTGATGTGGCAGGCAAGGTGCCCACGCCATTCTGGAACAGGGTGAGAAGGACCTTGGAAAAAGAAGAGCCTGAGGTTTTCATGTTGGCAGAGGCAGAGGAGCCAGAACACCATGAGCGGGCATTTGATGCCAGTTATGCTTGGGAGTTTCACCACATCACCAATGAGGTGGCCCAAGGGAACATGAATGCCGACAGCATTCGGGCTTACCTCAAAAGGGAGTTTGAACGCTTCCCTGAGTCGGCCTACCGCCTCAACTTCATCACCAACCATGACGAAAACTCTTGGAATGGAACGGTAGAAGAGCGCTACGGAGAGGCTGGTCGGGCCATGGCGGTGTTGTGCGGCACATTGTTTGGGACGCCTTTGCTCTACGGTGGTCAAGAAAGCGAAATGAACAAGCGTCTGCGCTTTTTTGAAAAGGACACCATTCCCTGGGGCGATTTCAAAGCGATGTCCTTCTACCGCATGTTGCATGATTTGCACCACCGTCACGCCCCATTGAGCAATGGTGAATTTGGTGTGCGCCCTGTGCAGCTCGTCGACGAAGGGGACATGCTGTACTTCGAGCGGGCATCAGAGGGGACGAGCATCAAAGTGGCCATCAACCTCAGCGACAAACCTGTGCGTTTCAAGCCGGAAGGCATCGAAGGCTACCGGTTCACCTTTGCCCGAAGCTCATTTAGCAAAGACGTCTGGGAGCCTTGGAGCTATGAGGTGTTTGTCAAGAAAGACGCATGAAATACATCGCGCTGATTGCCCACGACGGCAAAAAGGATGACCTCGTTGAGTTTGTCTTGAAATACCGTCAGTTCTTTTCCAAAGTGCCCACCTTGGCCACGCAAACCACGGGCAGCAGGCTGAAAGAGAAAGGAATTGACGTGGAGACGGTGGCTTCAGGTCCAAAGGGTGGAGATGCCCAGATCGCTTCCCGGATTACGGAAGGAAAGGTGGCGGGCGTCATTTTTTTCAGAGATCCCATGGGCAAGCACCCACACGAACCGGACATCAACATGTTGCTCCGGCTGTGCGATGTCTACAACATTCCATTGGCCACCAACCCCGCTACTGCAGAGCTGATAGCGCGATACATCGCCTGAGCCACACCCATGCGACGCTGGTCGGATTTTCCAGAGGACAACAGGGACCGCGCAGTGCGGCGTTGGTTGAGCAATGCTTTGCACAAGGGGTTGTCTGACCTGCGCACTTCGGAAAGGGAATGCCACGCCTTGGCCGATAGACTGGTGGCCGGCATCGATGAACGAAGCCGAACCATGTTGGACGTTATTGAGCGCCGGTATGACGAAGGTGAGCTGGACCGCATGGCCGGTTGGATGGACCGGGTCATCGCCGGAGAACCGGTACAGCACGTGGTGGGTTGGACCGATTTCAGGGGCCTTCGGATCGCATGCAGTCCCGCAGCATTGGTTCCACGTCCTGAGACGGAAGAGGTGGTGGAGTGGCTGCTTGAAGGCATGCAGGGGGTCATCCCGAATGCCGCGGGAGGGACCATCCGGGTGCTAGATGTGGGCACAGGCACTGGATGCATGGCATTGGCGATCAAAGCGGCCCGACCTCATTGGGAGGTGTGGGGTGGAGACCTTTCGCAAGCGGCTTTGGACCTGGCCCGTCAAAATTCAGAAGCCTTGGGGCTCGAGGTGCACTGGGTCAAAGGGGATGCATTGGATGGAACGTGGGCCCCGTGGCCGGCTGCATTTGATGGAATCATCAGCAACCCGCCCTACATCCCAGACTCCGAGTCAAGGGAAATGGAGGATCTTGTGACCCAACATGAACCTGCGATGGCGCTGTTCGTTCCCGACCACGACCCCTTGCGGTTCTACCATGCATTGTTGCAGGGTGCTAAGACCCACCTGTCTCCTTTAGGATGCCTCGTGGCCGAATGTCACTCGAAATTCACCCGCGAGGTGGCCAATTGTTGGCAACTCGAGGAGGCTAAAACCGAGGTCCTCAGCGACCTTCAAGGTGCCGAAAGGGCAGTTCGTCTCAAGCGGCATTGAACAGGAAAACCATGCAGGAAGAGCCACGCATCGAGGAGCTGCGCCGCACCCTCCACGACCACAACTACCGTTACTATGTGCTCGCGGCGCCGACCATTGGTGACCGAGAGTTCGATGCTTTGTTGTCAGAATTGGTGCTGCTTGAATCGGCCCGTCCGGATCTGTTCGACCCAAACAGCCCTACCCAACGCGTCGGTGGAGGCTTTACCGAGCAGTTCGAGAAGGTTCCCCACAGCAGCCCCATGCTGTCACTGGCCAACAGTTACAGCAGCGAAGAAGTCCAAGAATGGGCAGACCGCATTCACCGCGAATCCGCAGGTGCTACCAGTTTTACCTGCGAATTGAAATACGATGGTGTGGCCATTGCGTTGCAATATGAAGGCCGCAAATTGGCGCGCGCCTTGACCAGGGGAGACGGCACGGTAGGTGAAGACATCACCAAAAACGTCCGCACCATCCGCACTATTCCACTTTCTCTTCCAGCCGATGCTCCGGAGCAACTGGAGGTGAGGGGAGAGATCATTCTTCCATTCGCCGCATTTGATGCGTTGAACGCCAAGAAGAAGGAAAAGGGGGAGAAGTTGTTTGCCAATCCACGCAATACGGCTGCAGGCACCCTCAAGCTTCAAGACAGCGGAGAAGTGGCCAAGCGCGGGTTGGACTGCTTTCTCTACGACGTACAACTCCAAACCGCAGAAAAATGGGGAGTTCAGGGCCACAGCGATGGCGTTCGGGCAGCCCAAGGTTGGGGGTTTAAAACGCCTTTGGTTTTGGGCCGCGCCTTTGAAGTGGCAAAAGATGTAGAAGAAGTGATGGCGTTTTTGGCGCATTGGGACGCAGAGCGCCATGCATTGCCCTTTGCGATCGACGGGGTGGTGTTGAAGGTGGACCGCCACGACCAACGCAAGACCCTAGGGTCAACGGCTAAAGCGCCGCGTTGGGCCTTGGCATTCAAGTTCGAAACCGAACAGGGGCTGACGAGGTTGAACCACATTGCCTACCAAATTGGACGCACAGGAGCGGTGACGCCAGTGGCCCACTTAGAACCGGTCCCCATTGCAGGAACAACCGTCCAAAAAGCCTCCTTGCACAACGCCGATCAAATTGCCTTGCTCGACATCCGCGAAGGCGATATGGTGCGCGTAGAAAAAGGAGGAGAGATCATTCCCAAAGTGGTCGGTGTGGTGCTCGAAGAACGCCCACCTGATTCGGTTCCCCTTGTCTATGCCACCCAATGTCCGGATTGCCATACTCCGTTGGTGCGTGCAGAGGAAGAAGCGCGGCACTACTGCCCAAATGCCTCGGGTTGCCCGGAGCAGATCAAAGGCAGGATCCAACATTTTGCATCACGTCGGGCCATGAACATCGATGGGTTGGGTTCGGAAGGAGTGGAACAGCTCTGGTCTGCCGGGCTCATCCGAGACGTGGCGGACCTTTATCAATTGCAGGAGTCAGCGTTGCTCACCTTGGACAGAATGGGCGAAAAACGCGCTGGAAATTTGCTGAGTGGCATCGAGGCATCGAAACAGGTCCCCTTTGAAAGGGTGCTGTTCGGGTTGGGAATTCGACATGTTGGGGAAACCGTAGCCAAGAAGTTGGCCCGCCATTTCGGGGCGTTAGAGGCCCTGAAGGAGGCCACAGCAGAGGCGCTGTTAGAGTTGGATGTCGTGGGCCCCGTCATTGCTGAGGCTGTGGTGGATTGGTTGGGTTCAGAGGACAATTCGAAGCGTGTAGAGTCATTGAGGGCCAGTGGTTTGCAGTTTTCCGTCGCCGAGGTGGAACAAGAGGCCGTAAGCCAGGTGTTGGCCAACAAGAGCTTTGTTGTCAGCGGCGTGTTTACTGTGCCTCGAGATGAATTGAAGCGCCTTGTAGAACAACATGGGGGGCGTTTGCTCGGTGGAGTGTCTGGGAAAACCGACTTTTTGCTCGCAGGGGAGAAAATGGGCCCCGCCAAGAGGGAAAAGGCCGAAAGGCTCAACGTTACAGTGCTCAGTGAAGCAGAGTTTAGGACACTGTTGGCCCCATGATTTAAGGGGCTCTGGGTAAGAAGTTTCCGAGAGTTGCAACACTTTGCGGCCGCTCTGAGTATGCCAAGAAGGTGTCTTATATTGAAGTCACCTTATCCCTTGATGATGAAGCATTTAATTCTTTCGTTCTGCGCGGTAATTGCGGCCTGTTGTTCGGCAGGTAACATCCAAGCTCAGAATTGTTCCGATTCGGAAGCGTGCAACTACAACCCTGCCTTTGAAGGTGGGGTTTTAAATGCACCCTGTCTGATTGTGGAGACCGTTGTAGAGCACACAGAAGGTGATCTGGCTGGAATGACCACCTATCGGGTGTTTTTCCAGGCAGAAATGCCCACGGATTTTGTGACCTCAGTGTATGGCAACCTCGGGACGCCATTGACATTGACCACCACCACCACCTTTTATCAGAACCAGTTGGGGTCGGCTTCGTCTCAATCTCAGAATCCCTTGCTTTTTGAGGGGTTCCCAAACCTGATCTACGACAGCTATGTAACCATCGGTCTGTCTGAAACTGCCAACGCTTCTGCAGGGGAGTCCAATCCGAGTTTGGTGCCCTCGCCCAACCAGGACTGGATTTCGGCATTCGACCCCGGTGGAGGCGCAGCGGGAACGGACATCATCATCAATGACATTGTTGGCGGGATCTGGTACATTTTCAACGGAGACGCCAACGGCTTGCCCGATGAAAACAACAGGGTGTTGCTGGCCCAGCTGACCACCAGCGGAGAGTTGGGAGGAGTGCTGAATGTCCAATACTTCCCCAATGGAGGCGACGCCGTCACGGCCACGTTGTCCATTGCGGACGCTTGCGAGGCGACTCCTGAAGATTGCACCTATGCAGAGCCCAATGAAGATTGCTCTGGCAACTGCTTAAACGATCAAGATGCAGATCAAATTTGCGATGAAGTAGACGATTGCATTGGAACGCTCGATGCTTGCGGTGTGTGCAACGGACCTGGCGCAGTGTTGGACTGCGGGTGTTCTGAAATCCCGGCAGGAGATTGCGACTGCAACGGCAATCAATTGGATGCCATCGGAGATTGTGGAGGAGACTGCGAATCGGACCTCAACGGAAACGGGGTGTGCGATACCGATGAGAACGACGGATGCACCGATGAAACGGCTTGCAACTACAATCCCAATGCCACGAACGATGACGGCAGCTGCGCTGTCGTAGATGCATGTGGGGTGTGCGATGGTCCCGGCGCGGTCTACGATTGCGGTTGC
>DDCX01000024.1:20551-23928 GCA_002336475.1 Flavobacteriales bacterium UBA1995 | reverse complement strand
ACATTGACCCAATCCCCCCAGCCTGCGGCAGCAGAGGTTGATTCGGCTGACTTTCTGTTGGTCCTTTCGAGCTGCTTCAAAAGCTGGGCCAAGTCCTTTCCCTCGGGTATGCGCGCTTGGGAAGGCCGGTCACCATTCAAAAGCCGGTGGGCTTGTCGCGCGATGCGGCCAGGCCCGATGAGGGCACCTGCTTCGAGTTCTGCTTCGAGGATGTGTTCGATGCTGTCGAGGGTGGCCAGGACCTCGGGCTCTGCCAGTACGTTTTGGCCCTGTGGAAAGCGGACTGCCAACTCATAGGGCCGAACCCCCGCAAAGGCGTTTTCGAAGTATTGGAATTCCTGCCTCAACGGGTCGTCTTCCCGGAGGTCTTCGAGCAAGAAGTTGTTGACGTCGATTTGCGCCAGAGCGAAAACCGACGCGACGGATGCGACGAGGGTAACCCCCAAGATGACCTTGCGCCGGCGAACGACCACGATGAAAAGGGCATTCAATGGGCCGCTCCACGGTGAAGTCTGCTCTGGATCGTGTGTGGACTTGAGGGGAGCCTTGCTGCGCAACAGCACCGAGGGCAACAACGTAAAGGCCAGTCCAAATGCGATAAAGACTCCGGCGGCGGTGTAGGCGCCAAATTCTCGGATCGGCCCGATGGATGAGCTAAGCAGTGTCAGGAATCCTATGGCGGTGGTCAAGGAGGTCAGGAAAGTGGCCATCCCCACTTCTCGGAAAGCTTTGCGCAGGGCGGGGAAAGGGGGGAGGCCTGCGCGCAATTCATCCAAATAACGGGTGATGATGTGCACCACATCGCTCATACCTACCACGAAAATGATGGTGGGCAGGACGATGGTCATGATGTCGATTTCCTTACCGGTCAACTCCATAAAAGCCAGGGTGCCCAGTCCACTCAGGAGGATGACGGCCAATGGGATGACGATGCCCCACCAGGTGCGAAACGCCAAATAGAGAAAGGCGATCAGCAGGAGCAGACCGAGTCCGACAAACAACGCCACTTCGCGCTCCATGACGCTCACGTAGTGCACTTGGGCGTGTGCCCTGCCTGCGCGGTGAACTTCGATGTCGAGGCCTTCGCGCCTGCATTGCTCCGTCCAATCCTTCAACACGGCGTCGGTGCCTAGGGCGATCTCGTCACAGCCTTGCTTGGACAGCATAGGNNGGTCAGTGCCAAGCAACGCCCATCCTCACTAAACGCGGAGCCTACAAAGCCTTCACGGTTCCAAATTCCAGCGCTGTCCACACTGAACTTCTCGGGTTGGTCCCAGCGCAGCAGGGGCCGTTGGAAAATCATCCCCAATGCGGGATCCCTCACAGGGAGGGTCATGCTCAAAGGGCTGATCACACCTGTGACACCGGAGAGGGTATCCAGTGTTTCAGAGAGTGCGTGAACCGCTTGAAGGAATTCACCGTCAAACACGCCCTCTTTTCGTTCGAGTCCCACCAGGATGAAGTCGTTGTCGGTGGTAAAGGCGTCTCTGAATTGAAGGTAAAAGGCGGTCTCAGGTTGGTCCTCAGGGAAGAAGCTCTCGAAATCATAATTGAAGCCGAGTTCCGTGGCCCGCCATCCGGACAACAGGGTCAGTACTCCGATGAGGACCAATACCCACCCAGCGCGCCGGCGCCAGAGTGCGGCCTGCTGAAGCTGTGGGTCTGCGGACACAGGGTGTTGGGGCGTTGATTTCACGACAGTGGAGCAGTGGCCTTTGATGGGAACACAAGCAATGGAACACGCTGGAAGCAGAAGGGTTCTGTGTTCCATGAAAAAGGCAGACCAAAACTGGCCTGCCTTTTTCGCATGGGTATGTCACAAAGGGTTACTTCTCTTCGCTGACTTCTTCGAAATCGACGTCGGTCACCTCTTCGTCAGTGCTGCCTGCATCTGCAGTGGCACCAGCGTCACCAGCTCCTTCAGCACCTCCGGCCTCTTGGCTGGCCTTATACATCTCTTCACTGGCTGCGGAAAAGGCCTGGTTGAGGCCTTCGATTCCAGCCTTACAACGGTCGATGTCCTGTGCGCCATGGGCCTCCTTCAATTCTGCGATGGCAGCTTCGATGGGGCCTTTCTTGTCCTCGGGCAATTTGTCGCCAAACTCACCCAACTGCTTCTCGGTTTGGAACACCAAGCTGTCGGCCTGATTGAGCACTTCCACGCGCTCCTTGGCTTCTTTGTCTGAATCTGCATTGGCTGCAGCTTCATCCTTCATGCGCTGGATTTCCTCATCGCTGAGTCCGCTGGAGGCCTCGATGCGGATGCGCTGTTCTTTGCCTGTGGCCTTGTCTTTGGCACTCACGTTGATGATGCCGTTGGCGTCAATGTCAAATGAGACCTCGATTTGGGGCACACCGCGCGGAGCAGGGGGGATGTCGGACAACTGGAACCGTCCGATAGAGCGGTTGTCGTTGGCCATGGAACGCTCACCTTGGAGAACGTTGATGTCCACGCTGGGCTGGTTGTCACTGGCCGTAGAGAACGTCTCGCTCTTCTTGGTCGGAATCGTGGTGTTGGCCTCGATCAATTTGGTCATCACGCCGCCCATGGTCTCGATACCGAGGGAGAGGGGAGTGACATCCAACAGGAGCACGTCTTTGACATCTCCACTGAGGACACCGCCTTGGATGGCAGCACCAACGGCCACCACCTCATCGGGGTTGACGCCTTTAGAAGGTTCCTTTCCGAAGAAGGCCTTGACCGCATCTTGAACGGATGGGATTCGGGTTGAACCTCCAACTAGAATCACCTCGTCAATGTCGCTGTTGTCCAGTCCTGCAGCCTTCATCGCTGTGCGACAAGGTTCGATTGTGCGCTTGATGAGGCTGTCAGCCAGTTGCTCAAACTTCGCCCTGCTCAATGAGCGCACGAGGTGCTTGGGCACGCCGTCGACCGGCATGATGTAAGGGAGGTTGATCTCCGTGTTGTTGGTGCTGCTGAGCTCAATTTTGGCCTTTTCTGCGGCCTCTTTCAAACGCTGCAAAGCCATGGGATCCTTGCTCAGGTCCAATCCGCCATTCTCGTCTTTGAATTCAGAGACGAGCCAATCGATGATGATCTGGTCGAAGTCGTCGCCACCGAGGTGGGTGTCTCCGTCCGTGGACAACACTTCGAAAACGCCGTCTCCGAGTTCCAAAATGCTGACGTCGTGCGTACCACCACCCAGGTCAAAGACCACAATCTTCTGGTCGATGGACTTCTTGTCCAAACCATAAGCAAGTGCAGCTGCGGTGGGCTCGTTGATGATGCGCTTGACCTCCAGTCCAGCGATTTCACCCGCCTCTTTGGTGGCTTGACGCTGGCTGTCGTTGAAGTAAGCAGGAACGGTGATGACCGCTCCGGTCACTTCCGTGCCGAGGTAATCCTCAGCGGTCTT
>DDCX01000024.1:15730-20525 GCA_002336475.1 Flavobacteriales bacterium UBA1995 | reverse complement strand
TCCTTGCTGGCCTCACTGTACATCTGGCCCATGAAACGCTTCACGGAGGAGATGGTCTTGGTGGGGTTGGTGATGGCCTGACGCTTGGCGGGGTCTCCGACTTTGCGTTCGCCGTCTGCTACGAAGGCCACCATAGATGGTGTGGTTCGCTTGCCTTCGCTGTTGTTGATGACCACAGGCTCGTTGCCTTCCATTACGGCAACACAAGAATTGGTTGTGCCGAGGTCGATACCGATGATTTTGCTCATATGAGGAATTTGTAGGGTTTTCGCTTCTGGGTGGCCTTTCGGCTCGCCGGGGTACAGTCAAATGCAGTGCCAACCCGCGCAGAAGTCGAAGAGACTGACATGTTGTCGCAGTCTGTGGCACAGACTGACAGGTTTGTCGCAAAACCGAAGGCAGAGGGTGCATCTTTGTCACTTCATGGTGGCAGTGGATGACAGGGGAATCCCCCTCGCAATGGAGGGGACTCCCCAGAGGATTGTTTCCTTGGTCCCTTCTTTGACGGAAACGTTGGTGGATTTGGGTGCTGAGGATCGCATTGTCGGACTCACTAAGTTTTGCGTCCGCCCTGATCATTTGCGCAGAGAGCGCACGAGAATTGGGGGTACGAAAGGGGTCAATTTGGCTGCCATCATGGACCTAAAGCCAGACTTGGTTTTGGCGAATTTGGAAGAGAATGAAGCTCAAGATGTCATGGCACTTGAGATCGCAGGGATTCCATGTTGGGTATGTGATGTGCGGTCCGTAGAGCGGGCATTTCAATTGCTCGCTGACTTGGGACATTTGGTCGGATGTGCGCAAGCAGGGGAAGACATGGCACAGAAAGTGCGCAGCCGCTGGACATCAGGACGAGCCTCATTTTCGCCGCCTTTTGAAAAAGTAGCCTACGCCGTGTGGCGGGACCCTTGGATGTGGGCCGGTACGGATGCGTACATCCAAGATGTGCTGCGCTGGTGGGGCTGGTCACCTTGGCCCGACTCTCCCCGTTATCCCGAATGTGACATTGAAGAGGTTGTGGCTTCTGGAGTGGAGGGGGTGTTGTTGCCTTCAGAGCCTTTTCCTTTTAAGGAAGCCCACCTTGAAGAATGCGCAGGCCTTCCGGCTCGGTTGGTGGACGGTGAGATGTTCAGTTGGTATGGAAGCCGAATGATGCAAGTGCCTGCGTACTTGACAGGTGTTGATTTTGAGAAATGAGTGCGGGGTTTTCCCGACTTTTGTGCCCGGACAGCGATAAAGCTGCCTAACTGTCAAGAATAGAGATGACAACGACTTTGAAATTCGCAGTGGTTGGATTGGGTCACATTGGCAAGCGTCATGCGGAAATGGTCCGCAGGCAGCCAGGGTGTGAGCTCATCGCTGGTTGTGATGTCCGACCTAAAGAAGAGCTCGGGATTGAGGAAGACTTCGCTTTTTACAGCGACATCACCGAAATGCTTGCAGCGCACGCTGAAGTCGATGTTGTTTGCATCTGCACTCCCAATGGACTGCATGCTGCACAGGCTGAAATGGCGCTGGGTGCGCGGCATCATGTTGTCATCGAAAAGCCAATGGCCCTCAATCGTGCAGAAGGAGAGCGGGTATTGCACAAGGCGTTGGAGGTAGGACGGCAGGTGTTTTGTGTGATGCAAAACCGATACAGCCCACCGAGCATCTGGCTCAAAGAAACAGTGGAGTCAGGAGTGTTGGGGAAAATTCAAATGGTCCAAATCAATTGCTTTTGGAACAGAGACGACCGGTACTACGGCAAGATTCCATGGAAAGGAACGGCCGATTTGGACGGCGGTACGTTGTTTACTCAATTCTCGCATTTTATTGATATCGTGTATTGGCTGTTTGGGGACATGACCAATTTCAATGCCCGTTTTGCGGATTTCACACACGCCCACAACACGGCTTTCGAAGATTCAGGACTGGTCATGTTCGAGTTCCTCAGAGGCGGAATGGGAACGCTACAATTTTCTACTGCCGTCGCAGAATCCAATTTTGAAAGTTCATTGACCATCGTTGCAGAGCATGGGACAGTCAAAGTAGGGGGGCAATACATGAATGAGGTGGAGTATTGCAACATTCGAGGCTATGAAATGCCCGAGTTGCCTCCTTCCAATCCTGCCAATGATTATGGGCACTACAAAGGCAGCGCTGCGAACCACGGTTATGTGTTTGAGAATGTATTCGAGACGTTGCGTGGAAAAGCTCAAATCTCCACCAATGCGCTGGAAGGACTCAAGGTGGTCGACATTATCGAGCGCATGTATGCGGCCGGTGACCGGGGTTTGAATCCGTCATTTGGCCATTGATGAGCCATTAAAGGGGTCAGAATTGTATGCCCACCAAGGTGGCATCGTCCACCTTGGCATTGGCTCCCTTCCAAATAAGAAGTTCTTTTTCGATGGCTTTCTGGCGCTCCAACAGCGCAAGATTGCTGTGCATGGCCAGTATGTCGCACAGTCTTTTCCGGCCCAGTTTTTTATTGCGCTCGCCACCAAATTGATCTCGGATGCCATCTGAAATCAAGTAGAACTGGTCGCCTGGCAAATAACCGATGGTTTGGCACAGGTATGGATTGGCTGGGGCTTGATTTGAATCGGGGTGCATGAAGTCAATGCTCGCCCTTGTTCCCCTGTAGATTTGTGTTTCGCCATCTCTGACCAGAAACAAATCACCTCTAGCACCAGCAAATTGTAGGGCCTGGTTTTCAGAGTCTACGGTCACAATAGCGGCATCGAACCCATACATCTGCGGGGTGCCCTGATTGACCTGCATCCGGAGGTCAAACTCCTTTTGAAAAAGACCCAGAATTTCTGATGGATTTGACGTCTCCAGTGCAGTGAATGCTTTGTTGATGAGTGTTGAACCCATCAGTGAAACCATAGCGCCTGGAATTCCATGTCCCGTGCTGTCAATTAAGGCCAGTGTTTTCTTTCCTTTTTTGACGCCGGTAAACAGAAAGTCCCCCCCCATGATGTCGCGTGGGCGGTTGATGAGGATCGAATTTGGAAAGTGTGTGTTCAATTCTTTCTTGCCGGGCAAAGCCACCTCCAAAATGCGCTTGGCGCCAATCATGCTTTGGGTGATGAGGGCAAAACTTTCCCTCAATTGCCCTGTGAGCCGCTTTCTTTGCGTGCCTTCATGGGCCAGTTGCTGGTGACTGATGGCAATGTCTTGTGTGCGCGATGCAACGCGCTGTTCCAGCAACTTTAGGTTGTCTCGCAATTCCTGTTCAAGTCGCATCCTTGGGGTAATGTCCAGGATGGTCATAAGGAGAAGGTTGTCTTTACTCGAAGTGATGCTGATTCCCAAGGACAAGTGCCGCAATTCACCGTTGTTGGAGGTGAACTCGACTTCTTGGGAGACCATATCGGTTGTATTGCCTAATGCGCTGAGCGCATTCAAAAACTGCTCAGGATCAGCAGGCTTGAGTTTTTTAAGAAACCTGTTTGATAAGGACACTGGCTCATTCAGGTCTAGCAATTCAATGGACTCTTTGTTGTTGAGCTCCCAGAGCACACTCGAAAGAAAGGTGTCTGCGAGCGTCAATTTTTGAAGCTCTGAAACGGATGGGGTTTTCTCGTTGGACTGGTTTACAGCATCGATAAAAAGTTTGGCTTGGCCTGTCAGCATCCCTGCCCCGGACTTTTCGAAAATGGTCTGCCACAGTTCCATTTCCTCCCTCATGAGCAGGAGAGAAAGGGGAGGGATGGGAGATGTGCTCGAGCGGTTAGAAAGGTCTGAAATCCGTTTTTTGAGCAGGACTTCGCCGCTCTGGACATCGTGAAAATCAGATGCAGGCAGGGAAAGGAGAGCCTCAGCTCCAGGCAGATGCGTGTCGAGGATCAGCACAACAGGAACACCTGGAAAGTCCTGGTTCAATCTAGTGAGATGCATCTGCGCATCTTTCTCTATTCCAGCGGTTTTGAGCAAAATGACAGCCAACTGTCCTTGGCCACTTTCCGACGGGATAAACTCAGCAGGATATGTTCTTAAACTGGAGTTTGGGGTGTCCGTTTTGTTCGACGTTACCGGACTGTTTTCTAGGCTAAATACCTTGGGTGTCCCCGTCATTTTAGTCAGGGGGGTGTTCCAATTGCGCGCATACATGGTCTAAAGATGACAAAGGATAGGCATCCGTTGTGTCATCATCGACGGCATTGAACCGGTGGGATTCTTCCGGTGTGGGTGTCAGTTAGCTTGATTGAGCTGGATCGGCTCCACCTGGTGACAGGTCGTGAAGCAAGATGTACTTCACCAGGTCTGAATTGCTTTTGAGCCTCATTTTTTCCAGAATGCGACTGCGATAGGTACTGACGGTTTTGATGCTCAGGCTCAATTGGGCAGCGATGTCAGTCATGGACTTTCCTTCCCCAATGAAAAGCAGGACTTCGTATTCGCGGTCAGAAAGGTTTTTGTGCGGAAGATCATTGTCATCCTTGGCCATTTCCGCAATCATCAAGCGTGTTAACTCTGCGCTGATGTATTGTTTTCCTGAAACGATGGTGCGCATCGCATCTTCTAGAACGTGAGGTGCGCTGTCCTTGTGCAAATAACCCCTGGCACCAGCTTTTACCATTCTGATCGCAAACTGATCTTCAGGATACATACTCAAGGCCAAGACGGCAACTTGAGGATACATAGACTGAATCTGTTTTAGAACTTCGAGTCCACTGCGACCGGGAAGGCTGATGTCCAAGAGCAAGACATCAGGGACCTGTTTCATGAAAAGCGGAAACAATGCTTCACCGGATGCGACATCATCCAAGACTTCAAAATCGCCAAAGCCTTCTACAATTTGCCG
>DDCX01000024.1:1867-15604 GCA_002336475.1 Flavobacteriales bacterium UBA1995 | reverse complement strand
AGGCCCCGAGTAGTTTTCCCCAACGGGGACTGTGGTAGACCTATGCCGTCATCGCCTATTTCTAAAACGATTTTTTCTGGATGGACCTTGAGTGAGATGTACGCCAAGTTGGCCTGCGCATGTCTCGAGATGTTGGTCAATGCTTCTTGGACGATGCGGAAAATGTCAGTTCTGAGGTTTTCAGAAAGGTTGGGCAGGATGTCGAGATTCAGGCCACAGAAAGCGTTTTCTCGGCGGTTGAAATCATGAACCAGTGTCTCAAGGCCGGCAGAAAGACCGACTTGGTCCAAAACGACGGGGCGCAATGCGTGCGCTATGTTCCGGACCTCACCTATGATCGAAGTGTTAATTGAGATGAGTTGTTCTAGTTTTTCCAGAATATCGGCCGATGAAATTTTTGACGAAGGCTTGCGAATTTGATGGTCGATCCAGAACAGGCCCAATTTGAGCGCAGTCAATTCTTGCCCCAATTGATCGTGAATGTCCCGAGACAGGCTGCGCTTTTCTTCGTCGCTGTCTTCTGCAACCTTTCTGGTCAATGCCAGCAGGTCTTCCGTTAGTCTTTGACGCTCAACTTCAGACCAAGCGTGCAATGTTTTGGTGCGGAATGTTTCCAATACCGTGTCCAGCACTTCTGGAAACAAATCGAGCTTCCTTTTGGAGAGGTAGTGGGCTGCGCCAGATTTGATGTAATCAACCGCCAATTCCTCTTCTCCTGCACCTGTGATGACCATGAAAGGCACGTCAGGAAAACGTTCTAAAGCCACTTCAATGGCATCCAGAGCAGATCCATCCGGTAACAGGTGGTCTGCACAAATCAGGTGTGGTTCACTGGACCCAAGGGCCTCGGTGAATTCAAGAATGGAAGCAACCCGCTTTACGACCAGCTCGCGAGAACATCGCAGTGAGGCGGCTCTGAATATAGCAGCGTCTAAATCGCTGTCCTCGAGGTGAAGGATTTGAAGAGGCTCAAGACTGTTGGGGTCGAGGATGGGGTTTCCTTCAAACTTCCGACTGAAATCTGAACCGTTGTTTGGGTTCATCCAACAATGGCTCCATAAGTGACCATAAAACTGCGGTCTCCTTCGAAAATTGGCAGCCCATTCTCCAAGAGCTCAATGGCTTGGGTCCGTTGTCCATCAGCGTCGAGTTGCTCGGATGCCCGTATCAACCCTGTCTTGAGCAAGGCTCTCATAGACTCGGTGAGCGGCTCATCGCGATAGACTTCAGTCTCTTCAGAAGCTGCGATCCGGCCGGTCATGCTGCCCATCAATTGCATCGCGGTTCCCCAATGTTGGGTTGCATCACGGGTCGCCCGTGCATAGTAGTTCGCCATCCCGAGCATCACATAGGCGGATGGGTCGGTTTTGTCGAGTTTGGACAGATAGGCGTAAAGGCTTTTGGCACGGGTGTATTTCTCTGCGTCCATCTCAGTATCTGCCGCGGCAATGGTTTCGGCTCTGAGGTCTTCGATAAAATCTAAAAGGTCTGGGACGTACTCGCTTTCCTTGTCCTTCTTGATGAACTTGGTGCAGTACTTCAAGCTTTCTTTCAAGGCTTTAGGGTAACTCTCTTTGAGGGCAGGGTCATCGCTTTGGTGGATGAGCAAATAGGCCCGGGCCATGTAAGCATATGGTTCGGGGTGTTTTTTGGTGGCCTCTTTTTCGGTGAACCCGATGGCACGAAACAAAACCCGTTCATATTTCCCATCTACCAAATCCTCCAGCATACGGTTGTATTTGGGGTCTTGGGCCTGTGCGTTTGGAAGTGCAAACAACATGGCGCAGAGCAGGGCAAGGAGCCCGGATGATTGAACTTTTCCTCTCATGTTTCCCGAAGGTAGGAACACAACGGGGATTCAAGGGATTATTGCACTGTGGAAGACGAGCCAAAATTTCCAACGACAGACTGCTCAAAGCGCAATGAATGTGAGGTTTTTGAACCGGGCATTGCGTTTTTCAAGGCGTTGGGGTGGGCTCCATTTCCCTTTCAGAATGTGGCATGGAGCTGGTTTGTCAATGGAGGCGATGGATTGGTAAATGCACCGACAGGCAGCGGTAAAACCTACAGTGTCTTGGTGCCTGCTGTGCTTGGGGGAGGTCCGTCTGGAGGCCTTCGGGTCTTGTGGATTACGCCAATTCGAGCCCTTGCCAAAGAAATTCATGGCTCTGCCTCGAGGTTGCTGGCGCACAGCGATGTCGACTGGCAATGTGGCATAAGAACTGGAGATACACCCTCCTCAGAAAAGCAAAAGCAAGACAGAAGGTTGCCAGAAATTCTGGTCACCACCCCCGAAAGTCTTCATGTGATGTTGGCCAAGAAAGGCGCTGCCAAGCGGTTTGGAGGTCTCCAAGCTCTGGTGGTCGATGAATGGCATGACTTGCTGGGAAACAAACGGGGGGTGCAAATGGAATTGGCTGCAGCGGTCTTGAAGTCCTTGGCTCCGAACATGAGGATTTGGGGGATTTCCGCCACAATTGGCAACCTCGGTGAAGCCATGAATGTGCTGATGGGAGAGGACCGCAAAGCAGGGGCAAAAATTATCCGTGCGGACATCCAGAAACGGATTCGCATCGAAAGCGTGATGCCGGAGCGCTTTGAGAAACTGCCATGGGCTGGACACCTTGGAGTCCAACTGCTGGACAAGGTGGTGGATATTATCCGTCGGCATTCCAGCACTTTGGTGTTTACAAACACACGGGCTCAAAGTGAGATTTGGTACCAAAAAATCTTGGCCGCGCACCCGGACCTTGCAGGCGCTGTGGCCCTTCATCATGGCAGCATCAGCAAGGAATTGCGTTTTTGGGTAGAGGACGCTTTGCATGAAGGCCGGCTCAAGGCTGTGATTTGCACAAGCTCTCTCGATTTGGGCGTCGATTTCCGACCTGTGGAAGCCATTGTTCAAATCGGTGGCCCAAAAGGGGTGGCCCGATTCGTGCAACGTGCCGGACGCAGCGGCCACCAGCCAGGTGCGGAAAGTGAAATCCACTTTTTACCGACGTTTGGCTTGGAATTGCTCGAGGCTGCCGCTTTGAGAAGCGCGGTGGAAGAAGGTGAGATTGAGCCCCGCAGACCCATGGTACGGACCTTCGATGTGCTGGTCCAATTTCTGTGTACCCTCTCCGTGGGGGACGGATTTCGCAAAGAACACCTGCACGGGTTGGTGCAGTCTACCCACGCATTTTCCGAGATGAATGCAGAAGAGTGGGAAGACGTATTGGCCATGGTGACCACGGGTGGAAGGGCATTTGCAGCTTATGACGAGTTCCGCAGGGTGGCCAAGGATGAAGACGGCGTATTCCGTATTGTCGACCGCAGGGCGGCTCGGCGTCAACGCATGTCCATCGGGACGATTGTAGGCGATACAATGATTGCCGTTAAATGGCGCCGTGGCGGGTTGGTGGGGCATGTAGAAGAGTATTTCGTTGGAGGGATGTCCCCAGGGGATGTTTTTTGGTTTAGTGGACGCTGTTTGGAGCTGATCCGTGTAAAGGGCTTTGTGGCAACGGTCAAACCTTCAAAGGCGCCCAAGGGCAGAATTCCAACTTGGCAAGGCGGCCGGTTGCCTTGGACTTCGATGGTCAGTAAAACCTTGCGCAGAACCTTGGACGATTATGCCCACGGCAGGTCGACTGCGCCGGAATTGGAGCGCTTGACGCCCATGCTTGAGCTGCAGACTGAAAGGAGCCACCTTCCTGTGTCAGGAGAGGTGCTCATGGAGGTGATGGAGACGAAGGAGGGCCACCATTTGTTTGTCTACCCGATGGAAGGGAGGCTGGTGCACGAGGGGGTGGCATCTCTCATGGCCTACAGGATGAGCCTGTTGCGGCCCATGACTTTTTCGATGGCTTACAACGACTACGGTTTTGAGCTCTTGAGTGATCAGCCGATTCCCATCACAGAGGCGTTTGACAGCGACCTGTTCAGTACGGAGCACCTTATGGATGACTTGGAGGCCACGGTCAATGGCGCTGAGCTGGCTCGGAGGCAATTCCGGGATATTGCAGTGATTGCGGGTCTGGTGTTCCGGGGGTTTCCGGGCCAGCCGGTTCCTGACCGGCACCTTCAAGGGTCCAGTGCGTTGTTGTTTGATGTGCTGGCGGACCATGACCCGGTGAACTTGTTGTACCGTCAAGCGTTTGACGAAATGACCCACCACTTGATTGAAATGGACCGTTTGCGTCACGTTTTGGACCGGTTGAACCAAGGGAAATGGGTGATCACGCACCCTGAAGCGCCTACGCCGTTCTCGTTCCCGATTTTGGTGGACCGGTTGCGGTCAAGCTTATCGAGCGAAGCGCTTGAAGCTAGAATTCAACGCATGACCCGGGCCTAAGGGTGACCAATCTTGCGCCCTAACTTGCGCCCATGCAAGGATGTGATTTCTATCGGTATTCTCCGATTAGGAAAGAGGTGATGTTGTCTGTGATTTTCATTGCTTTTTCAGCGGTGACATGGGCTCAAGGCACCGTGAAGGGTTTTGTTCGCGCTCAAGATGATGGCGCACCTGTGCTGTTCGCTGCAGTCGTATTGGAAGGCACCACCTATGGTGTTTCTACCGACATTCAGGGATACTACAGTTTGTCAAAAATCCCTGCCGGGACATACACCTTGGTGGTCTCCAGCGTGGAGTACAAACCGTTTCGGACCGAAGTTGAGGTGCGCGATGACCGTGTTTTGACCAAGAACATCGCCTTGGATGCAGGTTTGATCGAGCTGGAAAGCGCTGTAGTCTCTACCGAACGCGGTGAGCAATTGAACACTGTGAGGATGTCGGTGGAGTCCATTCAGCCTGCAGACATCAAAAGGATTCCCAGTTTGGGAGGGACGCCCGACCTCGTCCAAGTGCTTCAAACCTTACCTGGATTCGTTTCCACAGGAGACCAAGGTGGTCAACTCTACATCCGAGGAGGTTCTCCGGTCCAAAACAAGGTGCTCTTGGACGGGATGATCATCTACAATGCATTCCACAGCATTGGACTGTTTAGTGTATTCGATACGGACATTATTTCCAACGCTGACATCTACACTGGAGGTTTCAGCGGCCGTTATGGCGGCCGGATCAGTTCCATCATGGACGTTTCTACGCGGGACGGAAGTCTGGCAGGGTTGAGCGGCCGCATAGGCGCCAGTCCGTTTGGGTCTAAGCTTCTGATCGAAGGGCCGTTGGGCAAGCGCAATGCACGCGGTGGTGGAACGTCATTTTTGCTTTCAGGCAAGCGCAGTTATTTGGAGCAGAGCTCGAAGTTGCTGTACAGTTATATCGATGAAGAAGGATTGCCTTTCAACTTCACCGACCTCTATGGCAAGTTGACCTTTGCAGGTGGAGCGGGTAGCCGACTGAGCCTTTTTGGATTTTCATTCAGCGATGATGTCAGCTACCAAGCATTGAGCAACTTGGATTGGACCAATGTTGGTGGGGGAGGTCAATTCATTGTGGTGCCCACGGGCAGTGCGGTTTTGATCAAGGGCAACTTTGCCAGCTCCCGGTATCGAATTGATTTGCAGGAGGATGGCGTGCCCGATCGTTACAGCCAGGTCAATGGATTCAACTTTGGTCTGAACTTCAAATACGTGATGGGCGATGATGAAGCCCGGTACGGCATTCAGGCCGTTGGTTTGCGCACGGATTTCCGGACATTCAACGCTTTGGGCGTGACTGTTGAGCAAACGGAAAACACGACTGAGTTGGCCGGTTATTTCGATTACAAGCTCCAACGCGGGCCTTGGATTGTAAACCCCTCCATGAGGATTCAGTATTACAGTTCACTGGCCAAGTTCAGTCCCGAGCCCAGGCTTGGAGTCAAGTTCAAGGCGTCTGACCGCCTGCGCCTCAAAGCGGCCGGTGGACTGTACAGCCAGAATTTGATTTCTGCGAATTCAGACCGGGATGTGGTCAACCTGTTCTACGGCTTCTTGTCCGGGCCTTCCAACCTGCAGGATGAGCTCATTGGCCCCGATGGTGACATCCAGGAGGTGAGGCACAGCCTACAGACGGCCGCCCATGCAGTGGGTGGTTTTGAATACGACCTGACAGAGCGGATCAACATCAACATCGAGGCCTATACCAAATGGTTTACGCAGCTCACCAACTCCAACCGCAACAAACTGTTCCCGGACACCTATGAGTTTGCTTCGGTGCCTGAGAGCCAGCGAAAGGATTTCATTGTGGAAACGGGACGTGCTGAAGGCGTGGATGTTGTCGTCAAGTATGAGGACAAGTTGAACTACCTGTGGTTGGTGTATTCCCTTGGAAATGTGGACCGATGGGATGGGTTCCGGTGGTACGACCCCGTGTTTGACCGCAGGCACAACATCAACTTGCTCGCCTCGAGAAAATTTGGAGCCAAGGCCAAGACCGAGGTGTCGGCGCGCTGGAACCTGGGGTCGGGATTGCCCTTCACCCAAACCCAAGGATACTATCAGCCGGTGGGCATTTCCAGTGGAATCGATGACAATTATGTCAATGGAAACCCCATTGAGTTGGGCATTGTGTACGCAGACTTGAATGCTGGACGCTTGCCAGTTTACCACCGCCTTGACCTGAGTGTGCGGCGCACCTGGAAGTTGGGAGAGCGCATTGAGTTGGATGCCAACGCGTCGATTACCAATGTGTACTCCCGGGCCAACATCTTCTACATCAACCGGGTTACGGGTGAGCGTGTCGATCAGCTGCCCTTCTTGCCCTCTGTAGGTGTAGACATGAAGTTCTAAAGCTTTATGCCATAAGTGAACGGGCTTGGGCCCGGGCAGTATCTCCGATGGTCTCTCCGCTCAGCATGGCGGCCAATTCTTCTACCCGGGCTTCTTGGTCTAAGGGAACCAGGGCTGTGTGGGCCTTGCCGTCACGGGTTTCTTTGAATACCCGGAAGTGATGGTCGGCCTTTCCTGCGACTTGGGGCAGGTGGCTGATGGTGATGACTTGGGCTGCTTTCGAGATTGAAGCAATGAGATCGGCCATGCGTGCCGCTACATCGCCACTGACTCCCGCGTCAATTTCATCCAGTATCAGGGTTGGAACTTCTAGATGGGCAGTCAGTGCTGCCTTGAGGGAGAGCATGACACGGCTGCGCTCTCCGCCAGAGGCAACCTTGGTGAGGGGTTGCAGTGGTTGTCCGGGATTGGCTGCAAAGGACATGCTCACGCGATAGGGTCCCGAGGCCTCGGGAGCAGAGGTGCCTGTCCATTCGAAACCGATCTTGGCAGAGGACAATTTGAGGTGTTGCAGGTGGCCTTCTATGGCTTTTGAAAGGGAATCTCCCGCTTCTTGGCGGCAGCGGTGCAATGCACTTCCTGTCTGGTCCAAGGTGTGACGGGCAGTTTTGACTGCACCTTGCAAATCGGTCAGCTTTTGCGCTCGATGTTGTGCGTCCAGCAGTTGTGTGCGCATGGCCTCGAGACGTTCAGACAGGCCGTCAAAATCGGCCACCCGGTGCTTCTCAAGAAGGCGGTTGATCCGGTCTTTGTCTGCTTCTGCTTTTGAGAGCGCTGCAGGATCCAAGTCTACTGATTCGGCCTGTTGCTCAGCCTCTTGTGCAGCATCGTCCAATTCGATGCGACAAGACCTGATGCGTTCCAAAAGGGCATTGGCCTTGCTGTAAACGGGTGTGATTTTCTCGAGCATTTGCTCGATGCTCCGCAGCCGTCCGATGACGTCTTGACCTTCGCCTTGCAGCGCGGAAGAGGTTGAGCCCAGCGCCTGTCCAATCTCTTGGGCATGGGCCAGGCTGTCCAAACGCGCGTCTACATTGCGCAGCTCAGGATCATTAAAGTCGATGGCCTCCAGTTCTTCAAGTTGAAACCGGAGGTAGTCAGCATCGGCATCAGGCAGGCTGTCTTGGTGTGTCAGTGCGTCCAATTCGCGCTGGGTACGGGCCCAAATGGAATGGTGCTCACGCCATTCTTGGGCCAGAGACTTGGCCTCTGTTGAGAAGCCGTCGATGGCGTGCAGCAACCCGTCAGAAGCATGGAGGCGCTGGCCGTCCTGCTGACCGTGCAGGTCTACGAGCAGAGGTGCCAGGCCCTTGAGGAATTGGAGTTTGACGGGCTCGTCGTTGACATATGCCCTTGAACGACCGCCAGGTGCGATGCTTCGACGGACGATGCAGTGTTCCCCTTCATGCAACGCTCCCAGCACATCTTGAGCGGCGGGACTGGGGATGAATTCCGCTTCAACGATGCATTTTTCGGTAGGCGGTGTGGACACGCTTTCAGCCCGGTCTCCAAGAATGAGGCCCAATGCCCCCAAAAGGATGGATTTTCCGCTTCCGGTTTCTCCTGTGAGCACCGTCCAACCGTCTTCACAATGCCACTCAATGTGGTCTATGAGGGCGTAATTCCGAATCGTGAGGCGGCGGAGCATCAGCCGAGACCTTGGTCGTAGACCGGGATATTGCCCGGATCGATGAGTTTAAGCACAGGGAGCAACCTGGCGCGCTCTCCAGCTTCAGCGGGGCCAAACATTTTGACAACCTCGTCCTTCTTGGCTTGGAAGAAGGTCTGTAGGTTGTAGTTGGCAGGGCGTATTCTGTGTACGTTCCGCAAGGCAATCAAGGCGTTGGACATGGTTTGACGCGCAGCACCAGGATCATCAAAAGCGAGGTCCATTCCGAGTCTGTGGTACTCGTAATAGCACCGGCGCAACGGCCTGAAGGTCTGGCTTAAGACATTGTCAATCAGGGCGTAGCGAGACTGTTTCCCATCAGAGGCACTCCATCCAGCGGGCGGTGAGGAGAGGCCTTGGGCGTTGGTGACAACAGTTTGGGCTTGGGTGTACAGGTTGGTGCCTCCTTCCAAGGAGTAGGTGTCATAGTCCATTGCCAGAATCATGTAGGCGTAGAATGCCAATACGCTGGTGAGGTTGTCCCGAAATTGGTCCTGGCTGTATTGCAACAATGTTCCCGGAGAGTAAGTAAAGTCAAAGTCATTGTCATTGACCATGAGTAAGGGTGAATTGTAATCACTGTTGAAGATGGGTCTGCTGCTCTGTACCTGAATGGTGCCCTGGAAATTGGTCTGAGAGTTGGCCTTGTTGATGGTGATTTGCATCGTGCAGGTGATCCTCTCTTCCAGCGTGAACTCATCTTGGGTCCACCGCCGGCCACTCATGAACTCTGTGATGGCTGTTTCGAGTTGTTCGAAGACAGAAGCTTCGACATTGTTGATGGTGGGGGCAATCACGCTGACCTGGCAATCCAGTTCTTGGGCCGTTGCGATGGTGCTTGAACCGAACAAACCGAGCAGCAAGGCTATCGGAGTGATGGCCTTTATGGCGCACTGGGGAAAGGGTCGGGGCATGGGGGTCTTCATCTTCCTGACTGTTCGGAAGGGGCAGTGCGCTGCAACAATTGATTTTGCACCTCATTGACGAGGTCTGACGCGACAGCTTCCTTGGTCTTCAATTCAAAACTATCAATCCTATCTGGACCATGAACGAAGTCTACACGGTTTGTCGTGTGTTCGAAGCCTGCTCCTTTGTCTGTGATGGAATTCAGCACAATCATGTCGCAGTTTTTGGACTTCAACTTGCGCAATGCTGCGTCGTGGCCATTTCCGTGAGCCAGTGCAA
The DNA here is from genome assembly GCA_002336475.1 of Flavobacteriales bacterium UBA1995. Classification (GTDB taxonomy): domain Bacteria; phylum Bacteroidota; class Bacteroidia; order Flavobacteriales_D; family Sanyastnellaceae; genus UBA8752. The sequence continues at coordinate 6,036 of DDCX01000024.1, read as the reverse complement.
ATCCCACTTTGAAACAAGCGGAAGAGGCCAAGGCGTTGATTCCCGCTAAAATATCGGGGTTGGGAACCATGGATATGGCTTCGGGGAGGTCCTCTTTGCTCACCTTTCCAGTAATGGGGGAAGCTGGCCGGACGTCGGCCACCGCGGCTGCACCAATGATAACGTCAGGCATGGCGTTGTTCAATGCGGCTTCAGCGGCCGCTTTCATCTCCAATGCTGTTTCCACGTCTACCCTTTGGATGCCAGGATGGTCTGTTGGAATGTGAGATGGGCCGCTGATGAAGTCGACCATCATTCCCCGTCGGGCCAATTCCAATGCTATGGCTGCACCTTGACGTCCTGATGAGCGGTTGCCGATAAACCTGACTGCATCTATGGGCTCACGGGTTGGGCCTGAAGTGATCAATGCCCGGAAACCCAACAAAGGGGCTTGTTTTTTGAACCATGCCGACAATTCTTGACGGATCCTTTCGGGTTCTGCCATGCGTCCTTTGCCGGTGAGTCCGCTTGCAAGTTCGCCGGTACCAGGCTCTATGATGTGGACGCCCCTCTGGGTCAGTGTGTCGAGGTTCTCTGTGGTCGCAGGATGGGTAAACATGTCCCGGTCCATGGCGGGGGCAATGACCACCGGACACTTGGCACTGAGCAGCACAGTGAGCAACAAGCTGTCACCCCGGCCTTCCACCATTCCTGAAATCGTGTGGGCTGTTGCTGGCGCTACCAAAACAACGTCGCCCCACAGGCCGAGTTCCACATGGTCTGTCCATGTTCCGGCATTGCGGTCATCCGTCAGTTCGCTGTGCACAGCATGTCCGCTGAGCGTGCCAAGGGTGAGTGGGGCGATGAATTCTTTGGCACCGGGGGTCATCACCACGCGCACTTGAGCGCCGGCTTTTACCAGTTCACGAACGACAAACGCGGATTTGTATGCGGCGATGCTCCCGGTGACGCCCAGGACAATGCGGCGGCCCGAAAGGGAAGCCATGTGCGGGATCAGTTGTCCCTTTGCTCGAAGCGGCGGTTGCGGCGCTCCTCGCGCTCGCGGCGAATCTCCTCTTGCTTGGCAGCTTCTGCCGCCAATTCTTCTTCGGTGGGCATGCGGAAGTACACCTTGCCTTCCTCGAGCTCTTTGATGGCTACGCTGTGCGCCTTTGGCTGACGCTCATAGTGCTTGGAGATCTCGATTTGCTCACGGTTTTCGAACACCTCTTCAAGGCTGTCTGATACCGTGATGAACTCTTCCAACTTGGAATTGAGCTCCTCCTTGATTTCCTGACCAAGCTGCGTACTGCGCTTGGAAAGGACCACAATGGCTTCGAACAGGTTGCCGTTGACTTGCTGGTCGATGGAGTGGGTGTCCCGTGTAATGGTGTTCCGGGAAGCCTGTTGGGTCTTGTTGGCGCTCATTGATGCTTGTCGACTATCGTTGTTCCGTAGATGCCTTTTCCAGTCCTGTGCGGCTTTTGCGGTGAAACTGTTCAGCTTCGTTTAAGCGCGCACTCTCAGGAAAGCGGGCCGCAAAGGTAAAGTAGGATTCAATGGCATCCGCATATCGTTCTTCCTGCCTTCTAGAGGTACTCTGCTCGGCGTAAAGGAATTGGCTTTTTAAGACCAAGAACTGTGCTTCCTCTGCATATCGGCTCGTGGGCCAATCGTTCATGAATTGCTGCAACGCTTTGGATGCGCTTTGGTATTTGCTTGTGGTGAAATAGAGCTCTGCGCCTTTCCAGGCTTTGGTTTCCAGCTTGCCACGCAGTTGGAAGATCATGCTGTTGCAGCTGTCTTTGAGTATTGTACTGGGATAGCGGTCTAGAAACAATTGCAGCTCATCCATGGCCACCTGTGTTTCACTTTGGTCGAGTTCCGGGCCAGGGGAAAGCCTGTAGCTGCACAATGCGGCTCGGAATTCTGCCTCTTCCGAACGATTAGAATTGGGAAAAGTCTTGGCAAAATTCCGCATGGAGTAGCGTCCCATGAACCAATCCTGAGCGCACAAATGCGCTTCTGCATACATGAAGTACACATCTTCCATGCGCTCTGTACCCCTAAACAGGCCAATCAGTTCTTGCAGCAGGGGCAGACTTTGGAGGCAACGGTCGTCGGCGAAATATTCTTGGGCCTTCTCCCACTTGAATTCAGGATCTGTGCTCTTGAGCACTTTTTGGTAGTCACCACAGCCTTGAACCCCTATGAACAGGAGAGTCAGGGGCAGTATGAGCAAAAGTGCAGGTCCGCGCATGGCGGCGAAAATAGCCGGAACGGTATGGTTCTGCACCCTTTTTCAACTGAGGATATGCCAACACTTGTTGCACAATCGATAGGGTTACCATTTAGGTTCAGTAACTTTGTGCCTTCGATTTATCAGCAGAACAAGACGTTTTGGACATTTTCGACCGCATCCGCGATGACCGCGGACCACTTGGCCAGCATGCCAAGAACACCCACGGGTACTTCACCTTTCCCAAGCTTGAGGGGGACATCTCCAACCGGATGATGTTTAGAGGTAAAGAAGTGCTGGTTTGGAGCATCAACAACTACCTCGGCTTGGCCAACCATCCGGACGTGCGCAAAGCGGACGCCGATGCGGCTAAAGAATGGGGGATGGGCTACCCCATGGGGGCGCGCATGATGAGTGGGCAAACCAAGTTCCATGAGGAGCTTGAAGAGAACCTTGCCGAATTCATGCAAAAGGAGGATGCTTTCCTTTTGAACTTCGGATACCAAGGATGCCAAAGCGCCATTGAAGCGCTGGTAAGCCGTCACGATGTGATCGTGTACGACAGCGAGAGTCACGCCTGTATGGTGGATGGAGTAAGACTTCACCAGGGGAAGCGCTTTGTGTTCCAGCACAATGACATGGAGAGCTTTGTGAAGCAGCTCGACCGCGCTAAAAATATCACCGAACAAACCGGTGGAGGCATCCTCGTTGTGACCGAAGGCGTCTTTGGAATGGCGGGCGACCAAGGCAAGCTCAAAGAGATTGCCGAGTACAAAGAGCAATATGGATTCCGCTTGTTTGTGGACGATGCCCACGGCTTTGGTACGGTAGGAGAAAACGGCAGAGGAGCGGGAGACGAGCAAGGATGTCACGAAGCCATCGATGTCTATTTCGGCACGTTCGCAAAAGCCATGGCGACCATCGGTGCATTCGTGGCGGGGCCCAAGGATGTGGTAGACTTCCTGCGCTACAACATGCGTTCCCAGACTTTTGCGAAGTCACTGCCCATGCCCATTGTGATTGGAGCGTTGAAGCGACTCGAGATGATGGCCACACAGCCTGAGCACAAAGAGCGCCTCTGGACGGTGGCTTCTGCATTGCAGTCCGGCCTACGAGAGGCTGGGTTTAACATTGGAGATACGAACAGCTGTGTCACCCCTGTCTTCCTGCAAGGGGGGTTGGGAGAGGCCACCAATTTGACCTTGGATCTCCGCGAGAACCACGGAATCTTCTGTTCCATCGTGGTGTACCCTGTGGTGCCTAAAGACGTGATTATGCTGCGTTTGATTCCAACAGCGGTGCACACATTGGATGATGTCGAATACACCATTGACACCTTCAAAAAGGTCAAGGACCGCCTTGCCGCTGGTGAATACCAGCACGAGGGCATTGTGGACTGGGCTTGAGGCCCTGACGAACGCAGCTGGTGCGGTGTTTCATTGACCTGTCCTATGTAGGGACCGAATACCATGGCTGGCAGCGCCAGCCAGAGTCGATTTCGGTTCAGGAGGTGATGGAGGCCACGCTTTCTGAATTGCTGGGTGCTCCTACCATTGTGGTCGGCTGTGGCCGGACCGATACAGGTGTTCATGCCTCTTCATTTTACGCCCATTTTGAATGGGAAGGTCCTTTTGGAACACGGTTCAAAGATTGGGACCAAGCTGCTTGGAAATTGAACGGCATGCTGCCCGCAGATATAGGGGTGCGGCGGATTTTTGAGGTCGGTCCACGCGATCATGCCCGGTTCGATGCGACCGAACGTGGCTATACCTACCACGTCCACACCCACAAAGACCCATTTCTAGAAGACCGAAGTGCCAGGGTGTACCAGACTTTGGACCTTGAGGCCATGAATGCCGGGGTACAGCATCTGATTTACAAAGGTGACTTTGCGGCTTTCTGCAAGACGGGAAGTGGTCAGAAGACCACAATATGTGACCTGAGGAGTGCC
>DDCX01000024.1:0-1852 GCA_002336475.1 Flavobacteriales bacterium UBA1995 | reverse complement strand
TTTGACATCGCGGCTGACCGTTTTTTGCGCAACATGGTTCGCGCCATTGTGGGGACCTTGCTGGACGTGGGGCGGGGCAGGTTGGCGCCAGAAGACGTCAAGGGGATCGCGGCCTCCTGTGACCGCTCTAATGCGGGCATGTCGGCCTCGGCTTGTGGCCTGTACCTTTCTCGCGTGGAGTATCCCTTTCTGAATTCATGAGCGCCCCTGAGACCACGGGTAATATTTTCGATGCTCAGGTATTGAAGCGCATTCTAAGGCGTGTTCAACCCTACCGCCGGAGGTTCATTTTGACGGGCTTCATGGTGGCGCTTTTGGCGGGTATGAGTTGGGTTCGGCCTTACCTCATTCGGGTGGCCATGGACGAGCACATTGCGGTGGGCGACCGGGAGGGACTGCTCTTCATCTTCTTGGTTGTTGTGGGCTTGATTATGGTCGAGGCCTTACTTCAGTTTTGGCAAACCTATTGGGCCAATTGGGTGGCACAGAGTGTGACCTTGGATTTGCGTTCCGAGTTGTACCGTCACGTATTAAAGTTCCGCTTGAAGTACTTTGACAAAACCCCTGTAGGACAACTTGTTACGAGGCACATTGGTGATGTTGACGGCATCGCAGATGTGTTCTCCAATGGGCTGCTCAATGCGGTGGGTGACCTCCTCAAATTGGCGGTTGTGATTGCCGCCATGCTGTGGGTAGATGTGCGGCTCACCGTGGTGGTTTTGCTTCCCATTCCAGTGTTGCTTCTGGCGACCCGGGTGTTCCAAAAAGCGATCAAAAAGGCCTTTGTGAGTGTTCGGAATGAAGTGGCCAAAATCAACGTGTTTGTGCAAGAGCACGTCACGGGGATGGGGATCATCCAGGCCTTTGGCAGAGAGGATGCGGAGCGCCAAAAATTTGCGGCGCACAATGCAGCGCACAGGGATGCTAACATCCGCTCTATTTGGGCTTTCTCGATCTTTTTCCCTGTGGTCGAAATGCTTTCTGCTACAAGTGTTGCTCTACTTCTTTGGTTTGGGGTTGATGGGGTGGCACAAGGAGACTTGACTTTGGGCTTGGTCTTGCAATTCATCTTGTATGTCTTCATGCTCTACCGGCCCATTCGACAGTTGGCCGATCGGTTCAATGTGCTTCAAATGGGCATCGTCAATGCGAGCCGGGTGTTTCACCTTTTGGATATCGATGAGTCTTTACCTGAACTCCCAGAAAATGAACAGGTTGAGGTCACCTCTTTGAAGGGTCACATTGTCTTTGAGAATGTTTGGTTTGCCTACCAAGATGAGGACTGGGTGCTCAAAGGAGTCAGCTTTGAGGTGCAGGCGGGAGAGCGGGTCGCATTTGTTGGAGCAACGGGTGCAGGAAAGTCAAGCATCATCAATTTGCTGTGCCGGTTCTATGAATACCAGAAGGGTTCGATCACGATAGATGGTCACGACTTAAGGACCATCCCGCTCGATGTTTTGCGTCATTCGGTAGGTGTGGTCCTTCAAGACGTTTTTCTCTTCACGGGTTCGCTCATGGACAACATCACTTTGTTTGATCCTTCTATTGATGCGCAAAGTGTCGAAGAGGCCGTGTCTGCTGTGGGGGTGGAGCCGCTGATTGAGCGTTTGCCTGGAGGGCTCGATTATGATGTAAAGGAGAGGGGGGTGATGCTTTCGACTGGGCAGCGCCAGTTGATCTCTTTTGTTAGAGCTTATGCCCAACAGCCTGGGATTTTGGTGTTGGACGAGGCCACGAGTTCAATTGATCCAGAAAGTGAGCAGTTGATTCAAAATGCGACGGAGAGGCTGACAAAGCAACGAACCAGTATTCTGGTTGCGCATAGGTTGTCGACCATACAGGATGCGGACCG
>DDCX01000047.1:12800-13176 GCA_002336475.1 Flavobacteriales bacterium UBA1995 | reverse complement strand
GGTCGATGCGGGCGACGAATACCTCCTTGCCCAGCACTCCATCCTCGATGAGATTCCCATCACCTTCCATCCTGTGGAGAAGGGGTACGGACTGCTGCACAACCTCGAGACCGATGAGACGCTGCGGGTGTTGCGTTGGTTCAGCGCGGGGTACTACAATGCGGTGTTGCGCGACGACGGGAGCTTGCAGGTCAACGACCTCCGCTTCGGCACCTTTTCGGGGCAGGGTACCGATGCGGACGACTACATTTTTCGGTTTAAGCTCATCGATCGGGGGGCCGACGAGACCTATGGGTTCGAACGCGCCCAAGGCGGTCCGCCCGACACCAAGGCCGAAGACATGATGATCGGCCTCTTCAAGCGCGCCGGCGGCCTC
>DDCX01000047.1:0-12703 GCA_002336475.1 Flavobacteriales bacterium UBA1995 | reverse complement strand
GGCGCACGGAGGTTCACGTGGCTTCGGATTTCTATGACATGCCCGGCTTCAAAGCGGGGGGTACTTCGCTCAAGCCTTTTGAGGTCGCGTTACTCGGTGATGTGGTGGGCCGGTCCATCCTGCACCTGCAATGCCACTTCGGACAAGACTCTCTGTCGCTGGCCCGCATGGGGGCGGATGTGACGGGCGTGGACTTTTCGGACGCTGCGCTGCAGGTCGCCCGAGAGACCGCAGACGAGCTGGGCCTTTCGGCGCAGTTTGTGCTGAGCAACGTTTTGGAGCTCAATCTTGGAAAGACCGTGGATGCCGTTTTTGCGAGCTATGGTGTGCTGGGGTGGGTTCCGGATGTCGCCGCTTGGATGCGGGTTGCCGCCCACCACCTGTCGCCTGGTGGAGCATTGATTTTGGTTGAATTCCACCCCCTCATTTGGCTGTTTGACCAGCAGGCCCCGGTGGATTACTTCCATTCTGCTGAGCCCGACGTTGAGACGCAAAAGGGAACATATACGGACGGGGGGGAGGATGTGGAGATTACCTCGTGCTACTGGGACCACAGTCTATCGGACGTGCTGGCCGCAATGAGGAAAGTGGGACTGGAGGTCACGTTGTTTGAAGAGTATGACCACTCCCCGTATCCCTTGGCCGGCATGGTAGAGCGGGCACCGGGTGAATTTGTTCTCGCGGAAAGGGCCCAGCAGCGCTTGCCGCACTGCTATGCGATCCGCGCACGCAAGGTGTGATGCAGCGGCATCCGGGCTTTAGAAAGTCATGCCGAGGCGAAGGCGCATCTGGTTCATCGGTGCGATGGCTTCGGCGCCGAGTATCACCCAATCGTTGCGGCCGCTGCCGCTGATGAACACGCTCGACCACGACAGTCCTACAACGGCAGGCCCGCTGCGGTAGGTGGCGCCCAGCGATGCAGAGGAAGGCGCCGCTGCAATGGAGGTGGGGGTCAAGGTGGGGCCGAGCTCATCTTCGGGCAACAGTCCTTGGCTGCCAAACAAAGCGGCAGTGCGGGACTCAAGTTCCCGCTTGAGTCCCACGGTCGTCCCCAGGCTTGCCGTCCATCCCAATCCGTGGGCGAGTTCTTGTTGCAACACGATTTCCGCGCGCCAGCCGGTGATGCCCTCTCCAAAAACACCGTCATTTTCGTAGCGCCATTGGTCTCCGTCGTAGAGGTCGTCGTAGTAGAGGTATTGGTCCACCAGATCGGCAAATCGGACCTGGTTCCAGCTGGCCACCACAGCCTCGCCGTCGGCACGCACGCAGTTGATGTAAGCCGGTGACCAGGCGCGTCCCAGCTGTATTCCTGCGGATAGGCCTTTCCAAACCTGACGGGCAGCTCCCACGCGCACGGCGTTGGGAACGTACCATCCTTGATTGTCGACGACATTGCTAAAGCCGGAGTTGTCGATCCGGTTCATCGCCATGGTGAGGGTGTTGTCGCTCCACTCCGCGTGCCCCAAGGTGGCCACCTGGCGGATGTTGTTGGTGGTGCGGTTGTCAAACTGCTCAATGGTGCCGGCATCCAATTCCAACCAAACGTTCCAGATTCCCGCTTCGCCGGCGTTCCAATCCCATTGCCTGGCGGGGCGTTCTTCAGCCTGGTCGAGTAGGCTGTCGTCGAGTTGTTGGGCGGCCAAGGGGAGTGGCCCCAGCAGCAGAAACGCGGCCGTCCATCGCACGGAGCGTATCGGTTTTAGACTCATGGTTCAGGTTGTTCAAATACGAGGCGTCCACCGTACCCCGCCACCTGCACGGTGACGGTCCGGACAAAGGGACGGCGCTTCTGCTGGACGATGTATTTGGGGTTGACCATGACATCGAAATCTGTGCCCTTGATGGCTTTGTGGACCGCAGCCCGACGCTCGCGCATGGCCGGACCTTGGCGAAAAACCATGCCGGGGTACTCTGCAAATTCGTGGTCTCCCGAGCGGAAAAGGCCGAGGATGGTGCGTGTTTGAGAGACAGCCTGCAAGGTTTGCGTTGTGTCTACGACGCACCGGGCCTTGACAGGCTCGATGTCAATCAGGGCCACGCCTTGGGCCAATTGGGTGCTTCGAATGGTCGAAGTCGTGCACCCCGTGGCGACGGCAACTGTCAAAACGGCTGCCAATAGGGTTTTGGTCATGGTGGGCAAGGTAATATTTCGGGGCATGTTCAGCGAAGGATGAGCGGTTGTCGCCAGCCCCAGGCTTCTACATCGATGACGTACATCCCAGCGGGAAGGCTTCGAACATTGAGGGTGGACTGCGGTCCTGTACCGCGGTGCAGGGCGACTTCGCGGCCTTGGGCATCCCGGATGCGCGCGACCCAATCACCCCCTGCGTTGGACTGAACAAGGGTGACTTCTCCACCTGAGGCGGGGTTGGGGTACATGCGCACTGCTGCCGCGACCTGCTCGCGGATTTCGCTGGTGTAATCGTACCCGCCGCATTGGTTGGGATAGGAAGCGCAGATCCAAGAGGAGAGTGCTCCCGCGACCGTGGATAGCGTCACGTCGTAGGCGTCGGCATTGGTGACGTGGGGGACGTGCCCTGCGCCGTCAATGGTGACAAAGCAATGGGTGAGCCCGATTTCTTCGGCGCGCTCGTGGAGGGTGGCGCTGCCGTCAACTTCGGTCACGTTGAAGCCCAAGAGGGCTACGGAACCGGAGCCGTAAGGAACCGTGCCGTCGTCGGTGCCATGCACGGAGACGAGGGGCGCATCGCCCGGCTGCATCCAATTCGCATCCTTGAGTGCACCAGAGACGTTGAAGATGCCTGCTACTTCTGAACTGAAGCCCGGATTGCCTGACTCGCCCTCTAAACCGCCGCCCATGCCAGGCTGGGATTGGTCGATGATGGCGGGGATTTCGGATTCATCGTCGACGTAAGCATGGTGAACGGCCAGAAAGCCACCTGCGGAGACACCGCCCATGTAAATTCGATCGGGGTCGATGCCCCAGGGATTGCCCTCTTCCTCCACCGATTTGCGGAAGTAGCGCACGGCGGCCCGTCCGTCGTGGACACCGCGCCACACCGCCCGGATCAGCTCATTTTCCAGGTCGAGTAAATTGGCGATGCCCAATCGGTAGGATATGCTGGCCACAGCGTAGCCCATGCGGGCGAAGTCCTCGCAGAGGGGTACCACATCAGCGCCGTCATTGGAGCCGGCGAGAAAAAATCCTCCATGCGCGAGGATGATCAAAGGACGATCGGCTGCTGCATTGTCCACCGCCTCATAGAAATCGAAGACCAGCTCCGTGTTGACGCCCAAGGCGGTAACGTTGTTGCCGTAAACATGATCTTCGGAAACCGATACATTGTCATGGGTGGACGTATAGCGGTAACGCTCGCCGTTGCAATCGGGTTGGGCGTTGATGGATGTCAGGACTGCAGCAATCGCAGTGAGGGTAAGAACCGATTTTGCAGGCATTCTGAAGTGGGTATTCATGACCGAAGGCTATGTCCGCAAACTATAGCGCATTTGCCAAAACGCTGCGGGGCAACAGATCCCGGTTAACTTCCCGACCATGATGAGGCATTTTATGTTAGCAGTCACCTTGGTTTTCTTGTGTATCGGCCATTTGGTGATGGGCCAAACTGGTGAATCCCGCGTTTTGATTTTGGGGATTGATGGCGTGCGTCCCGATTGTCTTGAAGCGGCCGAAACCCCGGCCCTTGATGCCTTGATGGCAGATGGCGTTTATAGTCCAGACGCCCTGAACAACGACATCACATACAGCGGTCCGGGTTGGTCCGCCATGCTGTGCGGCGTTTGGTCAGGTGCACATGGGGTGACAAACAACAACTTCGTCGGCAGCAACTATGAGGAGTTCCCTTCCTTGATGAAGCGGCTCGAAAGCGAAAACCCTGGGCTGAATACCCACTCAATTTGCCACTGGGCGCCCATCAATGACTACATCCTTGGAGAGGATGTCGATGAGGCCATCACTGTTTCCAGCGATGCTGCGGTGAGGGACGCTGCAGTGGGCATTTTACAGGACGGAGACCCTCATGCCATGTTTCTTCACTTTGATGAGGTAGACGGCAACGGTCATGGATATGGATTCGATGCAGCGGTCCCGCAATACATTGCTGCGATTGAAGCGGCGGATGGCTTTGTGGGCGAAGTCATGACCGCCCTGATGCAACGCCCGAATTATGCGGCGGAAAATTGGTTGGTTCTAACTTCCACAGACCACGGAGGCATTGGCTACAACCACGGCGGAACCTCCATTGAAGAAGAGGCCATATTCTTCATCGCCAGCGGAGCTTCAGTCGCCAGCAGTGTGCTGCTCAAAGACACGCTAGATGTGCTTCCCGCACCGGTCAATTGCATTGCTCCAGGTGCCGATGAGTTGCGTTTTGAAGGCAATGGCGATGCGGTGCACGTTCAAGAGAGTCCCGCGCTCCAATTGGGCACGGAGCAAGACTTCACCCTCGAAGTGCGCATCCGCACAGAAGCCACACCCGATGTGGCCATCATCGGCAATAAGGACTGGAATACCGGACTCAATCCGGGTTTCGTGTTCTCTTTTGAGTACCCCAATGGACCGGCTTGGAAGGTCAACATCGGCGACGGCAATGAACGCGCAGACGCCAATGGAACAGCTGGTATTGCGGATGGTCAGTGGCACACCTTGTCCTGTTCCTTTGATCGGGATGGCATGATGCGGCTCTACACCGACGGTGAGTTTTCCTCGGAAGAGGACATCTCAGCTGTAGGCGACATCGATGTTGGCAGCGGTTGGTACTTCGGTGCTGACATCATGGGTGAATACGGGTACACAGGGGCGATTGCTGAGGTGCGGTTTTGGCATGGTGTCCTCGCGGAGGAGACCATCGGGGCTTGGCATTGCAGTGCTTTGGATGCCACTCACCCCCATTGGGATGCTTTGCAGGGACACTGGGCCATGACGGAAGGAGAGGGGGTGGTTGCGGGCAACAGCACCAATGATGACCTCGTCGGAACCTTGCAGGGGGCATCGTGGTACGCTCCTCAATCCCAGATCACCTTTGATTACAGCGGTACGCCGCGCATCGTCGACGTGGCCGTGACGGCCTTGGATCACATGTGCGTGACGATGGACCCCGATTGGAACCTGGACGGGATTTCATGGGTCGATGGGTGCAGCAGCACTGAAGTGGCGCGTGAAGACCGCCATGTCATAAAATCGACCCTTTACCCCAATCCCGGGACCGACAACTTTCAAATAAAGGGGTTGCCTCCCCATGCCAACATTGAGGTGTTTGACCCCAATGGCAAGGCTGTTCATTATGCACAGCCTGGAGCTTCTGGCCGATTTGTTCCACACGCAAACAGCCGGGGCCTGTACCTCATTCGAATCACGGACGGCGGGAATCAGCGCACGTTGCGTTGGCTCCGTCAATAATTGTCATTGATGGTTGAACCGCTGCTTCGTATCTCAAAGAGATGCTTAAGGGGTTGCTGCGGAGTCTGATGTTGTGTTTTGGCGTGATGTATGGAATGGTGCTTCAGGCTCAGGTCACATGCCCCAACCCCTTTGATGGCAATGCTGATGGTGTGGTCGGTATTGGAGACTTGCTTGATTTGCTTGGGTTGTTTGGAGACATCGATGAAGATGGAGACGGCACGTGGGACAGCGTGGACCTCTGCACGGATTCGACAGCGTGCAATTTTCATGCGGTCCCATCGGAAACCTGTGCTTATTTGGATTTTCTCGGGGTGTGCAATGGCGGGTGCACAGGAGACAGCGATGGAGACGGCATTTGCGACAACATCGATACCTGCATCGGCGTATTTGATGAATGTGGCGTGTGCAATGGGTCTGGGCCGACCGAGGTAAACATTGATGGCATCACCGTTTTGTATGACAGCGTTTATGCTGCTCAAGTGGACACGTGGTTCGTTTATGAGGTGGGGATGGACACCACCTTTAGTTATACCTGTCCTCCGCCACCACTGCCTTGTGGGGAGCTGATGGCTTTTGATGGTTATGACTATGCTACCGTGCAGATTGGGGGCCAATGCTGGTTCGCCGAGAACCTGCGTGCTGTGCATTACGCCAATGGTGATGCCATTTCCGCTGGCCTCAGTGACAGTCAGTGGAATTCAGCCTCTTTTGGTGCAACGGCCGTTTATGGTGAGGACACAGGCTGTAACTCAGAATCGCCTGACTTTGACGCTTGCGATCCCGTGGAGTCTCTGGAAGCTTATGGGCGGCTTTACAATTGGTATGCGGTCAATGACGACCGGGGTTTATGTCCGGCAGGTTGGCATGTTCCCACGCATTCAGAATGGTCAGCATTGACCAGTCACCTCGGAGGTACCAGCACATCAGGAGAGGCACTGAAGTCGTCAACAGGGTGGAGAGGAAGCGGTAACGGACTCAACACCAGTGGGTTCAATGGCTTCCCTGGCGGCTTTCGCAATTCCTCTAGTGGCGGATACTTCAGTTTGGCGGGAGAGCGTGGCAAATGGTGGACATCCACACCGACCAGCAGCTTGGCTTACTACCGGGAGCTCAAATGGACCACCAATAGCGTGACCTCTTCCTACACCAGCAAAAAGCACGGACATTCTGTGCGCTGTATCCAAGATTGAGGGGCTGAGAAGCTTGAACGCTCGCAGGATTCATGGCCTGTCCTCCCTCATTGAATGGGGTCAGCGTCTTCGGTCCCCAATCCACTGCTTTTCAACCGACCCGTCGGAATAGAGGCGGAAAATGATTTGGTTGCGCGGTTGAATCACTTCCCTTCCCAAAGCGTCTGTGGTTTTGACCAAGGTTCTCGTGATGGCCGCTGGTGTTGTGCCAATCGACGAAACGTCCTCAGCAGTCACGGTGAACTCAACGCGCTCTGAAAGACAGGCATTGGCAGAAGACATTTTCCAATTGTAGTAGAAATAGTAGTAGGTATACTGGTTCTCTCCGGTGATGGTCGTGCTGATGATGCTGGCCAACCCCCCAATGTTGTAAGGATAGCCCACGTCGGCGCCATTGTCGTCCCGCCACAACAAGGGCTCCTGGTTGCCGGAGCGAATTTGGTAGCCGTTTCCGGCGGGGAGCACGGCGCCCAGGACAAAGACGTTTAGACCTGCCGTCAAATCTTGATCAAAGCTTTGGAACAGGTTGCCGTCAGGCCCGAGGATTTCGATGGTTTGCACACCGCCGCCTTCGGAATAGACCTCGACAGATTCGAAGAGCACTTCGGAATAGACATCGAAAATCAGCCAATTCGCGTTGTTGGTGTGGTGCTGTCCGTTGGCGAAATCCGGTGCGGTTTTTCCGCCGGTAAGGCCGTACTCGCCATTGGAGTTGGCCACCCAAATGGACTGGTCAAAGGCTTCAAAAGCCAGGGTGTATTGGCTGCCGATGGCCAGGGGGACTGTAGCCGCTTCCGTCTCAAACCAGTGGGCCTCAGAGTTGACCTCAAAGGTCACTGGATCTGTGGTTTGAATGGCCGATTGTGCCGCTGGTGCTTCTATTTCAAAACAGGAGCCATCGTCGATGGTGGCGGCCTCGGAATAGTTGCACGATGCGGCATCGGTGCAGCCGATGCAAAAGAGGTCTTCGCCTTCACATCCCCCGCATTCGTTGAATCCGAGGCAGGAGCCATTGTCCTCCAGCGCAGTGGGGTCGTAGTTGCAGGCTTCGGGATCGGTGCAACCTGTGTCGCTCATTTCGCCGGACAGTTGAAGCAGGAACAGTCCTTCTTCCATGTGGCTCACGGCAATAATGCCGGAGGCGAAATAGGGATAGTTCGACCAGGTGCCGCTGAATTGCGGTGCGTCGCTGGCGGGATCGACATCGAAAAAGGCCACTTCTTCGAGTTGACCGGATTCGATGTCACTGGTGCTGAGTACCCGAAGCCCTGCGCGATAGTTCGATTGGTAAACGAGCGTGTCTTTCACATACATGTTGTGGTCGATGGCGCTGACTTCGGAGACATAGGTGCCGATGAGTTCGGGGGCACTCAGGTTGGTCACGTCCCAGATGAAAGAAGTGGTGCTCACGCCTATGCTTTGCTCGTCGAGTTCATCGTTGCTGATGAAATAGCGGTGGTCTTCAGTCAACCATCCTTGGTGCGTGTAAAAGGAGTTGTCATACCCGGTGGCACTGATCAGGGCAGGGTCGAGGGGGTCCGTTACATCCACGATGGTAACGGTGTTTTCGTTGCAACAGAATGCAATCTCCTTTCCCGAAAAGTTGGCGTCAGGTCCGACGTAGGAAACGACCTGTGCATCGTGGGTGTAGCCATCGCCTGAGAACTCACCGATGAGCTGGGGGTTCAAGGGGTCGTTGATGTCCAAGATGTGCAAGCCTCCATCGAAAGTGTTGGTGCCTACACCATAGGCGCGCCCTGTGCTTTCGTTGATGACGATGTTGTGGGCATTGCCCCAACCTGTGTAGAGTGCATCGGCGGTGATGGTTTGGGGTGGGTTGGTGATGGCGCTGAGCTGGGTCAAGTCGACCACTTGCATGCCATGCCCCCCGGCTTCAGCGACGATAAAGGCGTGGTTGTCGTGAACCTTGATGTCCCGCCACAGTGAGCTTGTCGTTTCGGTCGGCAAATCCGCGACAAGGAAGGGATTCAGTGGGTCGGAAATGTTGATGAAGGCGGTTCCGTTGGAGCGGCCCAAGAGGACATACTCGCTGCTGTCCACGGGGTCTGTCCAACCCCAGATGTCGTTCATGTTGCTGCCTCCGCCCACTTCGTTGCTGGCCATGAAGCCGATGAGGTCGACGTTCTCACAGGGGAATCCGCCGGCCAAGCCGTTGACACATGGGGACTGGCCAAATGTTGTCGCTCCTGACGCGAGGAGGAGGAAGGCGGTATAAACTCTTTGCAGCATGGCGCGAAAATAGGGGGGGACGTCGCCCTTTGGTGCGCTGGGGTCATGGGTGGGACGCGCTGCAATGATGAAGGGCAAGTTGGGATGTAACTTCTGCGTTCAAAATCAGCACTAACCGATGAAATTGAAGGCGTTATTGATTTCGGCCTGGCTTCTGATCGGCGGTCTTGCGCATGCGCAGTCGCCAAAAGTGGAGTTGGACTTATCGGCTACAGAAGTCATCAGTCAAGGGCAAACGGGGACGTGCTGGAGTTTTTGCACCACCAGTTTCCTCGAGTCTGAAGCACTGCGTTTGACCGGTGAACGTCATGATTTCAGTGAAATGGCGCATGTGAGGGTGATCTATCCGGAAAAGGTGGAACGCTACCTGCGCTACCATGGACACCATCAATTTGGACCTGGCGGATTGTCGCATGATGTGACCCATGCGGCGGAGGTATATGGCATGGTGCCCCAGTCAGTCTACAATGGAAGGGAAGGGGCCGGAGGTCACAACCACAAGGTGTTGGACCGAAAAATGAAGGCACTGGCCAAGAAGTGGGCCAAGTCTGGAAAGGGCTCCGTTGCCGGTGACTTTGATGAAGTAGACGCCATTTTGGATGCCCACCTCGGGCCACTGCCAACCTCATTCCAGTACCAGGGCACCACCTTCACTCCGGTTTCGTTTAGAGATGCCATGGGGATCGACCCTGCGTCATATGTGACGCTGTCTTCTTTTGCGCATCACCCTTTCGGAGCGCCTTTCATCCTTGAGGTTCCAGACAATCATGCTTTGGAGGCTTTTTGGAATGTGCCGTTGGATGCACTAGAAGCTGAAGTGCACCATGCCCTTGACAATGGGTTTACCGTGGCATGGGACGCAGACGTGAGCAATGAGGGGTTCTCTTTTTTGGAGGGGTGGGCCATCATGCCAGAAACGGCGGCAACCAAGGAACAGTGGGGCGGGTTGGATGCCATGCCCGATGAACCTCTGGTAGACCAGAGCATGCGCCAAGTGGCATTTGACACGCAGGAAAACACCGATGACCACCTCATGCACATTGTGGGGCGGGCTACTGACGCGCAGGGCAGGCGCTACTTTGTGATCAAGAACTCATGGGGGCAGGACAACCCCTACGGGGGCCAACAATTTGTTTCCATGTCCTATTTCCGCCACCACACCATGGGAGTCATGGTACATGAAGCGGGGATTTCGCCCACACTGCGCCAGGAAATGGGCCGATGAGGTCCTGTGCAGAGAAGGGCTCTATCGTCACCCTACCTTTCCCATTGCGCGCCCATTAAACCTCAACGGTTCATCCGCGTTTGTGGGTTGACCCCTTTTTACGACCTCTACATTGAAACACGCTATCCTTCTCTTATCGGCTCAATGGCTGGCGGTTGTGGCCTTGGGTCAAATCGACGGCGACAACATCTTTTCTGTCGATCAGGTCATCAGCATCAACCTTGATTTTCCTCAAGCAGATTTTTGGCAACAGCTGGAAGCGAACTACGAGGCTGAGGAGAACACCTACATCGCGGCAGATTTGACGTTGACCGATGTTTCTGGGACCTACAATTTGGACAGTGTAGGGGTGAGGCTCAAGGGCAATTCGAGCTACATGCACCCTGGCGACAAGAAGTCCTTTAAGATTGACTTCAATAAGTTCATTGCTGGATTGAATTACGATGGGTTGAAGAAGCTCAACTTCAGCAACGGCTTTAAGGATCCAACGTGCATGCGGGAAAAACTGTTTTTCGACGTGTGCCGGGCAGCGGGTGTTCCAGCTCCCCGTGCGGGCTTTGCAGAAGTCACCTTTAATGGTGTGCCTTGGGGTTTTTACACCGTAGTGGAACAAATTGACGACCAATTCTTGGACTGGAACATCGAGGAGGATGAAGGAAACCTCTTCAAAGCTGGAGACAATTTTGGAGGTGGGGCTCCCGGTGCTGGGGGCAATGACAACGCGGCTGACCTTGTCTATTATGGTGAGGACCAGGCTGTTTATGCCGACCGCTATGAACTCAAAACCAACGAAGACGAGAACGATTGGAGCGACCTGATTGAATTGGTTGACTTCTTGACCAACACCTCTTCCGAGGCCTTTGCTGCCGGAATTGACTTTCGTGTGGATGTCGACGCCTATTTGCGCTCAGCGGCGCTCAACATGCTGTTCAGCAACCTCGACAGTTACACGGGTTCTGCCCGCAATTACTACATCTATCACAACCAAGACACCAACCTTTGGGAGTGGATCAAATGGGATGGCAATGAGGCCTTTGGTTCTTACACCAACGGCGCAGGGAACATGGAGACCTTGGACGTGGACTACAGCGATTCACCCCGGCCATTGCTTGAGAAGATGCTCGGTCATCCTGCGCTGTATGAGCGCTACCTCGCTCAAGTGTGTGACTTGACCGAAGCCTTCTTCAATGAGGATTACATGTTTGCCAAGATTGATGCCGCAGAGGCGCTGATCACGCCCTATGTCTACGCCGACGACAATAAGATGTACTCCAATGCAGATTTCAATGCCAACATCGAAGCCGATCTCGGCGGTGGCGGTGGCGGTGGAATGGGAGGGGGCTCCACTTATGGCTTAAAGCCTTTTGTCACCAACCGTTCCGCACATGTGGAGGGGCAGATTGACTGCAGCCAGTTCACGGGCATTGACGCACCAGCGTTGGAATGGAGCCTGTATCCAAATCCGGTGTCTTCGAGCCTGACCGTCCACTGGGGCAATGCGATGGATGTTTCGCTGGTTTTTCGCAATATTCTCGGGCAAGAGGTCGAAACTGTGGCTGTTCAACATACCGATCGGGCGGTGATCTCTGTCCGAGGGTGGTCACCAGGAACCTATGTTCTCGAAGTGGAACAAGAAGGTGCGGTTTTGACCCGTCAGCAGGTCATGGTCCGCTAAATGCATGGTGCTTTTGCATCAGAATATGGCTTTACTGTTGTCTGAAGCCTTCAGCGGTGGACACCCCATTGGCCTTCGCCTTGTGGGCCTCATCTGGATGGTGTTGGCGGGAACGCAGGCCTGCTCACAGCAACGGCTTCACGTGGATGAAATCATCTTAGAAGGGCGCTTTGTCAAAATGCGGTCAGCAGACAGTGCGGAAGGTGAAGAGGTTTACTTCGATGGTGTGTTGTTCGATGAGTGGCCCAATGGGTCTCTGAAAAGCGAATGCACCATTCAGGAAGGGCAGTGGAATTACGATTGTAAGGAATGGCACCCCAATGGCCAATTGCGCTCGAGTGAGGAGTTGGATCCGCCCTACTTTATTTGGACGGGATACTATGCCAATGGGGCTCTGTTTTTCAAGCGGGTCTATGCATTTGAACCGCCGGCTGGGCCCTCCCTCGGAATCGGCGAAGAACTTCAATCCACCTGCTTTTCTAACAAGGGGGAGGAGGTGCCTTGTTTGGAGGATGTGGTGTGGCCCGATTGACCTTCATTTTGTGGAGGTAGGCACAGGCGGTTCACTTTCTCGGGGCCTGATTGACGCCGCTCATTATTGTTTTAGTATGTAGTTTATATGTATTTAATCTGTGTTATTCGATATTTCATGGACATTCTGCTGTGCTTGTTTCTCATGGTTTCATTGGGTCAAGAGGCCTGTGAGTTGAACCATGACAGCCATGGAGATGGCACAGTATGGGCAGCTGATCTTGTGGTGTTTTTAGGTGAGTATGGCCTGAGCTGTTCTGGAATTTTTGGATTCAATTGTGGCGATACGCTGTGGCATCAAGGCCATGAGTACGGGCCTTCGAGGGACTGATCAAGCCGAGCAGATCAAAGGTGACCAGCGGTTGGTACAACGATGGCCAAGGCAGGAATTCAAGCGGTTTCATGGCCGTGCCTGGAAGCTACCGCTCCACCAATGGGTATTTCGCCGCAGG
>DDCX01000080.1 GCA_002336475.1 Flavobacteriales bacterium UBA1995 | reverse complement strand
CATGGTCGACGAGGACGATTCCTCCCTCGACAACGAGCTGCAAATCCTGCAGAATGCGATGGACTTCTCCAACCTCAAGGCCAGGGACTGTCTGGTACCCCGGAATGAGATTGTGGCCCTCGATGCCTCTGCCTCCATGGAAGACTTGGACCGCTGTTTTACCGATACAGGCCTGAGTAAGGTGGTTGTCTACAGGGGTACGATCGACCATGTCATCGGTTATGTGCACTCCAAGGATTTGCTGCGCCATGCAGCAGAAGACGCTTCACCTGACGCCGCACCATTGACGCGTTTCCTGCACCCCACCATCATTGTACCTGAGCCAATGGGTGCCCAAGACATCCTTGCAGAGTTTATTCGCCGCAAACGGCACCTTGCAGTGGTCGTAGATGAGTATGGAGGCACCTCTGGTATCCTCACGATGGAAGACATTGTGGAGGAATTGATCGGCAACATCGAGGACGAGCACGACACTGAAGCACTGGTTGAAATGGAATTGGGCCCCGGGCACTACCGCTTCAGCGCCCGACACGAGGTGGACGACATCAACGAGAGGTTTGGATTACAACTCCCTGAAAACGAGGCGTATGAAACGCTGGGGGGATTGGTTCTTGACCACACAGAAGAAATTCCCGAAGAAGGAGACAGCATCGATCTCGAAGGATTCGCGCTGCTCGTTACCCGCGTTGACGGGGCAAGGATTGTCCTGATTGAAGTCTTGAGAAAAGAGGTGGAAGAGGGCTGACGCGGTACAGCAGTCGGTATGTATCTTTGCAATCCATCTAAAATCCTGCCACCATGGGCATGATCGAAAGCATCCGCAACCGCCAAACTCTGCTCCTCACCATTATTGGTTTGGGCATGTTAAGTTTTCTTGTCCCTTATGATGCCGTTATCGCTATGCTCGGTAACAATCCCGGCACCCAAGCCGCTGGATCCATCAATGGAGACGACGTCTCATTCCTCGAGTACCGCACCCGCGTTCAGGAAAGAAACAACTTGTTCAACTACACGGACGACAAAGCGGCCCAGAACGAAGTTTGGGGTGACATCATCGTAGAGCGCCTCTACGGCGACAACTTTGATGCCCTTGGCCTGGGCTTGACCAAAGAAGAGTTTGATGACATTCGCTACGGAGACTATGTTTCTCCTTGGGTGTCCCGCACCTTTTATGGCGGACAGGTTACGGAGGAGCAAAAGCAAAACTGGAAGCAGACTTTCAGCACGATGTACTCCGATCCTGCAGGAAAAGCCAATTATGCCGGCTATGCCCGTGTCATCCAGCAGAAGCGCATGCGCGAGAAGTTCGACGGCATGGTCCGTGCCGGATTGGCCGCCAACTCATTGGAGGGCAAGCGTGAATTCTTGGGCAACCAAGAGAAGGTCGACTTCCGCTACGTGCTCAAGCGTTACACGTCCATCCCCGATGGAGATGTTGAGGTAACCGATGCAGACGCAATGTCCTTTTACCGCGACCACAAGGGTGATGCACAATATGCCCAGCGTGCTGGCCGCGACATTGAATACATCCGCATTCCGCTGACTGCGAGCTTTGACGACCGTCAAAATGCGCAAGCCAAAATGACGGAGCTGAAAGGCATTTGGGCCACGGACGATGACGGTGACGATTTCCTGTCTGAAAACCGTTTGATGGACCAAACGAGTCGCCTTGAAATCATTGGTCCAGCTTTGGATAAGGAGAGCCAAGCCGCGAACCTTGAGGCTGCTGCCGTGGGTGATGTGGTCGGTCCTTATTTCGAAGGAACATCCATTCGTTTGGACAAAGTGATCTCGAAAGATGCCGTGGCCGACAGTTCGGTCAAGTGTCGCCACATCCTCTTGAAGACTGCAGACATCAAGGACCCCGCCCAGCTTGCTGTTTTGGAGGCCCGTGCGGACTCACTCAAGCGACGTTTGCGCGCCGGTGACGCATTTGCCGACCTCGTAAACAAGCACAGCGAGGACCCCGGTTCGAAAGCCACGGGTGGAGAGTACGAATTCCGCCGCGGTCGCATGGTCAAGCCCTTTGAAGACTTCTGTTTCGACAACAGGGTTGGTTCTATCGGCACAGCCGAAACCAACTATGGCCTGCACCTCATCGAGGTTTTGGACCAACAATGGACTTCTGATGCCATCACCATTCAAAGGGTGGAGCGTGAAGTGGAGATTTCCAGTGTGACTTCCGCTGGTGCCGAAGAGACCGCCATGAACTTTGCCATCGAATACGGCGACATCGAATCATTCCGCAATGCTGCTGACACCATGGGTTATGCCATTGTGGAGGCCCGCGATGTCCAATCGGGGACTGCAGCCATCACCGGCTTGCCCAATGGGGCCGAAGTGGTGGGCTGGGCCTACGGAGCTGAACCCGGAGACGTCTCCAATCCATTCCAAATCGATGGGAACTACATCATTGCCTGCCTGGCGAACATCAAGAAGAAAGGTGTTCCTCCTTTTGAAAATGTAGAAGACGCCATGCGTGCTGGTGCCCTCAAGGACAAGAAGGCTAAGATGTACATGGACCTCATGAGCACAGGCACCTTGGATGAAGCCGCTGAAGCCGCCGGAGAAACAGTGGGTACAGCCACGGGCTTGGGCTTGAAAACACCCACCATTAGTGGTTCTGGCGGAGCGCCTGAACCCGAAGTTGTGGGCGCTGCATTTGCCCTTGAATTGAACAGCCTCAGCGCTCCCATTCAAGGCAAAAACGGTGTTTGGGTCATCATGCCCACCGTGCGCAATGCGGTGGACGCTTCAGGTGAGTTCACGACCGAAGTGAAGAACCTCAATGACCGGACTTATTTCCGCAACCTGCCTTTGAGCAGCGGTGCGCCGGTCCGTTTGTCCAATGCCATCGTAGAGAAGGCGGACATCGATGATCTGCGCCAAGGCAGCTGATTGTCCTCCTTACTTTACTGAGACGCCTGTCCGTTGAAGTGTCCTTACCGACGCTCCAATAGGCAGGCGTCTCCGTAACTGAGAAAGCGGTATCCCGAGTTAACAGCATGCGCGTAGGCGTCTCGCCAAACCTCCCCAACCATGGCCTCAACGATGCACAACAGTGTGCTTTTGGGCATGTGAAAATTGGTCAGCAAGCGCTGGGCTGAGCGGACCCGGTAGCCGGGAACGATCATCAAGCGGGTGACGAACTCCAAATTTGAGTCCCCGTTAGAACGGTGGTTTGCCAGCCATCCCATGGCCTCGGAAAATGAAGCGAAGGGGTCTTTGACCTCTTTGTGCACCCATTGCTGGACCTCTCGTTCAGGCCCTATCCCTTGTTCTCGCCACCGACAAGCCAACCAGAACAGGCTCTCCAATGTGCGCAATGTGGTGGTGCCCACCGCTGTAATATCCGAACCCGAGGCCAGCATTTGAAGCTCTGAGGCCGTCACAATGCAGCGTTCACCATGCATGACATGGCCCGTTGGATCTCCACTGAGCGGTTTAAAGGTGCCCACGCCCACATGCAAAGTCACCTTGCCACAGCGGATGTTGCGCACGGCGAGTTGAGCGAGCAGGTCTTGGGTCAAATGCAATCCAGCCGTTGGCGCGGCCACACTTCCGGGCAACCGGGCAAAGACCGTTTGGTACCGGTCTGCATCTTCAGTTCCTGCAGCCCGCCGCATATAGGGAGGCAACGGTATGCGTCCCAAGCGATCGAGTACCGTGCCAAAGTCCTCTCCCCCCTTCCAATCAAACTTCAAGGATTCACCATCGCGCTCCACGGTCAGTTCTACCCCACTGTCAGGAATGGACAAGGGGCCAGACTTCCATTTTTTGGCACCCCCTACCAGGGCATTCCACACTACAGGAGATTGCGCAGTGAGCGCTTGTTCCACTGGTATGTGGGCCGGTTCCAACAGCAACAATTCCAATGCTCCTCCCGTGGGTTTCACGGCCATCAGCCTGGCGTGAAGGACACGGGTTTCGTTGACCCAAATCTGACCGCCGGCGGGAACCAAATCAGGAAGGCCGACAATCGCGCGGTCTTCCCATTCTCCTCGGGCATTGAGGTGCAGCAATCGGGCATCCTCACGGCGGGCCGGGGGGTGCTTGGCTATCCGGTTTTCGGGCAGTTCGTAGTCGAATTCCATATTGTGGGTCCCGGCTTATACCGGTTCGCTTTGCAAGCTACATCCTCCCCATATTTGCTCCATGCCTCAGGACGTGCATTGCATCATTGGTGCCTCGGGACAACTCGGGACAGAGTTGGCGGTCGCCCTCCACAACGCCGGTGAGCGGGTGGTACTGCTTGACATCAAGGCCCCCTCCTTCTCTGCTTTGCTTGGATTGCCCTTTGAAAAAGTGGATGTCCGCGATCAAGCTGCCCTTTCTGCCGCTTTCGGAACACATCGAGTGACCCATGTTTATCACCTCGCTGCTGCGCTGAGCGCCCGGGGGGAGCAAGAACCGCAATGGGCATGGGACCTCAATATGAAAGGCCTGCTCCATGTATTGGACCTCGCTGCCGAAATGGAGGGCATCCGTCAGGTCTTTTGGCCCAGCTCCATTGCCGTGTTTGGACCAGGTTCTGGCCCCGTGGCTGCGCAATCGGCATACCGGTTGCCCAGTACGGTCTATGGCATCAGCAAAAATGTGGGGGAGCATTGGTGTTCTTGGTACCATCAACACCGAGGCGTAGATGTAAGGAGTGTGCGGTATCCCGGTCTGATTGGCACATTGGCGCCTCCTGGAGGAGGAACCACAGATTATGCCGTT
Source organism: Flavobacteriales bacterium UBA1995 (assembly GCA_002336475.1). GTDB lineage: Bacteria > Bacteroidota > Bacteroidia > Flavobacteriales_D > Sanyastnellaceae > UBA8752. Next base: position 63,524 of record DDCX01000080.1, on the reverse strand, counting down.
GAAGTGTTTGACCACCTCGATGGAACCGCCCCATACACCTGCTTCCTGAAGGCCGATGAAAAGCTGCCCATGATGCACATGGACGATGCAGTGGCCGCGGCGTTGCACATATTGTCGGCTCCGCGGGTATCCTTGAGGTGCACCGAGGCCTACAACATCAACGCCATGTCCTTTGCCCCTGAGGAACTGTTTGCGGAAATCCGCCGTCACGTTCCTGCGTTTCAAGCAAGGTATGCCCCTGATTTCAGGCAAAACATCGCCGCAGGATGGCCTGACATGCTCAACGATGACATGGCCAGAGAAGACTGGGGCTGGTCACCGAAAATTGGCCTTTCCGGGCTTGTCCGCTCCATGATCAACGCCAGAGCCGTCCGCTCGGTGGCCCAATAACCTCCACTTTTTTCTTCGAATTCCCTTCGGACTGAAACCTTGGGGAAGGACCAAGCGTATTGGGAGCGTCACAACTGAACGCCCCATGAAATTCGATTCGCTTCTCTTGCTGGTATCCCTGATGGTCTCACCGATCATTGGTGGCTTTGCAAATGTTGCCACCCCATTTACCGAGGACCCCTCTCAACCCGAGCATGTGGTGATCACGGGACTGGATGCTGGAATAGATGACTTTCCTGCCCACGCCGTCTTCGAAGAAGGGGACCTGATCGATGGCCGCCGTGAAGGTTTGTGGCAACGTTACCATGCCAACGGCGCGGTGCGTTCAGAAATCCATTACCACAACGACACCCCGTTTGGAGACTACAAGGTCTACTCGGAAGATGGTTTGCTCACTGAGGAAGGCCGCTGGGAGCAGGGCGTCAACGTAGGACATCTGCGCCGGTTTTGGCCCAATGGAACCATTCAACAGATGCTCACTTTCGACAAAATGGGAGTGGCCCAAGGACAACAGCGCTACTTCCACGACAACGGACAACTTGAAATGCTCGTGGACCTCCGCGATGGTCAAGAAGAGGGCGATCTCGTCCGCCTTGACCGCGAAGGCCGCGTGCTCAGCCGCACCACATACCGCTCAGGCCGCATCGTTCAGCGCGCCCAATGAGCACCCGATATACTGCTTGATGCCTTGAGGCCGGTGCGTCCGGCCCACTTGACCAAGAAGACCGGTCCACCGAATGCGTGTGGGCCGGTCTTTGCTTTGCGATATTTGCACCCGGAACCCCCACTCAACTCGGTCCATATGGATTCCCATTCAACGCCTGCCAATCGCCCGCTGTCTCCTTTTGCTGAAGGCCTGCACATTGGCAATTCTCTTTCGCGCGAGAAAGAACGCTTTGTCCCGTACAATGCCCCCTACGTCGGAATGTACGTCTGTGGGCCAACGGTGTACAGCAATGTGCACCTGGGCAACGTTCGGACGTTCCTGACTTTTGACATCGTCTACCGTTACCTGCTCCACTTGGGCTACAGAGTGCGTTATGTGCGCAACATCACCGACGTGGGACACCTCACCGGCGATACAGACGACGGCGAAGACAAAATCGGCAAGAAGGCCAGGCTCGAAAACCTGGAGCCCATGGAGGTAGTCCAGCGCTACACCAATGACTTCCACGATGTGATGCGGATCTTTCGCATCCTTCCGCCTTCCATTGAACCCACCGCCACAGGGCACATCGTAGAGCAAATCGGCATGATCCAAAAGATCATCGACAACGGGTTTGCTTACGAGGCCAACGGAAGCGTCTATTTCGACGTTCGGAAATATGCAGAGACGCACGATTACGGCGCCTTGAGCGGCCGAAAAATCGACGAACTGCAGAACCAGACCAGGGCGCTCGACGGTCAAGATGAGAAGCAGGACCCGCTCGATTTCGCCCTGTGGAAGAAGGCAGATTCCAGCCACCTGATGCATTGGCCATCGCCTTGGAGTGAAGGGTTTCCAGGTTGGCACCTCGAATGCTCCGTGATGAGCACCAAATACTTGGGTAAAAGCTTTGACATCCACGGTGGCGGCATGGACCTCAAGTTCCCCCACCACGAATGTGAGATTGCCCAGAACATGGGGGCGCATGGCCCTGAGGATCCTGTGCGTTACTGGATTCACGGCAACATGCTCACCGTGAATGGGCGCAAGATGTCCAAGTCCGAAGGCAATGGCTTTACGCCAGAAGAACTGATCACAGGCAACCACAAATTGCTCGAGAAAGGGTATTCCCCCATGACGGTGCGCTTCTTCATGTTGCAAGGCCATTATGCGGGCACATTGGACTTTTCTAACCCTGCCCTGCAGGCGGCCGAAAAAGGACTGGAGCGCCTCATGGCTGCTTGGGAACTTCTTCAGGGCTTGGTGCCATCAGAGGGCACCGATGGGCCACCCGATGTCAAGGCTTTGCGCAAGCGGGCCTATGCGGCCATGAACGACGACTTCAATACGCCGATGCTGATTGCGGTCCTTTATGATGCGGTCAAAGCCATCAATTCAGTGGCCGCGGGCCACATGTCGATCGATGCCGCCGGTGTCGCAGGCCTGCAGTCTCTTTTCGAAGAGTTCGCCAACGAAATATTGGGCCTCGCACCTGAAGGCGCAGGCGCATCGGATGCCAGTGACCGGTCTGACGGCCTGATGGAAGTGCTCTGTGCGATCCGCGCAGAGGCCAAATCCAACAAAGACTGGGCTACGGCAGACCTTATTCGAGACCGTTTGGGCGCTATGGGCGTCAACATCAAGGATGGAAAAGATGGCACAAGCTGGACGTTTGATTGAGCGCCTGAGCGCCTCCTTTGGAGTGGCTGCTGCTCTGGTGCTCGCATCATGCAGTGGCAGCGCTCCTGAGACCGCCCCGCCCAATCGCCAGCAAAACAATGAGGTGGCATTGGTGCGGACCCCGCTGTTCTCTGCCGACAGCGCTTATGCTTTTGTGGAGCGCCAAGTGGCCTTTGGAAACAGGGTGCCCAACAGTATCGGTCACCAACAATGTGGCGACTACTTGATCGGGCAACTCGAGGCCTTCGGGGCATCTGTGGCGGTTCAAGAAGCCCGCGTGACGGCTTATGACGGGACCAAATTGGACATCCGCAATATTTTCGGGGCGTTCAACCCCCGGGAGAAGCGGCGCATACTGCTTTATGCACACTGGGACACCCGGCCCTACGCCGATAAAGACACCGTCAGGACGAAAGAGCCCATTGATGGCGCCAACGACGGAGCCTCTGGTGTCGGTGTATTGTTAGAACTGGCCCGCATACTGGGCGATTCACTCCCCTCTGTAGGCGTGGACATCGCGTTTTTCGATGCAGAAGATTATGGGGAACCTGAGTGGCTTCCGAACCGCGATGCCGATTACACCGACTGGTGCCTGGGCTCTCAATATTGGGCGCGCAAGCCCCACATCCCTGGTTACCGGGCCAAGTATGGCATTCTGCTGGACATGGTGGGTGCCAAGGGCGCCGTCTTTCACAGGGAAGGAACGTCCATGGCCTTGGCTCCCGCTGTTGTAGAAAAGGTGTGGTCAACAGCCCGACGGTTGGGGCATGCCGACTTGTTTCGCAACCGCGTCACCCCACAGACCATCGATGACAACCTGTTTGTGAGCCAATTGGCTGGCATCCCCTCGGCCAACATTGTCCACTACCATTTGGATACACGGATCATGGGCTACTTCCCCTTTCACCATACCCATGGAGACAACATGGACGCCATTGATGCTGAAGTTCTGGGGAAGGTCGGCCAAGTGCTGACCCAGGTGGTCTACGCCGAATAAACTGGAAGGCCCACTTCCAAGCTGCGCGCCCCCGTGGCGTCACAGTCGAGGTTCAGTGATCCACCCATTCGGTCGCAGCGCAACCGCACCAGTGACCATTGACGCGCCTCAGCATCTTGTGCAAACAGGCTCATGGCTTCGCGCCACCAACTGCGTTCTGTGAATTCGTCAAACCGGACCTCCAGCCCGGTGACCTTGCTGTTCATGCTCATTCTACAATGGCCACTGCCCATCCCGTCAATCAATGCCGACAGGAAGTCCTTGAGCTGCACCTCATCGCCATAAAAGGGGCGCTCTTCGTGCAATGACCAGTCCAAAACAGCCCCCAATTTGCGCTCTTCAGCCAAGGTCAAGCAGAGCGACTTCAGGTCGATGTGCTCGTGCCGCATTTCCTGGGAACACAGCGCAGCCAGCCTTCCGAATTCATCCAAATTGTGCCTAAACTCTGGATGTAGGCTTTGGCCAGTAGCCGCCTTGGCAAGCTGGGCCCCGGACAAGGCCAACTCTTGAACCTGGTGCTGCCTTCCCGGGAGCCAGTGTTGCTGGAGTTGGCGCAACCGCTGTCGCACTTTATTGAGCCGGAGGAAACCCAGCAGGGCAAAGACCAAAGCGACGAGGGCCAGTGCGCCGAGAACGACCGATGCCTTGCGCCAACGCTGCATATGCGCTGTCTCCATGCGCGTTCTGGCGTCTCCAATCGCAGAGAGCCAAGGCTCGCTCTCAAACACGCCATTGCGGGCCCTTTCTGCCCTGCCTTGAGCCACCGCCAAACTGTCCGCTTCTCGCAAGGCGAAATAGGCGGGACCATAGGCACCCGTTCCAGCCAAGATGCCCGCCCGAAGTCGCAGCGCTTCGGCCAGGACAGCCTCACGTGCCTCACGGTCTGGAACAATGCGTGCCGCCAATTCTGCCTGATGAGAAGCCGCAAGGGCCTGAGCCGCACTGTGGCGTTCGTGCCTTTTGGCACGGAGCAACGCCCATTTCGATTCGAACAAGGGGTTGACCGAACCTGGAGCCCCTTCTAGTTTTATCGCCCAGGGCCATTTGGCCAAGGCGTCAAATGAGGGCAACGCACCTGCCTGAAGAAGAAGTCCAGCCCAAGACAAGCCTTTTGAGCTGCGCTCAAGGATGCCCGTACCCGTCCAGTGAGGATGGTCCAAAATGCGCTGCCAATCGCCAGCCTCACCGGTTCCATTCAAAGCTGCACACACCGATGACCATCCCCAAGCGTCCAATGCTCGGGCCGGTGCATCGATAGAAAACTGCAGCTCGGCCAACCGATCAAAGTCCGAAGCCCCCTCCGCGTAATCCCCATCTTGAAGCGACATCTGTGCCAAACGGTCCAAGGATTCAACAGCCAAATGGCGCATCCGTAAATCTGCAGCATCCCCTGCCCCTATGGCGGCAAGGTCGAGCAAAATCCAGCGGGCCTCATCGCGCGCTCCAAGATCAAGTTTGGCCTTGGCCAAAGCAAACCGCCAACCTGGCGTCTCATCAGACAGTTCGGTGCACGCTCCTGCAGCAACCAAAGCACAAGCAAGCGCCTCAGAGGCGTGGACAGGATTTTGCCAATCCAAGTGCACCCTGGCCCTCCTTTCTGCGAACCGGGCCACCCAACAATCCTCTCCAGCCCTTCTGAATTGCTGTTCGGCAGAGTTTAAAAAATCCAATGCAGCAGCGTCTTGGCCGGCATTGCGCAATGAATCCGCTTGGTCCAACCACACCTGTGCTCCCCGCTCTCCCGCTTGTAAACAGGGGATGCTGAACAGCAAAATTCCGATGAAGGTCAGGGCACGCATTCTGCCACAAGCTACCTGTGAACCCGTTGCCACAACCATGAATGGCCGACCCACAATCAGGTCCTGCCGGTTGAAAACCCGCAGGTGAAAGCCGTGCCGACCGGTTTAGGAAGCGGTCGTGAACTGCTCGAGGAAACGAATGTCGTTTTCGAAGAAGGCCCGAAGGTCTCCAATTTGCCACTTCAGCATGGCAATCCGTTCAATGCCCATGCCGAAAGCAAAGCCCGTAAACTCATTCGGGTCAATGCCTGAAGCCTCAAGGACGGCGGGATCGACCATGCCACAGCCCATGATTTCTAGCCAGCCTGTACCCTTGGTGATGCGCTTGTCAACCTCGGTCTCTAACCCCCAATAGACATCCATCTCTGCACTGGGCTCCGTGAAGGGGAAATAGCTGGGGCGGAGGCGAATCCGGGTGCCACTGCCAAACAATTGCTCAGCAAAGACCAACAAAGTCTGCTTGAGGTCTGCGAAACTGACATCCCTGTCGATGTACAAACCTTCAATCTGGTGGAAGATGCAATGCGCACGTGCACTGATGGCCTCGTTGCGGAACACCCTGCCTGGCATGACGATGCGCAATGGCGGCTTGCGCTTTTCCATCTCACGAACCTGTACAGAACTGGTGTGGGTGCGCAGCAATAAATCGGGGTCCCGTTGGATGAAAAACGTATCCTGCATGTCCCGAGCGGGGTGCTCTTCGGGGAAATTCAAACCCGAGAAAACATGCCAATCGTCCTCGATTTCGGGACCATCCGCAACGGTAAAGCCCATGCGGTCGAAAATCGAAAGGATTTCCCTTCTGACGATGCGGATGGGGTGGTGAGAACCCAACGGAACTTCGCCACTGGGGCGGGTGTGATCGGCCCCGCTGTCTTGGGCATCCTCTTCGGCGGTTAAACTGGCCTTCGCGGCATCGAAATGCGCCTGCAAGGCCTGCTTGAATGCATTCAAAGCTTGACCCATCTCCCGTTTTTCAGGGCCAGGAACAGCGCGAAAGCGCTCGTTTAGATCCTTGAGCAATCCCTGACGCCCAAAATGGGCGATCCGGAATGCCTCCAGTGCTTCTGCATGGGACACGTCGGCCGCTTTCGCTTCAATAAGCAGCCGATCCAGCTCGGCCTGGTTGAGTGTGGACATGCGGTTCAGTTGATGACCTCCATCCGCATGGAGATGTCCTCCAGTGGACGGTTGGAACGCGCTACTTGTGCCGAACAAATGGCATCCAACACATCAAGTCCTTCGATGACGCGACCGAAAACCGTGTATTGCATGTCCAGGTGGGGGGTTCCACCCAACGTCTCATACGCTGCAATTTGATCGGGCGTGTATGAGAAGGGCTCCCCCGAAGCCTCAGCGATGTTGCGCACAACACCCTGCAGCATCTGACTGCTCACGTCCCGCCCTTGGACGATGTAAAATTGGCTGCCACTGCTGCGGCGGGCAGGATTGACCTGGTCGCCCTGGCGGGCTGCAGCCAAGGCGCCTTTGACGTGAATGAACTGGGGGTCGATCTCAGCGGGAACAGTGTAGCCTGGGCCACCGGATCCAAGGCGCACATCCGAGGGTGACCCCTTGGATTGCGGATCGCCACCTTGCGCCATGAATCCCTTGATTACGCGGTGCCAGAGCAGTTCGTCGTAAAACCCCTCCCCCACAAGCTTCAGGAAATTGTCGCGGTGTTCTGGCGTCTCATCGTAGAGCTCAACCACCATTGTTCCGAGGGAAGTCTCGATGCGAACCTGCTTGCGGTCTCCCCCGCTTTCGGCCGCCGTCATCAACAGGGGCAAGAACAGGAATGACAGCATCAAAACCATTGTGCGGGAGAAAGAGACAACCATCGATTGGAATTTGCGTTATTTGTAAACTTCGCATGGACGATGAACCGTCCTGCGATTAGCGACTTCGAAAATATGAAATCCAACACCCCCCTCCACGTTTTCGGTATGCTGGCCTTGTTGTTTGTTGGCGCTTTTGGTTTCAACGGATGCAATGAGATTGAGGACACCGTTGCGGTGATCTATGTGCAAAACAGTTTGGGCGCTCCTGTTCAGGGTGCGGAAGTCCGCCTGTTTGCAGTGGGTTCGGTCAACCAAACAGTGATTGGTGAACTTCGCTTTGATACGACACAGGTCACCAACGCTGCAGGCAGTGTAAGCTTCAATTTTTCGGAGTACTACCAGCAAGGACAAGCGGGATTCGCGGTGCTCGACATCGAAGCCACCAAGGGATCCCTCGAAGGCATCGGCATCATCAAGATTGAAGAGGAGCTGACCAACGAGCAGACGGTCATTATGGAATGATTTTACTTCCCGTAGACGGGAGGAATTGCCTATTTTCGCGCTCCGCTTCGGCGAATTCCGGGATGTAGCTCAGTTGGTAGAGTACGCGTCTGGGGGACGTGTGGTCGCTGGTTCAAGTCCAGTCATCCCGACATCTGAAAGGGGAGCCTTCGGGCTCTCCTTTCTGTTTTCTTACCATTGCATTTCTTATGGATGTCGAATTTGAAACCCGCTGGCGCAACCTGCTCAACGTTCTCGAAAAGCGTTTTGGTGGCGGTATGGACCTGCAAGACATCCTCTTTCTGGTTGGAGTTCAAGAACTGGGACAAGGTTTTAGAACCTTCAAGAAGGACGAGAAAATGGACCTGATGCATGTGGCCGTTTGCACGGTCATGGTCCCAGAGGGCTTTTTCGCTTTTGTGGGTCGCGACGAAGAAGGTTGGCCCCATTTCGAAGAAAAAGTGCCATTGCCAGAATTAGAGCCCAAGCAGCAAGATGTGCTGATCCGAAGAGGCTTGCTGGAATATTTCGGCGACAACCCTGCGGACCTTATCGGCCAGCAAAACGCTTGAGTGAGGCCTCATCTTCAATGATGACGTTCTTGCCTTGAAGGCTCACCCAACCGTCCGATTTAAAATCACTCAGTGCCCGAATCAGGCTCTCCTTTGCGGTGCCTACCATGCCCGCAAGGTCCTCCCTGCTCAACTGAGGCTTGGTTGCAGCCTCCTTGAATCTGTTGCTCAAATCCAGCAATGCTTGGGCCGTGCGCTCCCGAACAGAGGCATATGCAAGGGCCAGTAACCGCTCTTGATTTTGGGTGACCTCACCTGCCAACATTCGGATAAACCGCATGGCGACATCGCGGTTGCGGTGCATCAAATCCAAAAACACTTTGCGGGGTATGAGGTGTACTTCTGAATCCTCTAACACTTCTGCAGCACTGGTGTACTCCAACCCTTTGAGCACATCCATATGGCCCAAAAAATCTCCGGGCTTGCACAGCTCGATGATCAACTCTTTGCCGTAGTTGTCGGTGCGGAACACTTTGACAACGCCGGAAGCCACATAGTAGACATTGTTGGTGGCGTCTCCTTCTGAGAACAGCACCTGCCCAGTGCCGAAACGCCGCGGCCTGTCTCCAACGTCAATGCCGGGAATTCCCCCTTGCTCACTGGCGTCTGCGATAAACTCATTCAGGCGTTGTGGTGGCCGTCCATATTCACGCTGGAGAATGGCGCTTTTCTTCAAGCGGACTTCAATGGTGGCCAGCAAGTCGGCTTCGCTAAATGGCTTCACCAAATAATCGTCTGCGCCACTCGACATGCCCCTTCTCATCTCCTCTGCCCCGTCCCTCGAAGTCAAGAAAATGAAGGGGATCATCGCCGTTTTCGGGTCGTTTGATAGGTAATGCAGCACGCCGTAGCCGTCCAACTCAGGCATTTCCACATCACACACGATCATGTCGGGACGGTCAAGTTGGGCCCGCTCTACTCCCGATTTTCCGTGTTCTGCCTGAATCACTTCATACCCCGCCAACTGCAGGATGTCAGCAGTAGTGGTCCGAAGAAACTGGTTGTCCTCGATGATGAGAATCTTTTTCACGGCGTCGAAATATTGGCAAGGAGAAACGCCTCACAGTGATGCGTTCAACGGCTGTAAGATAAAACAGGCTTTCGCGAGAACCCACGAATCGTCCTACACGACACCAACGCTTTCTTTCGTGGATTAAATTCGCGTACGCTATGACGGCCCATTGCCGTCCGCAAAAAACCCAGCCGCATGAACGTTTCCCTTGATTGGCTCAGGACTTGGCTCCCCATCGATCACCAACCTGGTCTCGATGTGCACGCCATCTCCGACACCCTCACCGCCACGGGATTGGAGGTAGAGGGCGTGGAGGAAATTCCAGCCGTTCCAGGCGGCCTCAAAGGCATGGTGGTCGGTGAAGTGCTGACCTGTGAACAGCACCCCAATGCGGACAGGCTCCGCACAACAACGGTCGACGTGGGGGGCGATGCTCCACTTCACATCGTCTGTGGCGCTCCCAATGTAGCAGCGGGCCAAAAAGTTGTGGTGGCTACGGTAGGCGCAGTTTGCCACCCTTCAGAGGGCGACCCCTTCAAAATCAAGAAGGGCAAAATTCGGGGCGAAGTCTCAGAAGGCATGATCTGTGCCGAAGACGAATTGGGCCTTGGAAAAGGACACGACGGCATCCTCGTGCTCGATGCCGGAGCTGAAGTTGGAGCTGGGGCCGCTGCCGCCCTCGGCGTGGAAAGCGACCATCGGATAGAAATTGGACTGACCCCCAACCGCACCGACGCCATGGGACACATCGGTGTGGCGCGCGACCTTCGGGCGGCGCTGCTCTGGAATGGCGGAACCGGAACCGGAGCTGGTGTGCCGGATTTGGCACCATCTGAGACGGGAGCCCTCAAGGAAGGCAAAGGGCCCATCGCACTGAGCGTCGAGGATGCAAATGGCGCCCCTTGTTACTTGGGCATCACCCTGCGCAACGTGCAAGTGGGCCCCTCTCCAGACTGGATGCAGCAGCGCCTTCGCGCCATCGGTTTGGAGCCCAAAAACAACGTCATCGACGTGACGAATTATGTGCTGCACGATTTGGGACAACCCCTGCACGCATTTGATGCTGATCGGATCGAGGGCCACCAGGTCAAGGTCCGAAAGGCCAAAGAAGGAGAGGCCTTTACTGCATTGGATGGCAAAGAGATGACGCTGACTGCGGCCGACTTGGTCATCGCAGATGCAGAAAAGCCGATGTGCCTTGCTGGCGTCTATGGAGGCGCGCACAGTGGCGTTCATGAAGGCACCACCTCGGTGTTTCTGGAAAGCGCTTGGTTCGAGCCTGTCACCATTCGGAAAAGCGCGAAGCGGCATACCCTTTCGACGGACGCCTCCTTTCGTTTTGAGCGTGGCGTCGATCCGGAAATGACCACCCGCGGACTCCAGAAAGCGGTTTCCCTACTCGCAGAATGTGCAGGCGCAGAAACCGACGGTGGCGTGCAGGCTTTCACCGGAGCGTTGCCTCAGGCTACACCAGTGGAATTGAGCTGGCAAACTTTAGACACCATGATTGGTGTTCCACTGGATCGCCAGAGGGTCAAAGGCATCTTGGCAGACCTTGACATCCAGGTTCTCTCAGAAGAAAATGACGCATTGTCTTTGAGTGTCCCCGCCTATCGCAGGGATGTGACACGCCCTGCGGATGTGGTGGAAGAAATCTTGCGCATCCACGGTTACGACCACATTCCGCTTCCCGGCAGGATGACCGTATCGCTCTCGCCCAAGCCCAACCCCGATCCCGAACAACTGCGCAATGACTTGGCGCGGACCTTGGTCGGGCGTGGCTTCCACGAAGTCATGCACAATTCATTGGTCCCCTCTGAGCACCTCAAGCTCGCCGATGACCCGAGCTTGAGCCCCGACCGCGCGGTCATCTTGCTGAATCCGTTGAGCTCGGAATTGGATGCGATGCGCCAATCGTTGCTTTTTCAAGGCCTTGAAACTGTGGCGCGCAACAAGAACCACCAACGCCCAGACCTGTCGCTATTTGAGTTCGGAAAGGTGTATGCACAAGATGGCCAGGGCGGACACATCGAAACAGAGCGGCTGGCGCTGACGGTTTCCGGACGAACTGCTCCAGAAAGCTGGCGTGCCCTAGATCAAGACGGGATGTCGGCCCTGAAAGGCGCCGTAGAGGCCCTGCTCACCCAATGTGGCGTTGCGGGCTTGCAGTGTGTTCCGCTGACTGGCAGTGGCCTGTTCAAAGAAGGCCTCGAATGGAAAGGTCCAAAAGGCTTCTCTGTGCGCGCTGGTCTGGTGCACCCCACCCTCGCACGGAAATTTGGCCTTGACGCTGACGTTTACCACGCCGATTTGCCCTTTGGCGGGTTGGTCACCTGGTCTGGAAAGAGCAAGATTAAAGCCCACGAGCTGGCTCGGTTCCCATCGGTTCGAAGGGACTTAAGCCTCCAAGTCCCTGCGGGCGTGACTTATGCGGGAATTGAAGGCGTGGTCCGACAGACGGGTGGCAAACTGCTGCAAGCGGTCAACCTCTTCGATGTATACCACGACGAAAAAACGGACGCCACATCCTACGCCATCTCCGTTCACTTGCAAGACGCTGAAAAAACCCTCAGCGAAAAAGCCATCGAAAAAACAGTAGAGCGGATCTGCGCTCAACTGAACCAAAGGCTCGGGGTTACACTGCGATAAGTGCCCCGCATAGCGCCACCGCCCTTCCCTGTACCCCGGCATAAACGGCATGTTGTGTATGCCTTAATGCGGCCTTGGACAAGGTGGGGAGCCACATTGTGGCACCGCATAGACAAGCGTGTCCCTGGTGCGCATTACCTGAACACTACAGGGGCAGATTCACCCGCAAAACTGCTGATTGCAGGACATCAGAATGGGTTGGCTGACCCGGTCCTCGCTTGTGTCATGATGGATGCACAGCTGCATTTTTTCACGCGCGCCGATGTCTTTCGGAAGCCTGTTTGGCGGTGGCTGCTCCTGAGGTTCAACATGATGCCGGTTTTTCGAGCTATTGATCGGGCGCCTAACATGGCGGAACGCAACAAAGCAACCTTCGAGGCCGCACATGACCGGCTCGAGCAAGGCGCGGTGTGCGGCATATTCCCGGAGGCTGGCCACCTTGGCGAGCGGCGCATTCGAAGGGTCAGGAACGGCACTGCTCGGCTCATCGTTGGCGCATTGCACAGGCCCGAAATCCGCAAACGCGGCCTAGACGTCCTGCCGATTCAACTCGATTTCGAGCGTTATGAGGGGTACCGGACAACAGCGCGTGTTCGAATAGGAGCCCCCATCCATTATGCTGACATTCCTCATCTGCTCTCCGACTCGGGCACTTCAAGGCGGGCATTGAGCGCGCGCATTCACACCGGTCTGGTCAACCATTCAGTGCACCTTCTTGAACCGCCGTTGTATGAGGTTCACCTCGCCGCTTGTCGCTTCTTGGAAGGGGTCAATGAGGGCCCTGCAGACGCCTCACTTCTGCAAGCCGCCGCCGATGCGATTCAACGCAATCCAATAGACGCATTGCGTGATTTCAATGCCGTGCTCTACTCTGGAATTGGACACCCGAGAATCTCCGACGACTTTGCGGCCCTCGGAAGGTTGAAGATGGACAACAGGACCAAGCTGATGCCCCATCTGTGGCGTTTGCCCGCATGGTTGGTGTTTATCCTGACCACAGGTTGGTGGCCGAGATTGGCGGAAAAATGGGCTGAAAACCGCCTCAAAGATGTGGCATTTAGAACCACTTTTAGTGTTCCAATCACCATGGTTGGTGTCACCATCACCTGGTTCCTTTTGGCTGTCGGAATAGGGCTATGGTCCACCCAACCCTTCGCGCTTCCTGCGGCCTTGATTTTGTTCCGTACCGCCCAACACTTGGCGATGCCCTTGGAAGATGCCTTGATCGATTTGCGGACTGAACATCGCGTCTCTCGCTCTGTCCCCCATGCTTTCATAGACCGGTGGTGCCTGGCTTCTGCAAGCAAGGTGGAGCCCTAAATGTTGAACTGCACCAAACCATCCACAACGCTCCCACAACAACGTTGCAGTCCAGACAGCTCCTTGTATTTTTAACCCAACCGAACACACACGCCATGGGCAGTCAAACCATCCTCGTCGTGGATGATGAGCCAGACATTCTCGAACTGGTCCAATACAACCTTGAGAAAGAAGGATTTGCAGTTTACACTGCTGGAAATGGCCGCGAGGCCATCGAAATAGCCGAGAAAGTCATACCAGACCTGGTTCTGCTCGATGTCATGATGCCCGAAATGGACGGCATGGAAACCTGCACCCAAATGCGGGAAAACACCAAACTGGAAGGCACAGTGATTGCCTTTTTGACCGCACGGGGTGAGGACTACAGCCAAATCGCAGGATTTGACGCTGGAGCGGATGACTACATCACCAAGCCCATTAAACCCCGTGTTCTGCTCAGCCGCATGAAGGCGTTGTTGCGGAGGGGCAAAAAATCAGAGGTAGCCAAGGAAGTATTCGAAGGCAAAAACATCACCATCAATCGCGACCGGTACATCGTGGCTGTCAATGGCAAGGAACTCAGCTTGCCCAAGAAGGAATTCGAATTGCTCTCCTTGCTGGTCTCACAGCCAGGGAAAGTCTTCAAAAGAAGCACCATTCTGAAGGAAGTCTGGGGCAATGATGTGGTGGTCGGGGACCGTACGATTGATGTCCACATCCGCAAGCTTCGAGAGAAACTGGGCAACCACAACTTCAAAACGGTCAAAGGTGTAGGTTACAAGTTCGAAGAAGAATGAACATTCGAACACCACGGGGCGTCGCACTTATGTGCGCGCTGCTCGTTACCATTTTCGGAACGGTGAGTGCCACCGCAGTGTTCTGGATTTATGATGTTCAAGCGCCCTTACAAGCCCTGGCATTGGGGGCGGTGTCCATGTTTGCCCTTTCCATGGCGGTGATATACAGTGCCATCGAAAAATTCATCTACCAGAAAGTTCGCATCATCTACAAGAACATCCACCGGTTTAAAAGCACCAAGGAACGTGCCCGCGATGTTCACATGGGGGAAGATGTTATGGAAAAGGTGAGGCTCGACGTGATGGACTGGGCCACCGAAAAGGTCAATGAAATTTCCTTGCTCAAAGAGCAGGACACCTTCCGAAAGGAATTCATTGGCAACCTGGCCCACGAATTGAAGACACCGGTTTTTAACATCCAAGGCTACATCTTGACGTTGCTTGAAGGGGCCCTCGAAGACCCCGAACACAACCGAAAATTCCTGATGAAAGCCGCCAAAAATGTGGACCGTATGGCCGGCCTCATCGATGACCTTGATGTGATCACCAAAATTGAAGGGGGGTCACTGGAATTGGATGTGACCACTTTCGATTTGGGCCATTTGGTGCGCGAGGTCATGGATGGACTTGAACCGCGGGCCACCCGGGCGAACATCAATGTGGTGTTCGTTGAAGACGGGGGGCGTAAAATCGATGTCAAAGGCGACGCTGGCAAAATCGAGCAGGTCATCACAAACTTGGTCTCGAACAGCCTCCGATATGGAATGGAAAAAGGCACCACGCAGATCCGATGTTACGACATGGAAGAGCAGGTCTTGGTGGAGGTTGCAGACGATGGTCTGGGCATCTCAGAAGAACACCTTCCCCGGGTCTTCGAACGCTTTTACCGGGTTGACCAAAGCCGTTCGCGCAATGCGGGTGGAAGCGGACTTGGCCTGGCTATTGTAAAGCACATCATTGAGGCGCATGAGCAGAGCATCTCGGTGCGATCTACCAAGGGCAAGGGCTCCACATTTTCGTTTACCCTCCTCAAGGCATAGAACGGTCTTCTCGCCCGCACTTTGGCTGCCCCGCGTGCAACAGAGGTTCGGGACAGTTCAGGTGCGCTGCAACATTCCCGTCCCCGCTGCATTGACAAACGGGTTGCCCGCCTTTTCAACGCCAACCGTCGTTGCAGGCCCATGACCGGGCACCACCGTGTAGTGATCGGGCAAGGTGTAAATGGCATTCTCGATGCTTTTGGCCAGTTGATCGGGGTCTCCTCCAGGAAGGTCTGTGCGGCCGATGCTGCCTTGAAACAGCACGTCCCCGCCGATGACTCGGGCGTTCCGGTCGTCCACAAAAACCACGTGACCTGGTGCATGACCCGGCGTATGTCGGACGGTCAATTCGACCTGCCCTATGACCAGGTGTTCGCCATCAACAAAGTCTTGATTTCCACATTCTGGCAAAGGGTCCAGTGCCACACCATAACGCTCCGCTGCCCAGTGGGCCATCTCATAGGTGGGCCGATCCAAGCTGTGCAGCCTTGGACGAAGGCCGTATCGCTTGTGCATCCCATGACAACCCATCACGTGGTCTAAATGGGCATGGGTCAACCAAACCGCGCGGGGCTGAAGGCTGTGCTCGGCCAGCACAGCATCGAACCACTCCCACTCCTGAGGGGTTGAAAAACCAGGGTCAAAAACGACGACTCCACCCTCACCATCGGGCAGGAGGACCGTGTTTTCAGAAAAAGCGTTGCAAGCCTGTACAAACATGGACTGCAAGTTCCCCTATCCCGGTGAATCCGCGTGCGCAGTTTGTACATTCCGAATTCGATGTCGTTCACAACGCAGCTTAGGAGCATCCTGGTCTTGTTTTTGGGCTGTTGTGCCTTCGGTCCGTCTGCGGTGATGGGCCAATTCCACAATGGCCTGGACATGGGGTTTGGCCAACAGCGGGTGCAGTACCGCACCTTCGATTGGCAGTACCTATCAGGTGACCCATTTGAGCTGCATTTTTACCAAGGCGGTAGAGACTTGGCTGAGTTCGGCATGAATGCCCTGGCGATGGACCTCCCCGAAGTGGAATCCACCTTTCAGCGGCGCATTTCAGGTCCCGTGGAGGTCTTGGTCTTCAACAAGCACGCGGACTTCAGACAAAGCAACATTGGCATTGATGGCTCTTCTGCCGGCAACATCGGGGGGTCCACCTTGATTTACGGCAAAAAGCTTTTTGCCTGGTATGACGGGGACCACCAATCCTTTCGCCTACAATTGCGTCGAGGCCTTCACCGCATCTTGTTGCGTCAATACATCTTTGGAGATGACTGGAAGGACGTGGTCAAAAACAGCCAATTGTTCCAACTTCCAGCTTGGATGGAAGAGGGCATGGTCGCCGCCTTATCGGGACCAATCAATGGGGCCGACAGGGCGCGTCTGAAAGACCTCACCAGCCGTGGTCTCATCCCTCAGTTGCAGGTTCTCGATGGAGAGGAGCGGCGAATAGCATCCGAAGCAGTGTGGCGCTTTGTTCTCGAAACGTTTGGGCGGCAGTCTGCATTGGATGTGCTCAGTGGATTCAAGGCTGGACGCACACTTGATGCGGGGTTCCGCAGGATTGGGATGGACCTGGAAGGACTGCTTTCTGCTGCCCAAGCGCATTATGCCGTAGGTCAAGCCATCGGGCTGAATTCCAGCTTGGAGCACGGAGTGCAAGTCGACATCACGACCAACCAACTTCGATCGGCCCATATGGGGGCCCTGCCTCACCGTGGAAGGCGTAAATACACCCACCGGAATTTCTCTACCTCGGCGGAAGGCCGTTGGACGGCTTGGGTCACCGACGAACGGGGACAAGTGCGCGTCTGGTGGAGCGATGGTCAGCGCAAGCGGTGCATTGCCAAAGTGGACCACAAACTGACGCGCATCACAGATGACACCTATCCGGTTTTGGCTTGGCATCCGAGCCTTCCGGTATTGGCGCACATTCACGAAGACAAAGGGCGGGTCTTCCTGACCATTTCAGATGCCGCATCCGGCGAATCCAACAAACAAGAGTTGTTCAGGATTGAAAAGGTGATTGATTTGGACTGGTCGCCCGATGGCCGGCGCATCGCCTTTAGCGGGGTACGGGCTGGCAAAACTGACCTCTACATCTACAACACCCTCGCCGGGTCGCAAGTGCCTTTGTGGGAAGACGGTTGGGACGACCTCAACCCCGACTGGACCCCCGATGGACGCGGACTGTTGTTCAGCAGCAACCGCCCTGGAGAAGGAGATGTGGACACCAGTCCAGCGGTACCGGTCAACCGTCCAAGGGACCTGTGGCTCTATGATCTGGACTCTCAAGTCATGGAGCGCATCACCGAAACTCCAGAGGACGATGAAGTGCGGCCCTTGGCGTTGGATGGCGCCACCATGGCATACCAACTCGCCGAGGAGCCGAGCACCATTCACATGGCCAAGAGGGACAGCGCCATCTTGCGGGTCGACACCGCCATCCATTACCGGTACTTCACGCGCACGGCGCCCTGGTTTCATGTCGGTGGTCCCGTCGCCGAGTTGAAACTGCTGGAGACCCGGGACGGTTGGGAGGCGGTGACCATCGAGCAAGGCCGGCCCCGTTGGAATACAGGAGATTTGCCAGCAGCACCGATCAAGGCGGCAATGGGTGAAGTGGGTGCGACCGTGGTTCCTTCCGACCAGAAGCCTTGGGACTACTTGCCCGAGGACAAGCTCAACTTGCTCCCTGGCCAAGTGGACTACCGCAATTACACCTTCGAAACAGAACGGGCGTTGCGGAGCCCGGACGAAGACAGGAACGTTACCCCAGGAGAAGGCCAGTCCAGCGGGCCTGTTGCGAACCTGCCCCCTGTTCCGACCCCATTGCCCTACCGCCGAAACTTTGCATTGGACCAACTGCTCAGTCAGGTAGACAACAGTTTTGCCACCTCATTCTACCAACCTTTTACAGGAGCAGCTGGGAGTTTTCCGGGGCTGAGTGGCCTGCTCAAAATTGGCATTTCTGATCTTTTCGAGGACATCAAATGGGTCGGCGGTATGCGCCTGGCTGGGAGCCTTCAAAACTCCACTTTTGTGGTCTCACACAAGAACCTGGAGCGCAAGGTTGACCGAGAATGGATCATTGAGCGCCAAGGCAACGAAGGTGTGAATTCAGAGCTGGGCGCATTGACGCGGACGCACACCCATGCTGTGCATTACCGGCGCACCATCCCGTTTTCAGAAACGATGAGTGTTCGGGCGCAGCTCACTTACCGGTTGGATCGGGTCTCCCTCCTTGCGACAGACCCTTTCAATGCCAGCCGGGACGATCAATACGTTCAGGGCATTGGAGGAACTGTGAGTTGGGTCTTTGATGACAGCCGTGAACTGAGCCTGAACATCCGCAATGGAACACGCGCAAAAGCTTGGGTGGAAATGCTCGCCCCACCCGATGGTGAAGGAGGCATGTTGATGGTAGCGGGGTTTGACGCCCGGCGGTACATTCCGCTGTTCCGCCGCATCACCTTGTGCATGCGCGCTGCGGGAAACACCTCTTTTGGGGAACGCGGGTTGCTGCATTATTTGGGTGGCGTGCATGAATCTCTGCTGACTGCAGTGGATGGTGCCATGCCCATTCCCGATGGCAACTTCGCCTACCAAACTGCGGCCACACCCATGCGCGGATTCGTGCGGAATGTGCGGAATGGAACCAGCTTCGCCGTCGCCAATGCCGAGGTCCGAATTCCCGTCTTTGCCACGCTTTCACCCCGGAAGAGCCTCACCCCGTTTATGGAGCATTTCCAAGCCGTGGGGTTCTTTGACATTGGATCTGCTTGGACAGGACAAGACCCTTATAGCGACGAAAACTCGTTCAACAGCACCACGGTTGACCTTTACCCCGTTTCGGTCAATGTGGCCAACAACCGAGAGCCCATCATTTGGGACTTTGGATTTGGTCTGAGGAGCCAATTGCTCGGATACTTTGTCCGTGCAGACTGGGGTTGGGGGGTGGATGATGGCATCCTTTTGGACCGCGTCTTCCAACTCTCTCTTACCACTGATTTCTGATGCGCCCCATGCCCATAGATGCCAACACGATCATTACACTGCTCCTCATCGGCATGGCCGCGGGCTGTCTCAGTGGCTTCATAGGCATTGGTGGAGGCCTGCTGATTGTGCCCGCCTTGATGTATTTCTTGGGCATGTCTCAGATGGCTGCCCAAGGCACCAGTCTGGCCTTGATGCTCCCCCCCATCGGCGCCCTCGCGGTCATGAATTATTGGAAAGCAGGCGAATTGGACATTCGCGCTGCAGCCATCATGGTCATAGCCTTTGTTTTGGGTGGTTGGCTTGGAAGCCGATGCGCCCTGTCCATGAATCCCATGAAAGTGAGACTGGCCTTTGGCCTCATCATGCTCTACGCCGCTGCGCGCATGATCTGGACTGCAGGACGCGACCTCTGGTGGGCCCCTTGAACCAACCGCGATGCTGAAATCTGCCCTGCTCAATGCTGTCGAGGCCCAACGTGAAAACGTGGTCCAGCACCGCCGTCACTTGCACCTGCACCCGGAGCCTTCCTTTGGAGAATCGAAAACCTCGGCTTACGTGGCCAACGCGCTGCGTGCGATGGGCATTGCGTTCTCTGATGGTTGGTGCGCCGATCATGGGGCCGCAGGGATTGTCGCCAAAGTGGAAGGCCTAGAGCCGGGCACACGCACCATGGCGTTGCGCGCCGACATGGATGCCTTGCCCATTCAAGAGGTCAACCGTCCGCACGCAAGCACCGTACCTGGATGGATGCACGCTTGCGGACACGATGCCCACACAGCCTGCTTGCTCGGCGCGGTTGAGGCCTTGCAGGCTGCGCGGGACCAGTGGACCGGCACGGTACATTGTGTCTTCCAGCCAGGAGAAGAGAACCTTCCCGGAGGAGCCTCCATTTTGGTGCAAGAAGGCGCCCTCCTCACCGACGCTCCCACTTCAGGCCCCCTTCAAGCAAGTGGCCCCCTTGTGGACGGCATTGTAGGACAGCATGTTTACCCGCAGTTGGACGCAGGAACGGTAGGGTTCCGCAGCGGAGCTTACATGGCTGCCGCCGATGAATTGCGCATCCGCGTTGTGGGCAAGGGCGGGCATGCCGCACTTCCCCACCGCACTGTAGACCCCATCGTTGCTGCAGCTCACGTGATCACGGCCCTGCAAACTGTTGTGAGCCGCTCTTGCGACCCCACCCAACCCTCTGTTCTCACCATCGGAAAGATTCGTGGCGGTCACGCCCGCAATGTCATTCCGGACGAGGTCATCTTGGACGGCACCCTCCGCACCTATGATCTGGCAACAGCCGAAACCTTGCGGTCCTCCATCAAGCGGGTAGCCGAATCGACCGCACAGGCTTTTGGCGCTGTTGCCGAAGTGGATTTGGCCATCGGATATCCTCCAGTAATCAACGCCCCTCGCCTGACGGACTCGTGTCGAAAACGCGCCGTTGAATTGCTGGGCGAACAGCATGTCGTGGACCTTCCGCTCCGCATGACCGGCGAAGACTTTAGCTTTTATCAGCGTGAGGTCGAAGGCTGTTTTTATCGGCTGGGCACAGGAGGCAACGGACCGGGCTGCCGGTCGGGCCTGCACACGGCAGAATTCGACATTGATGAACGTGCCTTGAGCACGGGTACGGCCATGATGGCCTGGCTGGCCGCAACTGAAGTTTGAGAAGGAGGCAGGCTCAGTTGGCCACCTCGCTCATGAATTTGATCCGCACCAGGCGAATTTCCTCTTCGCTGTACGCATCTTCCATCTCCTCCATCACTTCCTGCATGGAGCCGTTCTCGCTTTCCATGAAACACTCCCACAGCTCTTCGATGCTGTCTTCGTCGAGGTAGTCTTCGACGATGTAATCGAGGCTCACCTTGGTGCCTGAGGCCACAATGCCCTCAATCATCCCCAACAGCTCGTCCACTGTACTCTTCTGGGCGGCAGCGATGTCTTCGAGCGACATCCGCCGGTCCAGCTTTTGGATGATGGTCACCTTGGCCGCATTTCGGCCTGCCACGCTGCGCACCACAGTGTCGCTTGGGCGGTCAATCTCTTCTTCTTCCACATAACCCTTGATGAGCTTGAGGAACGGCGCCCCGAACTTCCGGACTTTGGACGAGCCGACTCCATTGATCATCAGGAGCTCGTCGTCGTTGCAGGGATAGTGGGTGGCCATCTCTTCGAGGCTGATATCGGAGAACACCACAAACGGCGGCAATTCCAACCGGTCTGCCTCGTCCTTGCGCAGCGCCTTCAACAGGTCAAATAGCGGCTGATCCAATGCGGTTCCGGTGGCCGAATCACTGACCGTGGTCACCCGCATAGGCTTGGGCCGATACAAGGTGAAGTCGGTAGGTTTTAGCAGGTATTCCTCGCCTTTTTCGGTGAGTGACAGCACACCAAATTCTTCAGTCTTCTTTTGCAAGAACCCGCCAAGTGTTACCTGTCGGATGATTCCGGCCCATTCGTCCGCATCCGCCATTGAGGCTCCACTGCCTTTGAATTCAGAGACCTGCTCAGAACCCCCGTAAGTACTGGTTTCTTGTGTTTCTCGGTCCAACAGGATGTCGCACAAGAAACCTCCTCGGCGTTTGCCTCCACTGGCTTTCACCAGTTTGAGCAAGTGGACCACCGTGTCTTTCCCCGAATAGGATTCAGGTGGGTTGCGGGCGTTGTCGTCCATGTCCCAGCCGGGACCGGCATTCGGATCAAATTCTTCTCCGAAATAATGAAGGATGTACTGCCTGCGCGAGGTCGGCGTTTCGGCATAACCGGACACTTCTTGCAACAATTGCATTCCGATTTCGCGCTCGGCAATGGGCTTTCCGGAGAGGAATTTTTCCATCTTCTCCATGTCCTGAATTCCGTAGAAAGCGATGCAATGGCCTTCCCCACCGTCGCGACCCGCACGACCGGTTTCTTGGTAATAGGCCTCCAAAGACTTGGGCATGTCATAGTGAATGACGAACCGAACATCTGGCTTATCGATGCCCATGCCAAATGCAATCGTGGCCACAATCACATCCACATCTTGCATCAGGAATTCGTCCTGCATGCGCGAGCGGTGCGCAGCGTCCATTCCCGCATGGTACGGCGTTGCTTTGATGCCATTTACCTTGAGGGTTTCGGCAATTTCTTCGACTTTCTTTCGGCTCAGACAGTAGATAATGCCGCTGCGGCCTTTGTGCTCCTGGGTATACTGTACGACCTGCCTGATCGCATTTTCCTTTGGCCGCACCTCGTAAAACAAGTTGGGGCGGTTAAAGCTGGCCTTGTAAACATCGGCTTCTAGGATGCCGAGGTTTTTCTGGATGTCATTCTGGACTTTCGGTGTCGCAGTCGCGGTCAAAGCGATGATGGGAAACTGGCCGATGGCGTCAATGATTTCCCTCAACCTGCGGTATTCTGGACGGAAGTCGTGGCCCCATTCAGAAATACAATGCGCCTCATCAATGGCGAAAAAACTCAACCGAACTGAGCGGAGGAAATCCGCATTCTCTTTTTTATTGAGCGACTCTGGGGCGACATAAAGCAGCTTGGTCTTGCCGGTAGCCACTGCATCCTTCACCCTCAACATCTCATTCTTACTGAGGGAACTGTTGAGGAAATGGGCAATGTCTGGATCGTCAGAATGGCCGCGAATGGCGTCCACTTGGTTCTTCATCAATGCGATGAGCGGACTGACAACGATGGCGGTTCCTTCCTGCAACAATGCGGGAAGTTGGTAGCACAAAGACTTGCCTCCACCCGTTGGCATGATCACAAAAGCATTGCGCCCCTCCATGAGGCTTGTCATGACTTCTTCTTGCTCCCCCTTGAACTGGTTGAAGCCGAAAAAACGTGCAAGTCCCTCTTTTAAAGAGCAGCCGACCAAAGAGCCGGCATCAAGGAAAGAGTCTACGGGCGTCTCCATCTAACTTTGGCGACTTCAATATAGTCCAACCGACCCCATATTTCAGTCCTTGGTGCCCAAGGATTTGTCAACCACCACATTCAATATGCCACCGTCATCCAAACATGCCCCTTGGCTGCAATCGGCACAGCACACCATCCGACTTGAAGCCAAGGCGATTGGCGCTCTTGAATCGCGAATCGGTGCTGCATTCGAGCAAGCGGTCGTTCAAATATTAGAGGGCACCCAAAACGGAGGCAAACTGGTATTTACCGGAATCGGAAAGAGCGCCGATGTTGCCAGAAAAACAGTGGCCACCCTCAACAGTACGGGGACTGCTGCCGCTTTTCTGCATGCTGCAGATGCCCTGCACGGCGATTTGGGGCTCGTCTCCGAAGGCGATGTGGTCATGGCTGTATCCAAAAGTGGTGCCACCGCTGAACTCATAGCGCTTCTGCCCATGCTACAGGCGCGCGACTTGAACTTGATGGCCATGGTCGGACGTCCAGACAGCCCTATTGGACGGGCTGCCGGTGTGGTCCTTGATGTCTCCGTCGACCAAGAGGCTTGCCCCTACGACCTGGCCCCCACAACGAGCTCTGCTGCCCAACTCGCCATGGGCGATGCGCTGGCCATGGCCCTCATGGAGGCCCGCGGATTCAGCAGCGATGATTTTGCCCGACACCACCCTGGTGGCAGCCTGGGCAGGAGGCTGCTCTTAAATGTGGGCGACCTGCTGTTGCCAGAACACCGGGTAAGTGTGGACCCAAATGCAGGATTGCGCGAGGTGGTCATGGCGGTTTCGCAAGGCCGCGTGGGTGCCACAGCCGTGTTAGAAGGGCCAACACTGACAGGTATCGTAACCGATGGAGACCTTCGCAGGGCATTGGAACGGGACCCCCACACTTGGTCTTCATTGAGTGCTGCCGACGTCATGCAGGTCACTCCGCACTGCTTGCCCGCGGATACACGCGCCATCGATGCGCTTGATGTGTTGGAGTCCCATCGGATTTCTCAAATTCTGGTGACCGACGAAAACGGAGCTTTTTCGGGATTCGTGCACCTGCACCAGCTGATGGACGCGGGTATCCGTTGAACCCTAAAGACGCAGAACATGGCGAATGAAGAAGGGGAAAACAAAGAGGAAATGGGCTTTATGGACCACCTCGAAGAATTGCGCCGCAGGCTCTTTTTTGCCCTGATCGGAATTCTGAGCGGCTCGATCACACTCTTTGTCATGAAGGATTGGGTCTTTGAGCGGCTCATTTTTGCTCCCCGCAATCCCGACTTCATCACATTTCGAGCTTGGTGTGCCTTGGGGGAATTCACAGGAGCCGGAGACCGCTTGTGCGTCACGGACATCACCTATGAGTTGATCAATACGACCATGCTGGGCAATTTCTCTGCCCACATTCTCGTGTCCGCGATCGGTGGGTTTATCCTATCATTTCCCTGGACTTTCAACCAGATATGGCGGTTTATTCGGCCAGGCCTGCACGGTAAAGAAGCCTCAGCGGCCCGCGGTGTCACCTGGGCTGCTACGGTGCTGTTTTTCTTGGGGGTCTGTTTCGGGTATTTCGTGATTGCCCCTTTGAGCCTCCAATTTCTGGGACACTATGAAATCGGGGATGTCAAGGCGCGGATCGCGCTCATGAGTTACCTCAAAACGGTGGCCAGCATCACCTTGGCAGCTGGACTGATTTTTCAGGTTCCCGTGGTGGTGCACTTTTTGGCCAAACTGGGCCTGGTGACCCCGGCGTCTCTTCGAAAGTTCCGCAAGCACACGTTGGTGGTCACGCTCATCATCGCGGCCATCATCACGCCTCCCGACCTCACGAGCCAAGTGCTGGTCGCTCTGCCCGTACTGGGACTCTATGAAATTGGCATCCTGCAGGCACGCCGCATTCAAAAGCGCCAAGAAAAGGCAGAACAGAGCGCAAACACCTGAAAAACCCGACCTTCGCAGTCCGAATGAAGCTCTCCGCAAATCAACTCGTCAAGCAGTATGGCCGCCGAAAAGTGGTGGACGAGGTTTCATTTGAAGTCAAAACGGGAGAGGTCGTAGGGTTGCTCGGACCAAATGGTGCTGGCAAGACGACCTCATTCTACATGGTCACTGGCTTGGTGCGTCCCGATGCGGGAGTGGTGACCCTTGTCGATGGTGAAGGGGGGACCCATGACATCACAAGGGAACCCATGTACCGCAGGGCGCAGCGTGGCATTGGCTACTTGCCCCAAGAGCCCTCAGTGTTTAGGAAGCTCAGTGTCGAAGACAATATTCTAGCCGTCCTCGAGCTCCACAAACGCGACCCGAAGGAGCGCCACCAGCGGCTCGAGGCGTTGTTGGAAGAGTTTGGGCTCGTTCATGTTCGGAAGAACAGGGGAGATGTATTGAGCGGCGGCGAGAAACGCCGGACAGAGATTGCACGGGCCTTGGCTGCCGACCCCAAATTCATCCTGCTGGACGAACCGTTCGCAGGAGTGGACCCCATTGCTGTGGAGGACATCCAACAAATTGTGAGTCAATTGCGCACCAAGGGGATTGGCATTTTGATCACCGACCACAACGTCCAAGAAACACTGCACATTACCGACAGGGCTTACCTCCTGTTTGAAGGACACATTCTCAAAGCCGGTACGGCTGAGGAATTGGCCAGTGACCCTCAGGTGCGCAAGGTCTACCTCGGTCAGAACTTTGTGCTGCGCAGCGCACTCACCCAGCCCTAGATCAGGAAAACAGGCGCTGCGGGGTTACTGCTGTCGTGAGACCATGGCAGCCACGTATTTGCCCACCACATCAAACTCGAGGTTCACCCGGTCACCGGTCTTCAAACGATGAAACCCCGTGTGTTCCCAGGTGTAGGGGATTACCGCAATGCTAAAGCCATCTTGAGTGGAATCCACCACCGTCAATGACACCCCGTTGACGGTAATGGAGCCCTTGGCAACCGTCAGATGTTGCGGGGCACGGCCGTGCTTGAAGGTGATGTTCCAAGAACCGTCGCGGGCGTCAATCTCCTCGACCGAGGCTGTGGTGTCCACATGGCCTTGGACAATGTGACCGTCGAGCCGGTCTCCGAGGCGCGTGCAACGTTCGAGGTTGACCACTTGGTTCACCTTCCATCCTCCCAGGGTCGTCCTTTTCAGGGTTTCTTCCACTGCAGTCACGGCATAACACCGGCCTTCGATGGAAGTCACGGTGAGGCAAACCCCGTCATGTGCCAGGCTTTGGTCCACCTTCAGTTCAGAAGCCATCTCCGCTTGAAGGGTAAAATGACGGTTGGTACCTTCTGTCCTCACATCGAGGATGGTGCCCATGGACTCTATGATTCCGGTAAACATCTGTGCTGTTTCATTCTCCTGGGGGGGCCACGCCTCCCAGCATTTGAAATGTCCCTGAAAAACGCTCGGGAACAGTCCCGGACAGCCTCCTTGTGTAAGCTGTGCAGGTGTAATGGTAGGTGCCATCTGCGCACATGGCGCCCGTACTCTGGTGCAAACCGTCCCATCCCAAGTCAGGATCCATGGAACGCCACACCTCCTCTCCCCACCGGTTGAATACCCGGAAATCTACACTGTCTACGAACTTCCAGGGGAAAGGCCGGAAGCGGTCGTTGGTGCCATCGAGGTTGGGCGTGAAAACGTTGGGCAAGAAATAGAAGGGGCAATTGTCGGTGCACAGCGTGTCGCTCAACGCGCTCTCATTGCGCCTCAACCCGCCGTTCGGTCCTGGCATCAGGCTGTCCAGCGCCGATACCGCCCAACAACCCGCAATGGAGTTGCCCCATTCCTCAGCGCTCAACGTGATGGAAGTATCTCCAATGTCGTCCAGCTCGAGCACCAGCTTCAACGGTCCGGAGAGGCTGTCGCTGCGGTATACCCGATAAGCCATAACATCGTCTGCGCAGGTCAAGGGTGACCAAGACAAGGTGATTTCTTCCGCGGGACAATCCGGCGTCACGCTGAGTTCGGGTGGACACGGCGGCTCGAAGTCATATGGAATGGCACAGCGCACTGCACTCCAATTCTCAATGGGGTCCAAGATGCCTTCTGCGCCATAGGTTCCCAAGGTGCGCACCCGGTAGCATGACAGCTCCCCGTTGACCAAACCGGTGTCTGCTAGGAATGGAACCGCCGCGGTGTCCAACAACTGCAAACTTCCATCTTCCAAAACGCGGTGAAACACGTACGCCGTATCGCTCCATGGTCGGCCGGGAGGCACGCTCAGGTTCACGCGGTTGTCTCCCCCATTCGCCTGTAATTCTGGGACGGGTGCAGGCGAACTTTTCCCTATCAAATCCTCTCCACTCCACGCCAAAACCCTGTATTCCCAAATGGGGACCTCGCTGTTGATCCCGGTGTGCACCGTCACCGTATCCAGATTGCCGAGCGTCACCGAAGTGGCCGTTTCGCCAATGGCCTGCCACCCTTCGCCCGCGACCGATCGGGCCTCCACTTCGTAGCGGTATGGCCCAGGGAAGGCTTCTAAAGTATCGGCATCGGATGGAGCCGACCAGCGGACCTCCACCTCTCCATCTACAAGGTCGGAAACCTCCACTGAGGCACCGGTCATGACGGGCACCTCTTTGTTGATCTCTGCGCAGGCCTCCGGACCGAACCGCGACCTAGCTCCGTTGGGCATGACCGCTACAACACGGTAGCAATAACGCGCCCCAAAGCTGATGGATTCCGTGTCCAAAAATGCATTGCTTCCCAAGCCATTGACAAAACCCACCTGCGTGTATCCCGCATTGGCTGGCATGCCCACCGTGCAATACCCTAAATCCGGAAAGCCAGGTCCATTTCGCCGGTAGATCTCATAGCCCCCCACGGCTTGGAGCGCTTCGGAGTAGCTTCCCGCACATGGGTGAACCGACCAATCCACCTCTACGGCATTTCCAATGGGCACAGCGTCTGTGGTCGATACGGGACGTGCAATGACCTTGACGCGCATGGTGGAGACATCACTGAGCGGGATGGCATCGTCGTCGGTGGCTTTGAACACCAATTGATACGGCGCCTCTCTCACCGCATCGCAGCCTGGCACCCAGCTGAACGTCCCGGCATCCATAATGGGATTCCAAGTGAACACCGCTTCTGGATCCAATGCATCTGTGGGCCCACCCACCACAGTAACCGTAACGTCGTCTCCATTAGGGTCAGAGGCCCCCACCTGAAAAATCAGCGAAGAACCTTGAAGGACGCAGGTATCTGGCAGGACTTCGACCACCGGCGGCTCGTTGTTGCAGATCTCTACTGTGATTTGCATGTCTCGGGTGACTTCGCCCACCAAGATCCACTGGCCCGCCACTTCCCGCCATTCTCGGATCCTTAAAGCGATGTTGTATTCGCCTGCAAGTCCGGGCGCATCCCACACAACGGTGCCTGTTGTAGGCTCCACATAGAACTCACCACCTGCTCCTTCCACTTGGTTCGGCTGAACGAAATTTTGGATAGGCGAACAATTGAATCCAGCGCAGGAGACCAAATCATAGGTCAATGAATCGCCATCGGGGTCGTAAGCCCCTGGGTTGTGTTCCCACACTTGGTTGATGCAGGCGTTCTCTATCGCTGGATAGAGCAGCGTTGGACTGTCGTTGTGCCCAGCTTGTGGGTCAATGATGAGCAGGCTCGAGATGCAAAATGGGACATCCACCGAACCCGGAATGTTCAGCACTCCTGCATTGCGGTTGGGGTCTTCGACAATCAAACTGTATACCCCGGGGCCGGCATAGGTATGGGTGCCCCTGTACAGGTTGAGTCGAATGTCGCCAGCCAGCAGCTCTCCAGTGGGAATTCCGGCAGGATTGACAGGCCCATTGATGCGCGGCAAGCTGTCAGTAATGCCTTCAGAGCCTTCATCACCCCATTGAATCTGCAGGAATTCGCGGTCCGCCACGACACTGGCCTTGGTGTACGTCGTAATGGTGACCTCGTAGGTGGATCCCGTCAGATGCCGGTACGTGATTTCGCCCGCCCGGTTGTGGGTCGCTTCCATCCTGAGGGGAATCGAAAGACAGAGGATGAGCAAAAAGAAAAACGACCGCATGGACACCGAAAGGTAAACGCTCAAACACAGCAGAAGTTGGCCGCCGGTGCAAAAAAAACCACTGCACAAGTCAAATCTATGCGGCCCTGCGCCTTCGCCTTCCGGAGTACCTTCGCAGCCATGGCAGCGACCAAACCCGTCCGCATCGGCATTACCTGGGGTGACCCCCATGGTGTCGGCTCTGAATGTATCCTCAAGGCTTTTGCCGATGAGCGTGTACTCCAAGACATGATTCCTGTGGTCTACGGTCACACGGAAACCCTGCGTGCACAGGCACAACAGTTTGATGTTCAAGTCGACATACAGTCTACAGAAGAACCCGAGCGGACCAAGCAAGGCGCTTTGCACTGTGTGGACATCGCCCCCACTTTGCCCCAGCCTGATTGGGGACAGCCCCATCCGGATGCAGGTGAATTCGCTCGGCTCAGCTTGGAGGCAGCGGTTAAGGACTTGGCTGCCAATAAAGTCGATGTCTTGGTGACTGCGCCCATCAACAAAGACACCATCCAAGGGGGGAAGTTCAAATTTCCAGGGCACACCGAATACCTCGCCGACATGGCAGGTGTTAGCGATGTCTTGATGATACTCGCCACAGATGCTTTGCGGGTCGGTGTGGTGACCGGCCATGTCCCCATCAAAGACGTCGCTAGCGCGCTGAGCAAAGACGCCATTGTGCGCAAGGCCCGGCTCTTGCACGAAAGCCTCGGGCGTGACTTTGGCATTGCTACACCGCGCATTGCTGTCATGGGACTCAATCCTCATGCGGGAGACAATGGCCTGATCGGCGACGAAGAAAAGACCATCATCCTACCTGCCGTTCGAGCGCTGCAAGAGCAAGGGCTGGATGTCCATGGGCCCTTTGGTGCTGATGGATTCTTCGGGACAGCAGGCTTCAAAAAGTTCGACGGTGTGCTCGCGATGTACCACGATCAAGGCCTCGTTCCCTTCAAGAGTCTGTCCTTTGGTGAAGGCGTGAATTTCACAGCGGGACTGCCCATTGTGCGCACCAGCCCTGACCATGGTACTGCTTTTGACATCGCCGGAAAAGGCGAGGCCGATGGCGCCAGTTTGCGGGCAGCATGCTGGGCTGCCATCGACATCCGTCGCCACCAATCCGAGCACCGAGAGATGACATCGAACCCTTTGGAAGTGTCCCCTCGCAAGGATTGGGAACGCGACCGTTTCTGAGTGCAAACAGCGCTTGACGCAGATTGCATTGAAACCCGTACCTTTGCCCCCCCTCAAAGCTGGGGTCACGCATGCGCGGCAATTCCGAATTCGAAATTCCCTACACGGGATTGGGCATTGGAAGGCACGCTTTCAGATTTCAGCTAGATGGAACGTTCTTTTCGGATTTCGAATCTAAAAGCTTTGACGACGCTGACATAACAGCGAAGACAGAGTTGGACAGGTTCGAAGGAATGATGCACTTCGATGTCCATGTGACAGGCACGGTGCGGTCCTCATGCGACCGTTGCAACGCGCCCGTTACACTCCCGATCGACCACCACGCGAGATACGTGGTCAAGTTCGGAGACTCTACCTACCGCAACGACGATGACATTTTTGTTCTCGGACCTGCGGAACACCTGTTGGACGTTAGAGCATTCCTTTTTGAGTCAACCGTTTTGGGCATCCCCTTGAGACGTGTTCACGAATTAGAGGATGACTGTGACCCTAAGGTGTTGGAGTGGCTAACAGGCAGCGTGGACTTCGCACCTGAAGAAGAGCAAGAGGAGACCGATCCGAGATGGGCGGCGCTGAGAGGCTTGTCTTCCAGTGGTCCAAAAGACGAGGAGAAGGGTAAAGAGGAGTGATTTTGACAGTACAAACCATTGACCCCGATGTGCTTAGGCACTGAGGAACAACAATACCACCATGGCACATCCAAAGCGACGCCAGAGCAAGACGCGCTCACGTAAGCGCCGGACGCACTACAAGGCCGAGACGCCCAACGTCTCCACCTGTTCAACGACAGGCCAGGCCCACATGTTCCACCGCGCCCATTGGTACGAGGGTAAACTCTACTACAAGGGACGCGTTTTGATGGAGAAAGAGGTCGCTGAGGCCTGATTTCTCTTTCGAGTCTTTTTTCGGAAACCCGCCCAGCCGATGGCTGAAGCGGGTTTTTCCACATCCGGTCGTGGCCCAAGCTGTGTTTCATGCTTAGCCCGGGAAGAAAGGGGCGTTAATTTCGACGCCACCCTACCAATACAGGGACAATAAACCGTGCGATGAGCTCACTTCAATCCGCCGCCATTACTGCTGTGCAGGGATGGCTTCCCCCCGATAAGTTGACCAATGCCGACCTAGAGAAGCTGGTCGACACCAACGACGAGTGGATCCGTACCCGCACTGGCATTTCAGAGCGACGCATCCTCAAGGACCCCACCAAGGCCACTTCTGACATGGCCGCCGAAGTCATCAAAGGCCTGTGCGCTCAGCGTGACATTTCGCCAGAGACCATCGACTTGGTGATTGTCGCTACGGTGACTCCTGACATGTTCTTTCCGTCGACTGCGCAGTTGGCATGTGTCAAATCAGGCGCCACCAAAGCTTGGGGTTTTGACCTGAGCGCAGCTTGCAGCGGCTTTCTTTTTGCCTTGCGGACTGGAGGTCAGTTCATTTCTGCAGGCACACACAAGCGTGTGATTGTTGTTGGCTCTGATAAAATGAGCAGCATTGTAGACTACACCGACCGCACCACTTGCGTCCTCTTTGGTGACGCTGCGGCGGGCGTATTGTTGGAAGCTGACGCCACGGGTGAAAACGGCATACGCGATGCGATTTTGCGCAGCGATGGCAGAGGTGCCGAATACTTGCGCATGCCAGGAGGTGGATCTTTGAACCCGCCCAGCCACGAAACCGTGGATGCCAAAATGCACTACCTCGAGCAAGATGGAAAGCCCGTCTTCAAGGCTGCAGTCACATCCATGGCCGATGTGAGTTACGAGATCATGGAACGCAACGGCCTGACAGCTGACGACGTTTCTTGGCTTGTCCCGCACCAAGCAAACCTGCGCATCATCGACGCCACAGCGAAACGGATGGGGGTTGGTCGCGACAAGGTGATGATCAACATTGAGAAGTACGGAAACACCACTGCTGCTACCATTCCGCTGTGTTTGTGGGAGTGGGCAGACCGACTAACCCCTGGTGAAAACCTCATCCTCAGTAGCTTTGGAGGTGGTTTCACATGGGGCAGTATCTGGCTCAAATGGGCCATCCCTCAACAAACAAAAGCAGAGTGATCCCGACCCGCGGGATACCCTCCATGATTTTTGCGGTTACTTTGCCGCTCTGGACACACCAATTCCTAAAGTCACACAAACCATGACCCAGGAAGAAATACAGGACCTGATCAAATTCGTAGCCAAGTCTGGCGTGAACGAAGTAGAGATCGAACGCAAGGACTTCAAGATCACCATCAAGAGTCCTGGAAACGGCAACAAACGCGGTAAGGCGGCTTTTCAGGAGCCCCACACTGTCCAAATGGCCATGCCCGCTGGAATGGCCATGCCCATGCAGATGCCCGCAGCCATGCCTGCACCTGCACCTGCGCCAGCACCTGCTGCTGCTNNCTGCTCCTGCTCCTGCGGCAGGGCCACCTGCTGAACTTGCTGCTGATGCTGGCTTGATTGAGATCAAAAGCCCGATGATCGGGACATTCTACCGCAAACCTTCTCCTGACAAAGACAACTTTATCGAGGTGGGAGATGCAGTCAAAGTGGGCGATACTGTCTGCGTGATCGAAGCCATGAAGCTGTTCAATGAAATCGAAAGTGAGGTTTCTGGACGCATTGTGAAGATCCTCGTGGACGACAACAGCCCGGTCGAATACGACCAGCCACTCTTCCTCGTGGAACCGGCCTAATGCCGGATCAACCCCATCGATTCACGACATGTTCAAGAAAATCCTGATCGCCAACCGCGGTGAGATCGCCCTTCGGGTCATCCGCACCTGCAAGGAGATGGGCATCAAGACGGTGGCCGTTTACTCCACGGCGGACGCCGAAAGCCTCCACGTGCGCTTTGCCGATGAGGCCGTCTGTATCGGCCCTCCACAAAGCGCCAAGAGCTACCTCAACATCCCGAACATCATCGCGGCAGCTGAGATCACCAATGCGGACGCCATCCACCCCGGTTACGGCTTTCTCTCAGAGAACGCCCAGTTCTCCAAAGTGTGCGGCGAAAATGACATCAAGTTCATTGGCGCTTCTCCTGAAATGATTGAGGCCATGGGGGACAAGGCTTCGGCCAAGGCCACCATGAAAGCCGCAGGCGTGCCCACCATTCCCGGGAGTGTGGGCATTCTCAGCAGTTTGGAGGACGCCTTGGCGTGCGCCAAAGAAATCGGATATCCCATCATGCTCAAGGCAACAGCCGGCGGCGGTGGCCGCGGCATGAGGATGTGCCAAAACGATGAAGACACCACCGACGCCTGGGATACGACACGGCGTGAAGCAGGAGCTGCTTTTGGCAACGACGGCATGTACATGGAGAAATTCGTGACAGAGCCCAGACACATCGAGATTCAAATCGCCGGTGACCGCAATGGAAAATGCTGTCACCTCTCTGAGCGGGATTGTTCCATCCAGCGCCGCCACCAGAAGCTCGTCGAGGAGACCCCGTCTCCCTACATGACGGATGATCTCCGTGAGAAGATGGGCCAAGCTGCTATTGCTGCAGGAGAAGCCGTGAAATACGAAGGTGTGGGTACTGTAGAATTCTTGGTCGATGCCGACCGGAACTTCTATTTCATGGAGATGAACACCCGGATTCAGGTTGAGCACACCATCACAGAAGAGGTGGTGGACTTCGATTTGGTCAAGGAGCAAATCAAACTGGCTGCAGGAGCGTCGATTTCCGGAAGGAACTACTACCCCAAAATGCATGCCATTCAGTGCCGCATCAACGCTGAGGATCCCGATCGGAATTTTGCGCCAAGCCCAGGAACCGTTACCGATTACCACGGCCCCGGCGGCCATGGCATCCGGATCGATACGCACGTCTATGCCGGTTATCGCATTCCACCGCACTATGACAGCATGGTCGCCAAGCTGATTGTGGTCGCACAGACCCGTGAGGAAGCCATCACCAAAATGCAGCGGGCCTTGGATGAGTACATCATCGAAGGGGTAAAGACCACCATTCCTTTCCACCAGAAGCTGATGCGGCATGAGCGCTTCCGCAGCGGAGACTTCACCACGAAGTTCCTCGAGGAAGAGACGATTTAAGGCCTGTCCTGGCCTTTAAGCTTCTGTGCAATGGCTGTAGTGCTGCGGCCTGGCACAAGGTCAATGGTGACCACCTTGCCGCCCTCTGAACGCACTTCAGTGCTGCCCACGATGTAGCGTGGATCGTGAGGATCTGTGCATTCCGCATCGTAATCGCCTCCTTTGACGAGAACGTCGGGCCTTAGAGCCGCGATGATGGAAAGGGGGGTATCGCTGCCAAACAAGACAACCGCATCCACGGCGCGCAGCGCTGCCACGACAGCAGCGCGGTCCGACTCTTGAACGATGGGCCTGTCCTCGCCTTTGCCCAACCTGCGCACGCTTTCGTCGTCGTTGACTCCGACAACCAGAACGTCACCCAGCCGAGCGGCCGAAGCGAGGTAGGTCACGTGGCCTTTGTGCAGCAAGTCAAACACACCATTGGTGAACACCACTTTCTGGCCAGCAAGGCTCCATTCCTTGCGCAAGGCGCCGAGCTCTGCAAGGGTGTTGATGTGACCGTCAGCTGCCGAGTGGTGCGCCATCAGACGGGATCGGCCTCAACGGCCTTTTTTTTCTTGAGCCCTGCGGCCATCAGAAACAGATAGCCGATGCCTCCTGTGGTGATGATCATGCCGGTCTGGGTTGCCCACACAACATTGGCTGTCGCCAGTCCCAAAACCTCGTTGTACCCAAGGGCCACCAAGGCGTATTGAACGGCCAGCTGATAACTTCCAATGCCTCCGGGAGAAGGCAGCACCATTCCGAATCCTCCGGCCATCATGACAAACAAAGACTGGGCTGCTGTGATGCCATCGAGAGAATCGATGCCCAAGAAAATCACGTAGGTCATCATGAAATACATGGTCCAGATGAAGGCCGTGTGGCCCAGAAAAGCCCACTTTCTGCGCATGTGCCGCACACTCACGAGCCCACGTCCAATGCCAGAAATGAAGCCGAATACTTTGGCGATGAAGGGTACCTGAGCTAGGGCCTCGCGCTTCATCCAAGCCATCCCTGCACCGATCACAAACACCGCGGCTGCCCCTGCCAACCAAGGCAAAGGTCCGGTTCCACCGGGCAATGAGAACGACGCGCTAAACGCCAAGAAGGAATCCATGTTGGACAACAAGGCGATGCCCGTCAACAAGAACAACAGGGCAAAGTCTACCACCCGTTCAGAGAT
The DNA here is from genome assembly GCA_002336475.1 of Flavobacteriales bacterium UBA1995. Lineage (GTDB taxonomy): Bacteria > Bacteroidota > Bacteroidia > Flavobacteriales_D > Sanyastnellaceae > UBA8752. The sequence continues at coordinate 28,037 of DDCX01000080.1, read as the reverse complement.
CACGGTTCCAAATAGCTCGTCCACAGGAATGTAGTCGGTTTGATTCAAAGCACCGCACCGCGCCAGTTCTCCACTCCGCGGAACAAAGGCGTTTGAGAAGTAACTGAAGGCCACTGCGTGGATGCTGTTTCCCATTTTGGGTGCATGGCCGAGGGGCTCCAACAGAATGAGCCACCGCATGCCCCGGCTGACAATGGCGAGGTAGCCCATGACAAAGCTTGCCGCAATGCCTTTCCAACTCGCACTGCGCATGTCATCCCACAGCGCCTGTGGATCCTCAACCGCACGCATCGCCAAGGCCATCAACAGCACCCCGATGCCCAGCATCAAGATGTACTTTACAACCTGACCGAGCTTGCTTTTCATGGGGCTATGAGGTTGGTGGCGGTGTCTGGAAATACCACCGTCGGTTTAAATGTCTTGGCCGCCTCCATCTCCATGCTGCCATAAGCGATCACGATGACGATGTCCCCTGGCTGGCAGCGCCGTGCAGCGGGACCATTCAGGCACACTTGGCCTGTCCCGCGCTCTCCCTCAATGACATAGGTTTCGATGCGCTCTCCGTTGTTGCAATTCACGATTTGAACCTTTTCGCCAGCTACAAGGCCAGCTGCCTCAATGAGGTCAAGGTCGAGCGTAATGCTCCCGATGTAGTTGAGGTCGGCTTCTGTCACCGTGATGCGGTGCAGTTTCGCCCGCATAACTTCAATGTGCATGGCGTAAAATTACTGCATGGCACGGCCATCACCACCCTTGCCGCGTTCGATGTGCAGCTCTGTCCTTCGGCTGCGCTCCAACTTGTCCTCAGGGCAGACCACACCGGGGGGGCAGACGTTCAAGGGCTGGCTGGTCCCCATGCCCTCGAATCGGATTTGTGCAGCCTGAAGACCGGCAAATTCCAATTGTGCCGCCACGTGTCGGGCACGCTCTGATGCCAGGGTCAAATTGGTTTGGGGATCGCCATCGATGCTGGCATGGCCGGTAATGCGAATCACGTCTCCAGGGCGCCCTTTCAACTGCCCCGCCAGTGTCCGAATGTGAATGCGGTCCTGTGGCGAAAGGGCCATTTGTCCGACCCTGTGAAACACCACCCAAGCGGCAGGCTCATTGGAAGATGCCGGAGCCCATTCAGCCATTGAATCTCGCACAACGGAGGGCTGCTCTACAACACGCGACTCGGTCGCAGAGTGAACCCTCGGCAAGCGCGAATGGTCGCCTCCAAGGGGCCTCCACCCGCCCAATGGCATCGCCGTCAACAAAGACAAACTCCACGCAGCACCAGACAACTCCATGCGGCGCAACAGGCGGCCATCGGCACCGCGCCACTCCGCCACCGCGTCAGAACATGAAACCGGGGTCCTGCCCACCCATTCAAATGCATAACGCTTGTCTGCACCCAGCGCGCTCAAATCTGCATAGCCCAGAGCATCGCTTTGCAGCTGGCTCAATGGCACTCCATCAACCTTGACCTGCCAGACCGCATTTAAAACCGCTTGTCCGCCGCACTTGACTTGCAAGGTGTGACCAGCCAACATGCCCTCGCTTGGTGCATTCACCGCCTCGCTCCCTTCTGGAATGGACGCAACCCACCAAGGGTCCAATCCTCCGGCGCCCCGCAAGCGCTCGGCCGACAACCAACCTCCCCCATCAGGCCCCGGAACGAGGGCCACTTCATCGGCTGCGCTGTTGATCGCGTCCAACAACATGACTTCGGTGTAGCCTCCGTTGCGCGGAATTCGGGCCATATCGTAGCCCCCCTTCCATTGTCCTGCAGCAGGCACCAATGTCTCTGTGCCGCCGCGCATTTTGGGCCGCAAGGCGACCAACAAGTCTCCTTCGCGACCTGGGTGAACATCGAATACAGCAAAGCCACAGGTCCCAGAAAATCGGGCAAGAGCCGGGACGTTCCACGGACGGCCCCAAGCGGGGTCATCGCGGCCCGTCTTGCCCGCGAACATGACGCGGCCCGCCCCCTCGGAATGCAGGGTGATCACCGCCATTCCCCAACCGGGATCGATGTCGAGGTGAACGGTTTCGCCCAGCCCTTCCCATGCACGTTCGCGCTGTGGAACATGCCCCCAGACTTCAGGCAGGGTCACTGCCCAAGGTGTGCCGTCCAATTGTGCCATGCGCGTTTCTCCGCCCCACACGCTTCCAGACTCTCCTTGCGGACGTGTCCGCAACATCAGGTGAACGCCATCCAAGCCCAGCACGACCTCGTCGTCTGAAGTCGCCGCCTGTTCCAGCAACTTCATATCTGGCTGTGCCCCGAGGGGCACGACAGCCGCAATGAACAAGGCCAATAGACCGGCGGTGGAAGAGAAACCCTTCGGGATCATGGTGGTCAGGAGGTGCCGTTGGATTTTTGGTCTCGGTCTTGTGTGGCCTTCCGCCATTCGCGCTCTGCAATGGAAGCTTCGGCAAACCAAGCTTCACCAAAACGGCGGGTCAACGAGGACTTACAGAATTGAAGAATGCTCAGATTGAGGCCCACACCGCAACTCACAGCGCCATCACAAATGGGCCATTGGTGGTAATTCACTGCCACGAGGTCCTTGAGCGGCGTCAGTCGAATGGGATACAGGTGACAGCTGATGGGCTTGCGCCATTCAATTTCCCCAGCCAAATGGGCTTGCTCAAAAGCACATTTTGCGGTGCCGTCCTCGTCGAACGTCGCATACACACATTCTTTGCCATTGACAATCGGTGTGACATGGTCTCCGTCTGCATCGATCACATGCAGTCCTTCCCGCTCGATGACCGCCAAGCTGTCGGGCTTCAGCCGGTTTTTGATGATCGGAAAAGCCGCTTCAACTTCGGCCAGCTCCTCGGGCTCCAGCGGAGCCCCGCTTTCGCCTTCTACACAGCAGGCTCCCTTACAAGCCTTGAGGTCGCAGCAAAATTTCCTGTCAAACAACTCGGTCGAAAGGAGGGTGTCGTCTATGAGGATCACAGGTGCAATTTAAGCCTCTCGGGCGCCGATACCTCGCCCTGCGCAACACGGGTGAGGTAACTTGCAAGCGTGACTTCAACACCGTTCTCTCCACCAGATTCAAGACCCGAGCGAAAGGCCCTTTCGAGGGCCTGGGCCAAATGGAGGGACCGGAGATCCAGGTTTGCCCCTCTGGATGCCCGAAAACTGGCCAACTCTGTGCGCCTTTTGCGGGGATTTCGGGCCGCCCAAGCCTCTGGGGGAGGAAAAATGTCCGCCATGACAGGCTGGCCCATGAGCCTCAGCGTAGAGCCCACCACGTCATGCAACCTGCGCTGTCCTGAATGCCCCAGTGGCTTGCGTTCGTTTACGCGTCCCACGGGCATGCTCAATCCCGAAAAGCTGTCCGACTTGTTGTCTGGTCCCGAAGGGATGGGGCGCGATTTGGTGTACCTCAATTTGTATTTCCAAGGTGAGCCTTACCTCAACCCTGGAATGGATGAACTGGTCTCCATCGGCAAGCGCGAAGGCCTTTACGTGAGCACTTCTACCAACGCGCACCACATCAATCCTGAGCGCGCAGAGCGCATCGTGAAGAGTGGAATCGACCGGCTGATTATTTCGATCGACGGTGCCGATCAGGCCTCGTATGCGTCCTACCGGGTAGGTGGTCGATTGGAGAAAGTGCTCGATGCTACCCGCCACATATTGGATGCCCGAAAAAAGCTGCGTGGACAACGGCCGCATGTTGTGTGGCAGTTCCTTGTTGTTGGGCCCAATGAACACCAACTCCCCACCATGAGGGCCATGGCTCGGCGCTGGGGTGTGGATGAGTTTGTGGTCAAGACGGCCCAGCTCGATGCTCCCCGGGATGGACACCCCCTCTTGACCGAAGACCCACGCTTACGCAGGTATGACCGCGATCCCTCAGGGCGGTGGACACTGCGCAACCCCATGCTCGACCGCTGTTGGCGGATGTGGCAAGGAGCGGTGGTGACATGGGACGGACAGGTCGTGCCCTGCTGTTTCGACAAAGACGCCCAGCACGGCATGGGACAAGCTTCCAACGGAGCTGCTTTCCGGGAAATATGGCAGAGTGAGCGCTACCAGCAATTCCGCACCTCGGTGTTCACCCACCGTGCGGGGATTGAAATGTGCCGCAATTGCTCGGAGGGGACGGAAGTCTGGGCATGATTGGAAACCGTCCTCCAAAACTGTTGCGTGCCTTCATCCCGCTGGCCATCGGCTTGTCTGTTGTGGGCGGGCTGCTGTATCAGACCGTTCAGGAAAACGGAGGCTGGTCAGCGGTTCAAGGGTCGGTTACCTTGCCGGGTTGGCCGGTCGCATTGCTCTCTTTGTGTGGCCTTGTATTGATCCGCGACTTGGGTTACGTGCTTCGGCTAAAATGGCTTTCCAATGGCAGCTTAACGTGGCGCAACGCCATTGAAACCACTGTGGTTTGGGAATTCGCATCGGCCATTACACCGGGCATTGTGGGAGGCGGTGCCGTGGCCATTTGGGGCTTGCACCGCCAAGGAATGAATGCCGGCCGAAGCACAGCGCTGGTGTTTTCGACGGCCCTTCTAGACGAATTGTTTTATGTCTTGGCCGTGCCCCCCTTGTTTTTCTTCCTGGGCGACGCCGTCGCACCCCCTGATTTTGACAGCGCCATCGGATGGGGCTTTTTCTGGGTGGGTTGGGGCCTGATTCTGCTATTGGCTGGCATCATTGGATTCGGCCTTTTCCTCGCTCCCTACTCTACGCAAAAGCTCATCTTGCGCTGCGCACAGATCAAATGGCTCTCTCGATGGCGGGACAGCCTGTCGGAATTTGCAGGCGACCTGCGACAAAGCTCCCTCGAAATGAAGTCCTTGCCTTTGGGGCATTGGGCGGGGGCATTTTTGGCGACCATGGCGAGCTGGACAGCGCGGTTTTTATCGCTGGTGGCGGTCATGGCCATGGTCGTGGCGCCTTTTTCTGCATTGGAACCTGTCACCATTGTTGCCCGTCAGCTCGTGATGTGGGTATACCTGCTGATCAGCCCTACGCCAGGCTCTAGCGGTGTGGCAGAGTGGTTGCTCGGCGCTTTTTTTGAGCCTTGGTTCGCTTTGTCAGGGTCCTTGATTGCACCCGCGATGACCATGCTCCTCTGGCGCTTGGCCACCCATTTTATCTACCTGCTGCTGGGGGTGTTGGTGATTCCCGGATGGTTGAGGCGAACCCGCCGCTCAGAGTAGGGTCGGAGTTGCGACCTTTGTGGCATGTCGAACGATAAAAAATCGCCTGGGTTCAGCACCCTCGCCGTTCATGCCGGAGTAGAGCCGGACCCAAGTACAGGTGCCATCATGACCCCTGTATACATGTCCTCTACCTATGTGCAGGAGGGCATTGGCCAGCACAAAGGTTACGAATACAGCCGGTCTTCGAATCCCACGCGCGACGCGCTCGAAGCCGCTTTTGCCGCGCTCGAAGGAGGTCAACATGGATTGGCTTTTTCCAGCGGTTTGGCTGCGGTAGACGCGGTCCTGATGACCCTTCGCCCTGGTGATGAAGTGATCGCTGGAGATGACCTCTATGGGGGAACGCGACGGCTGTTCACCACGCACTACGCTCCCCTTGGCATCCATTTCCACTTTGTGGACACCCAAGATGCAGCCAACGTGGAAGCGGTGCTCAATGAGCGCACCCGCTTGGTGTGGGTGGAAACCCCGACCAACCCCTTGCTGCGCATCACAGACATCGCTGCAGTGGCTCAAGTTCTGGCGGGCCATCCTGCCAAACTTGCTGTCGACAACACCTTTGCAACCCCCGCGTTGCAGCGCCCATTGGAGTGCGGTGCAGACATTGTCATGCACAGTGTTACCAAGTACCTCGGTGGCCACTCAGACGTGGTGATGGGCGCCCTCATGACAAAAGACGCTGAAACCGATGCCGCCCTGCGCACCCTGCAGAACAATGTCGGTGCCGTCCCCGGACCCATGGATTGCTTCCTCGTATTGCGTGGCATCAAAACCCTCGGCATCCGTGTGCGCCAGCACTGCATCAATGGCCGTGCCGTTGCCGAATGGCTCGATGCCAACCCCAAAGTGGACACCGTGTATTGGCCTGGACTTACATCATCGCCCAATCACGAAGTGGCCGCCCAACAAATGAGCGACTTTGGTGGCATGATCAGCTTTACCCTTGTGGATGACAGCCTTGCGGCTTCCCGCAAAGTGTGTGAGACTACAAAATTGTTTGCCCTTGCCGAGTCCCTCGGTGGCGTTGAGAGTCTGATCGAGCACCCCGCCTTGATGACGCACGCCTCCGTTCCAGCGGACCAACGCGCCATGTTGGGCATCAATGACAGCTTGATTCGCATCAGTTGTGGTGTGGAAGATCCGGAGGACCTCATCGACGATCTCGCTCAGGCCCTCGACGCATGAGTTCGGAAAGCGGACCGTCTGTAGCCGTTGTCGGTGCTGGGCTTGTAGGAAGTCTGCTGGCCTTGGTATTGGCCAATCGGGGCCACCATGTCACCGTGTATGAGCGCCGATCAGACCCGCGCAAAGTGGGCGATGCCGCTGGCCGTTCCATCAACCTTGCGCTGAGCGAAAGGGGGTGGCGCGCCCTTGAAGTCGCCGGTGCCATGGAAGCCGTGCGCCAAATCGCCATGCCTGTCAAGGCCCGTTGCATGCACAACCAAGCTGGCGAGCTGACCTACCAGCCCTATGGACTGCCAGGTCGCGGACGATTTGGAGACGACGAGTGCATCTATTCAGTGGCCCGGGGACCCCTCAACCGCATCCTCCTCGAAGAGGCCGAAGCCACCGGCATGGTCCACGTAGCATTCGACCATGCACTCCAAGACTTTTCCGAAGACGGTGCCGGTGTGACACTTCGTTTTCGGGACGGTCAAACTGCGGAACACAGCCGTGTTTTTGGAACCGACGGCGCCTTTAGTGCAGTGCGGTCGCGCATGATGAGAACGGACCGCTTTGACTTCAGTCAATTCTACTTGGAGCATGGCTACAAAGAGGTTGCCATGCCGCCCAATTCCGCTGGTGACTTTGCCATCGACCCGGAGGCGCTCCACATCTGGCCGCGCGGGCATTTTATGCTCATGGCCTTGCCGAACCCAGACCGCACATTTACCTGCACGTTGTTTGCCCCTTACGAAGGCCATGACGCTTTTGCCGATATCGAAGAGCCTGCCGCCGCCCGCCGTTATTTCGAGCAGCATTTCCCCGATGTGCTGAAGCACCTTCCTGATTTCGAAGCCGATTGGGCCACACACCCTACCAGCTCATTGGTGACCACCCGTTGCAACCCCTGGAACCACGGAGAACGCATCGTACTCCTTGGCGATGCGGCGCATGCCATTGTGCCTTTCTACGGCCAGGGCATGAACAGTGGTTTTGAAGATGTCCGGGTGCTCGCTGACATGTTGGATGCCCATGAAGGTGCATCCACGCCAGAAAATTGGGACGGCTTATTTGCAGCATTCGGCCGGAGCCGAAAGCCCAATGGAGACGCCATTGGAGATTTGGCACTCCGCAACTTCATCGAAATGCGGGATAAAACGGGTGACCCCCGTTTCCTTTTGCGCAAGCGGATTGAACGCCAACTCACCGAACGCTTCCCAGAACAGTGGACACCACTGTATTCGATGGTCACGTTCTCGCATATTCCTTATCACGAAGCCCTGGCCCTAGGCGCCATCCAAGACCGGATCATGGAAGAAGTCATGGACCGCGAGGACATTGGCGAATGCTGGGACAGCGACGAAGTCGCCCAACACGCTTTGACCCTGGCTGCGCAAAGGCTGCCCCATCCGACGGCATGAAGAAGCTCGAACACATCGGCATTGCCGTAGAAGACCTCGAAGCGGCTGAGAAAATCTTTGGCGAGGTGCTCGGAACACCCTCTTACAAGCGAGAAGAAGTCCTGGGGGAGGCCGTTTTGACGTCTTTTTTTGAGGCGGGCGGGTCCAAAGTGGAGCTGCTGGTTCCCACTTCTCCTGACAGCGCCATTGCAAAACACTTGGAGCAGCGAGGGGCAGGTCTGCACCATGTGGCGTTTCATGTGGACGACTTGGAGGCCGAACTCGAGCGCCTCACTGCAAAAGGTTATCGGGTGGTCACGGGACCCAAGCCAGGAGCCGATGGCAAACGCATTGCCTTTCTTCACCCCAGCGACACCGCCAAAGTGCTGATTGAACTCTGCACCAACGGCTGAACCACACTCCGCTCTAGATTTTCTCAAAATGAAAGCGCCCCGGACGTTTCCAGGGCGCTTTAATTAACCAAATTGCTTGCCAGCCACGCTTGCGTCGTGGCACCAACGGCTTTAATGCATGCCGTTGACGTTACAAAGCTAGAGCCACAGGTCAAGGAACGCTGTAGGACCTGCAGACTTGCTTCTTGTCGGTCCCTGCCTACTTTTCATAAACTGTATTGAAAACGAAAGCGCCCCGGACGTTTCCAGGGCGCTTCACTTAACCAAATTGCTTGCCAGCCACGCTTGCCTCGTGGCACCAACGGCTTTAATGCGTGCCGTTGACATACCAAACGTAGCGAGCTTCTGTCTGTTATGCCGTAGGAGGAAGTTTCACACCTGTTGTCATCATCGGACTACAGTCCGTAAGAAACGGTTACACCACTCCTTGATCGATCATGGCGTCCGCTACTTTCACAAAGCCTGCGATGTTTGCGCCGCGCACATAGTCTGTGGTGCCCCCGTCCGTTCGGCCGTATTGAACACACTGTGCATGAATGTCTTTCATGATCCGCTGCAGGTGTCCATCTACTTCTTCCGAGGTCCAAGACATCCGCAAACTGTTTTGGGACATTTCCAAGCCAGAAGTGGCGACACCTCCGGCATTGGAAGCCTTGCCAGGAGCGAACATGACCCCTGCTTTCTGGAAGCATTCGACCGCTGCAGGCGTGCACGGCATATTGGCCCCCTCCGCCACAGCCTTGCAGCCATTGGACACGAGGGTTTGGGCTTCAGCTCCGTCGAGCTCATTTTGCGTTGCACAAGGAAAGGCCAGATCGCAGGTCAAGTCCCAAGGATCTTGGCCGGCGCGGAAGGTCACACCCTCATGGGCATCGGCGTATTCTGAGATGCGCCCCCGGCGTACCTCTTTGAGGTCCTTGAGCCAGGCGAGTTTTTCTTCTGTGAGGCCAGCAGGGTCGTGAATGCTTCCCTTGCTGTCGCTGAGGGCAATCACCTTTCCACCCAAACGGAGACATTTCTCCGCAGCATGGAGGGCCACATTTCCAGAACCGCTGATGACCACAGTTTTGCCGTCGATGGACTGGTCTTTCATGGCGAGCATTTCTGCCATGAAATAGGTCGCTCCGTAGCCGGTGGCTTCAGGGCGAATGAGGGAACCGCCCCAAGCGGGCTTTTTGCCGGTAAGCACACCCGTAAACTCATTGCGCAGCCGCTTGTACTGGCCAAACATGTATCCTATTTCACGGCCTCCAACACCAATGTCACCCGCAGGGACATCTGTATTCGGACCAATGTGGCGGCTCAGCTCGGTCATGAAGCTCTGGCAGAACCTCATGACTTCGGCATCTGTCTTGCCCTTTGGATCAAAATCAGAGCCACCCTTTCCACCTCCCATAGGGAGGGTCGTTAGCGAGTTTTTAAAGACCTGTTCGAACCCGAGGAACTTGAGGATGCTCAAGTTGACACTGGGGTGAAAACGCAGTCCTCCCTTGTACGGCCCGATGGCCGAGTTAAACTCTACGCGATATCCGCGGTTGACTTGAATCCTTCCAGCGTCATCGGTCCAGGGAACACGGAACGAAATCACGCGCTCTGGCTCGATCATGCGCTCCAAAAGGGCATGGCCATCGTATTTGGGGTTGTTTTCAATAAAAGGAATGACGGTCTCTGCGACCTCTTCTACGGCCTGCAAGAACTCAGGCTCGTTGGGATTGCGGCGTTGGGCTTCAGCCATGAACGCCTGGACACTGGGGTGCTCCATGGGACGTAAGGTGACGTTTCGATTGACGTGCGGTGCGAAAGTAGCTTTCCGCGGTGTGGAAATGACCATCCGCAGGATGAAGTTTATGACCGGGGCGTGGTGATGAACTAAAGGGGTGACACATCAGGGGTTACAGCGAACGGGTGCGGCCGCCGTCCACCGGCAAGTTGATGCCACTGATGTACGCCGCTGCTGGGCTGCATAGGAATGCAATGGCCCCTCCGATTTCTTCTGCCTCTCCCAAGCGGCGCAAGGGGACGGCCTGTGCCATAGCGTGCAGCACTTCAGCAGGAGTTTGACCGGTCTTGGTGGCCTTGGCTTCCGCGATCTGGTCCAAGCGCGCAGTTCGGGTGGCACCGGGCAGGACGTTGTTCACGGTAATGCCATCAGGGCCGAGTTCGTTGGCCAGGGTTTTGGCCCAGTTGGCCACCGCTCCGCGCACAGTATTGGATACCCCGAGCCCATCAAGGGGCTGCTTGACTGAAGTAGAGATGACATTGACAATCCGACCTCCACCCGCTGCCCGCATGCCAGGCAACACGGCCTGAACCAACCGCTGGTTGCACATGAGGTGTTGGGTAAAAGCAGCGAGGTAAGCTTCTGTATCTGCAGCATGGGCTGGGCCACCTGGAGGACCGCCAGTGTTGTTGATGAGGATGTCAACTGGGCCGCGGGCCACTACAGAAGCCGCCGCTTGTGTGACGTCTTCTGGCAGGGTGAAATCCGCCACAGCGATGGCATGTCCCTCCCCTGGAAGCTCCTTGACCGCTGATTCCAATCGCTCCGCATTCCGTGCAAAAAGGGTACAGCGGGCACCCAATTCAGCCAGCTCTTTGGCCGCAGCCAGGCCGATTCCTTGGGAGGCCCCACATACAAGGGCGTGTTTTCCTGTCAGGTCGAGTCGCATGGGCGCAATTTACCCCCGTATCTTCGACCCATGATGACAGGAATCCAACACCTTCATGGCGCCCTCAGATGGGTCGTCCTCATCCTCATGCTGCTGTCCATCGTCAAAGCATTCTCCGGCATGTCTGGCGGACGCACCTTCGACAAGGGGGACTACAAACGCGGCCTGTTTACCATGATTTCCCTCCACCTTCAATTGGTGCTCGGATTGGTGCTGTACTTCGGGAAGGGGTGGAGCAGCATGCTGGGCAATGCAGATGCCATGGCCAACACCGTCATGCGGTTCTTTTCTCTTGAGCACATGGCCACCATGCTCATCGCCGTAGTGCTGGGCACGCTGGGCCACAGCCTTTCAAAGCGGGCCGAAGATGACCGCACCAAATTCCGCCGACAGGCCATCTGGTTTACGGTGTCCCTTGTGCTGATTTTGTCCAGCATTCCTTGGCCATTCCGTCCTGGATTCGAAGCGTACGGCTGGTGGTGAATCCCTTGCGATTTTTCGCCCTCCTTTTGGCGGGCACTGCAGCTGCTTTAATCATGGGCTGCGGTGGAACAGAGACCCACTCTCCAGCTGGAGCTGGTGAAGAGGTAAGCGAAGTTCAAGCCCGAGCGTTGTACATCCGCAAGTGCTCACTGTGTCATGGAGACGATGGCAAATTGATGGCCTCTAAGTCACCTGATTTGAGTCTTTCTACCCTAGCATTGGACAAGAGAATCGCATTGATCACTTACGGAAAGGGCACCATGCCTGGCCAGAAAGGCTTGCTCAACAGTGCAGAAATCCGAGCTGTAGCCCGATACATCGAACGTTTCCGAGAGTAATGCTGGAAAAGCCCCTTGCACGAAAAGATGGCAAGCCCGAACGGGCGGTCTTGGTCGGTCTCATCACCCGAGACCAACCCCGGGAGTTGCTGGCCGAATACCTCGATGAGCTCGAGTTTTTGGCCAGAACTGCCCACGCTGAAACCATCAAGACGTTCACACAATCTCTGGACCACCCCGACGTGAGGACGTTTGTCGGGAAAGGCAAGTTTCAGGAAATCACGGAGTACATCGAAGAGCACGACATCGACCTGCTCATTTTCGATGATGAATTGAGCCCTTCACAGCTGCGCAACCTCGGCGAAGCGCTGCCAGAGACCAAGGTCTTGGACAGGGCCAACCTCATCCTCGACATCTTTGCCCAGCGCGCGCGCACTGCGCATGCCAAAACGCAAGTGGAACTGGCCCAGTATCAATACTTGCTGCCCCGACTGACCAACATGTGGACCCACCTGCAAAAGCAAAAAGGAGGCATCGGCATGAAGGGGCCAGGTGAGAAAGAAATCGAGACCGACCGGCGGATCATTCGGGACCGCATCAGCGCCTTGAAAAAGGACCTTGCGGCCATAGACCGGCAGATGGCCACCCAACGCGGAAACCGCGGAGCCTTGGTCAGGGTGGCGCTTGTGGGCTACACCAATGCGGGGAAATCCACACTCATGAACCGCCTCGCGAAGTCCGAAGTCTTCGCCGAGGACAAACTCTTCGCGACCCTCGATACCACCGTCCGCAAAGTGGTCGTGCACAACCTGCCCTTCCTCCTCAGCGATACGGTTGGCTTTATCCGCAAGCTGCCCCACCAGCTTGTAGAGAGCTTCAAAAGCACCCTGGATGAAACCCGAGAGAGCGACCTGCTGGTGCACGTCATCGATGTGTCCCATCCTCAGTTTGAAGACCACCTCAAAGTGGTGGAGGAAACCTTGGCTGGCATAGGAGCTGGTGCACAGCGCACCATGCTGCTGTTCAATAAAATCGACCAGTTGAACGACCCCACTGGAGAGGTGGACCGTTCCATGCTGATTGAGGGCTTGAGGAGGAGGTTCGGCGACCATGAAGGCCCCGTGATGTTCCTCTCCGCAAAAACGAAAGAAGGCATGGACAGCCTGCGAGAAGTGCTCTACGCAGAAGTCCGTGAACTGCATGTTCAACGCTTTCCACACAACCACTTTCTGTACTGATGATGCGCATTGTCTGCACCATTGCGATAGGGTTGACCCTGTGTTTTTCTGGGCTTGCACAAGACCCGTTCATGCCCCTCTTTGAAGGGGAACGGACCTGGTGTGGGGTTGAAGGCGGGTGGGTGCCAACACCGGTGACCTATTGGGTCGAGGGAGACTCAACCCTTTCTGACGGTTCGCTTTGGCATCAGCTCTTGATGCAATACGAAGGAAGCCCCAATCCAGGGTTGGCGGGCTGGTTCAACGAGGATGTTGAAAGCGGTCAAGTCTGGATGCGTTGGGACCTTGAATCAGACTCCTTGGGAACCCTGTGGTTTGACTTTGGTATGGAACCGGGCGACTCCATGATCGCTCCCCATTGTGATTGGGCGAGCATGACCTGCACGGCGGTGGAGCCCTTTACTTGGACCGATGGCACCGTAAGCCGAAGGCTGACCATCCAGCTTTTGCCGGACAACCCCAATTTCACCGAATACTGGATTGAGGGCATCGGCTCTGAAAACGGCCCCATGGGGCCGGGAGCTTACCTCTGCATCGCAGACTGGGATCCTCACGCCGGGTGCCTTGCCGAAGATGGTGGACTCAGACATGACTTCGAAATGGACACCACATGGCTGCCTGCACATCCAGGCTGTCCCGACAGCTTGGCCACAAATGGCGTGTCGGACATGGCGCCCTTCTTTGGTGAGCTTGTCGTCCGAAATGGCGAACTGGTGTGGTCCGGTGCAGCCGGTCCGGCTTCCATTCTGTTGTATGACCTCATGGGGCGTTCTTTTGGATCCCTTGATTGTTCCCTGCCTTGCCCCGTGCCACGGACGCAGGGCATTTTCATCGCCGCACTGCCCGACGGGCGCAGGCAAAAAATCCGCATCGACTGAACCATGGCCGGAATTCGACAAGAACGCCTCGCGGCATTGCTCCAAAAAGAAATCGGAAGCCTGCTCCAAAAAGAGGCCTCTATTCGCTTCGGCGGTCACTTTATCACTGTGACGACCGTGCGGTTGACGCCGGATTTGTCGCTGGCGAGGGTCTACCTCAGCTTCATGGCCATCGCATCCGTAGGCAAGCCAGAAGAAGGCATCGCTTTGGTGGAGGCAGAGGCGTTTCACATCCGAAAGCTCCTCGCCGGCAAAGTGGGCAAGCACCTGCGCAAAATGCCCGAACTGCGGTTCTTCCTCGATGACAGCCTCGATCGCTACGAGGAAATCGACGGCCTGCTGAAGGACGATTGAACGCCAAAGGGCACCCAGAAGGCGATCAGCAACGGCAGAACATCCAACACGCTGGCGCCACGTCAACTGTGTGCGCGGCTTCGCAAGTGCACATGCCTCTCATGCACGAGCCCACCAAAAAGCCAGAGGCCACGGCCAAAGGGGTGACGGTCGGGCCGATTCGAAATAAACCCGAGATAAGCAGCGAAAGTTGATTCCCCTCGACGCTGAAGCCTAATTTGGCCTTGGTGAACGTTCCTTTTCGCATCGCACGCCGGTACCTCTGGTCTCGAAAATCCCAGCGCCTGATTCACTTGGTGTCCGGCATTTCGGTGTTTGTAGTCGCCGCCGTTGCCGCGGCCATGATCGCCATTCTTAGTGCCTTTAACGGTATAGAAGACCTGGTCGAAGAGCTCTTTTCGAGCCTCGACACTGAACTCGCTGTGCTGCCTGCCGAAGGGCGCATCATCTCGGCGGCTTGGATCGACAGTCTGCAGGCCCACCCTGGCATCGCCCATGCAGGAGGCGTCTTGGAACAAGATGTGGTGGTCCGCCGTCAAGGCGAACCGAGGGTCTGCACCCTGCTGGGGTTCGACGCAGAACATGCCCGCCAAACAGGTTTAGAAGACCGATTGATTCGGGGAGCCGAACTCACTGCAGACACCTTGGGAATTCCTTGCGGCTATGTGGGCTTGGGGATTGCACGCGAAATGCGGCTGCCTTTTGAGGCGGATGCTGCAGTCACCTTGACCGTGGCAGCCCCCAAACGCGGGCGAAGTCTGGGCTCTATGCGGGGACAAAACCTGCTCGATGGTGGTGCCGAACGCATGATGGTGTCGGGCAGGCTTCCGGTGTGTGGTACGTTCTCCATCAATGCCGACATCGATGCCCGGACCATCATAGGCAGCCTTGGGTTTGCACAAGAAATCCTCCAAAGGCCTGAAGCCGTATCCCGCATCGAAGTGGTGCCTTCCCCAGGTTGGAGCCAAGAACAACTGCGCACCGCATTAGATGCGCTCCTTCCTCCAACGCTCAAAACCCGCACACGGCGGGAAAAGAACGCCCTGATTCACGCCACCAGTCGGGCCGAGAAATGGGCCACGTTTGCCATCCTGAGTTTCATTTTGGTCGTGGCCGCTTTCAATATTCTCGCAGCGTTAACCATGCTGCTGCTGGACAAAAAGCGCGATGTCGCTACCCTGACGGCCATGGGTATGACAGGGCGGGAAGTCCGGCAGGTGTTCAGCTGGCAAGGGCTGTTGATCAATGCTGTCGGCGCTGTGTCGGGCATCGGTCTCGGGATCGCGCTCGTGCTCCTGCAAGACCGTTATGGGCTGGTCCAGCTCCAAGGCGCAATGGTCCCCGCATACCCGGTTTCACTGCATGCCACCGACGTTTTTGGAGTGGCCATTGTGGTGTTGGGGGTGGGCGGCACCTTCAGTGCAGCGATGGTCGCGTACCTCGTGCGTCGCATGGTGCCCGATGCGGGCTAATTTTGTACCATGGTCCGCATTGGTTCAGTAGAACTTGGTGAATTCCCCCTCCTCCTTGCTCCCATGGAGGACGTGAGCGATCCCCCCTTCCGCACCCTGTGCAAAAAGCACGGAGCGGACATGATGTATACGGAGTTCATCAGCTCGGAAGGCTTGATCCGCGACGCGGTCAAGAGCAGACAAAAACTCGACATCTACGAGAAAGAAAGGCCCATTGGCATTCAGATCTTCGGTTCGGAAATCGATTCCATGCGCCGTGCAGCCGAAATCACGGCGGCTTCGGGGCCCGACGTTCTGGACATCAACTACGGATGCCCGGTCAAGAAAGTCGCTTGCAAAGGCGCAGGAGCCGGCATCTTACAGGACATTCCCAAAATGGTCTCGATGACCAAGGAAATTGTGGAGGCCGTGGACCTGCCCGTTACGGTCAAAACGCGCCTGGGATGGGACGACAACTCCAAGTACATCGTGGAAGTCGCCGAGCGCCTGCAAGACGTGGGCATCAAAGCCATTTCGATTCATGGCCGAACCCGCGCCCAGATGTACAAGGGTGAGGCGGATTGGTCCTTGATTCGCGCGGTCAAAGAGAACCCGAACATGCACATCCCCGTCTTTGGGAATGGCGACATCGACACCCCTGAAAAAGCCCTAGCCTACCGCAAAGAATACGGAGTGGACGGCATCATGATCGGCAGAGGAAGCATTGGAAATCCGTGGATCTTTGACGAGATCAAGCATTATTTCGCCACGGGCGAGCACCTCCCCTCTCCGACCGTTTCCGACCGTGTAGAAGCTGCCCGCGCCCACTTGGTGCACAGCCTCGAATGGAAAGGAGAGCGGCTGGGCGTGGTCGAAATGAGGCGGCATTATGCGAATTATTTCCGCGGTTTGCCCCATTTCAAGCAACACCGCCTGGTCTTGGTCACCGAGGAAGAACCCGCTGCACTGCATGCAGAACTTGACAAGGTGGCCCAAACCTATGCAGACGGCATCCCCAACGCTTAGATTCGACACGTGAACAGCGATCGCATTCAAGCGCTCAGTCGGGCGCTCATCTTTCTCGGGCTCGTCTTTGTGTGCTCTGTGACAGCCTCCGTTCTGGCGGGGCTCGTATCCCCCCTCTTTTTTTCGACAGGCGTAAGCGTCATACCCGGGGGCGCACTGCCCTCCAGCGACAGCGACTGGTGGCAGTTGCACTTTCAAAACCTCATCAGCCAATCCCTCGGATTTGGCGGGGCCGTCTTGGTCGCCGCAGCCCTGTGGAAGCGGTCTGTGCCCATAGGACTGAGCACCAACCGCCGTGCCTTGGCGCCATGGGCATTGGTTCTGGTGGTGCTGGCCACGCTGTTTTCGTCACCCTTGATGGCCTTGCTCTATGAATGGAACGTGATGGCCATTCCCGAAGGTTCTGTGTTGGAAGCCGCGCTCAAACCCATTGAAGAGATGCTGGAGAAGGTCACCACCTTCTTGGTCACCGCAGAGGGTTCCCGGCGCATCATCGTGATCATCAGCGTGGCCTTGTTGCCTGCCGTGTTCGAGGAGCTGGCCTTTCGCGGTGCGCTTCAACCGCTGCTGATTCGGGCTACCGGAAAGCCTTGGGTCGGCATTGCCATCGCCTCTGTGATCTTCAGCGCCATTCACTTTCAGTTTTATGGCTTCCTTCCACGCGTATTCCTCGGTGCCCTTTTCGGGTGGTTCGCCTACCGCAGCGGCAGCATTTTACCGGGGATGCTCGCCCACTTCGTCAACAACGCCTTGGCCGCCCTCACCTTGTGGTATACCGGGAGCATGACCGAAGACCTCTTTGAAGTCGAAACCTGGACCGTTGTGGTCAGCCTCGCATTGACCACGGCCATCTTCGTGGCCTATCACAGGTTTATGCCGGCTGTGGTCAGCGACGATCAGGCCCATCCGAAGCACCTCGAAGGCTGAGGAAGGCCTCCGCGCTCAGCAAATCTTCGGGGGTGGTGATCTTGATGTTGTGCAAATCGCCGTCGACCAAGGTCACGGCACTCCCGCCAAACTCCCACACCGACGCATCGTCTGTAAAATGAGGCTTATAGCCCACTTCATAGGCCACGCGAATGCGGGATAAGGAAAAAACCTGTGGCGTCTGCACCGCCCGCAGGGCTGCGCGGTCTAGGGGAGCGCTTCCTTGCTCTCCCACTTGACGGATGGTGTCTTTGACCGGGACCACAGGGACCGAAGCACCGCTTTCTTCGGCAGCATCATAACACCTCCGGATGGTCTCCACTTCTGCAAAGGGACGGACGGCATCGTGGATGCCCACCAAGCCTTCTCCTTCGGGCAATGCCGCCAACCCTTGGCGCACGGAATGGAACCGTTCTGCGCCTCCATTGACCACACGGTTCACATGGGCTTCCGGATGGTCTTGCACCACCCTCTCCCAATCGGAATGCAGGCTCTCATGGAGCACCAGCACGACATGCAGGTCTGGATAGGCCTGTCTGAACCGGTTGAGGGTGTGCACGATAACCGGCCGGCCCCCAAGCGGCAAAAACTGCTTGGCGACCGGCCGGTTCATGCGGGTGCCTGTGCCGCCGGCGACGAGAATGAGGTATCGCATGCGGCGGAGCCCCGAATCAGCCGCGTGCAGCGGCGAAACGCTCAGAGATGGCGTTCCAATCGATCACATTGAAGAACGCCGCGATGTAATCAGGACGGCGGTTCTGGTAGTTCAAGTAGTAAGCGTGCTCCCAAACGTCCAGGCCGAGGATGGGGCTGCCACCACATCCAACACCTGCCATCAGCGGGTTGTCTTGGTTGGCGGAAGAGCACACCTCCAAGGCGCCGTCTTTGACGCACAGCCAAGCCCAACCGCTTCCAAAGCGTGTTGCAGCAGCGGCGGCAAAGGCCTCCTTGAATCCATCATAACTGCCAAACGCAGCATCGATGGCCGCTCCGAGGTCGCCAGAAGGCGCGCCACCACCGTTGGGTGACATGCTCGTCCAGAACATATTGTGGTTGTAGTATCCGCCGCCGTTGTTGCGCACAGCACCGTTGTCGGCGTGCTGGCCGCACAGGTCTTCGATGGACTTTCCGGCGAGGTCTGTGCCTTCGACCGCAGCATTCAGCTTGGCCGTGTAACCAGCATGGTGCTTTCCGTGGTGAATTTCCATGGTGCGCGCATCGATGTGGGGCTCGAGGGCGTCGTAGGCGTAAGGAAGTGCGGGGAGTTCAAAAGACATAGAAGTGAAATTGAGGGGTTCTTCGGTATGCGAATTTAGTCGTTCTGTTCTGGCCTGCTGACCGGCAGGGCCGAGGAGTCTGGCGCCAACAAGTTGGAAATGTCACCAAAGACGCTTTTCGCGGTCAGCCATTCGTTGTCCCACCCCAAGGTGGACCTGTGGCCGGCAGACTCTCCCCAAACATTGTGAGCGATGCGCTCTGCAATTCTCTTGCGGGTCAGGTCCTCAGCGCGGGCCCGCCCTTCTTCAGGGAGGTAGGTTTCGTCAATCAACATGGAAGCACCCAGGTCATCGCCATTGTTGACTTGCTCCAAGAAAGCGGAAACCCCACCCATGGCCATGAATTCAGAGCGCTTTTCTTCTGTGAGTAGAAATGCGTGCTCCCTGATTCGGCCTGCATAAACCAGCTCCCTGAAAGACGCAGGGTAACTGCCGGTATCCAAGGGCACAAAAACATCAGGTGCAATGCCCCCGCCTCCAAATACTGTGCGTCCAGACCGGGTCAAAAATGCCAGCGAGTCTACCTGAAATACACTGTCCTCTTCGAGGTATTCACCCCGCTCCTCACGCTCGCGCCACTCTTCTTCATAGTCGACCCCGTTGCCATAGGGCCGCTGAATCGATCGGCCACTGGGCGTGTAGTAACGGGCTACGGTGAGCCTGAGGGCGCCGCGGTCGGCCACCGGAAACTCTTCTTGAACCAAGCCCTTTCCAAAAGTTCGACGTCCAACGACAACCCCACGGTCGTGGTCTTGAATCGCGCCCGCAAAAATTTCACTGGCCGAAGCGCTGCCTTCGTCGACCATAATGACCAGCGGCTCCGAGCGGAAGGCGCCGGGCCGGTCGGTCACGTATTCTCGACGAGGTTGGGCCGTTCCCTCAGTGTAGACCACGAGGTCTCCTTTTTCTAGAAAGTGCTCCACCATAGGTACTGCCGCGTGCAGATAACCACCTCCATTGCCCCGCAAATCCAGAACAAAACGCTGTGCTCCAGCATCGCGCATGGCAAAGAGGGCCGCCTCAAACTCCTCGTGGGTGTTGCGCGCGAAGCGAATGACCTTGAGGTAACCGATGTCTCCGAGGAGCTCAGCGGAAACCACGCTGTGAATGGGTATGCGCCCTCGGCGAATGTTCACCGCCACTGAATCGCTGGCCGGACGACTGGGACGGTAGAGCCCCAGGCGTACGCTGGTGCCAGCAGGGCCTTTGAGCAGCTCCATGACTTTGGGGTTGGTCAGCCCCGTGCCTGCAATCACCGAGTCGTCGACTTCAACGATGCGGTCACCCGCCATCACGCCCGCCTGTTCGCTGGGACCTCCAGGGATGGGCGTCACCACCATGATGGTGTCATTCTGGAGCAAAAATTCTACGCCAATACCCTCGAAGTTGCCCTCCATCGGCTCAGCCATGGCGGCGAGTTCAGCACTGCTGAACCAATCGCTGTGGGGATCCAACTCGTCCAAAATGGCGTCAATCGCCACTTCGGTCAAACGCGATCGGTCCACCGGATCTACATACATACGGTCGATGCGGTCCAGAACGGAAGACAACACCTGCCCTGTGGGGACATAAGCGGACCCCTGCATGCTCCAAATTGGCTGCTCTCTGTTGAGGCCTCGGCCAAAATACGCGCCCAACATCAGGGCAACGCCCAAGGCCAAAGGCAGCCAAGCTCGTGGTATGGGAGGGCGTTTAGTGGACATCTGAGTAACGTACAGTTTCGACCCCCGCTTGGTTCAAGAACTTCAAACCCGAGTCATCCTTGTAGGCGTCGATGTACACCAAACGGCGGATGCCCACCTGATGGACCAGCTTGGCGCACTCCCGACACGGAGACAGGGTAATGTAGAGGGTTGCACCCTTGGCGGTATGCGAAGACCGCGCCAGTTTGGTGATGGCGTTGGCCTCGGCATGGAGCACATACCAGTGCGTATCGCCTGCTTCGTTTTCGCAGGCATTGGGCATGCCGCTCGGCGTACCGTTGTATCCATCGGAGACAATCATGCCGTCGCGCACGATCAGTGCGCCCACTTGCTTCCGCTGACAATGAGACAGGGCAGCCCATTCCCGGGCCATCCTCAGATATGCCCTGTCGTAGCGTCTTTGCTTTTCACCATCCACCCAACGAAGGTAGTTGCCGACCCGCATCCCTGCCCCTGCCTTGACATCGGTTGTGTTTCTAGGTGCACCTTTGCAACATGCGCATCTATACCCGCACCGGAGATGGTGGTGAGACTTCTTTGTTTGATGGATCTCGGGTCCACAAAGACGACGCCCGAATCGAGGCCTATGGCACCATAGACGAACTCAATGCCTTCATGGGCGCCCTTTTGGACCACCCTACACTGGCCCCTCAGCAAGAATACTTGCGCAACATCCAAGACCATTTGTTTCGCATTGGCGGCATGTTTGCCGACCCCAACGGACCCCGTGAGGGACAGCCCAAGGTGGACGCGTCCGATGTGGAGCGCCTGGAGCATTGGATTGATGGCCTCGAGCAAGACCTGCCGCCGCTGCGCCATTTTGTGTTACCCGGAGGTTCTCCCGCGGTTTCTGCATGTCATCTGGCCCGAACAGTTTGCCGCAGGTCTGAGCGCCGCGCAGTCGCATTGGACCGTCTTGTTGTGCAGTCTGCAGATGCCATGCGGTACCTGAACAGACTGAGTGACGCCCTTTTTACCCTCGGCCGTTGGGCGGCACATTCCGAAGGAACAGTGGAAGAAAAGTGGCCCCGGGACAAGAATTCGGGCTCCTGAGGCAAACATTTTGCGCTGAATGCGCGTAAGGCTTGCACAGAATTGCGGCTCGGTTACTTTTGCCGCGCCCAAATGTGACACACCATGTATTGGACACTTGAACTTGCCTCCTACCTCGAAGACGCTCCTTGGCCCGCCACAAAGGATGAGCTGATTGACTTCGCCATGCGAACTGGTGCTCCCCTCGAAGTGGTGGAGAACCTCCAGCACATCGAAGACGATCAAGAGACTTACGATACCATTGAAGACATCTGGCCCGACTACCCGTCGAAAGAAGACTTCTTCTTCAATGAAGACGAATATTGACCTTCACTGCACAAAGCAGCGAAAGCCGGTTCCCTTAGGAACTGGCTTTTTTTTGCCCCAATGTGTCGGTTTGTGGTCAAAAGACCAGCCGGAAACACCCCGAAATGTTGGGGTCGATATCCGCTGAAGACGCCTGACGGTCGGGAAAAACGGCATTCCATTCTGCAACGGCTTGATCCGGCGCAGCGGTGAGACAGCGCACTTCTTCTTTCCCTGTTGCGTCCGCCCCAAAAGCCCAGAGCGAAGGAAGGTCCGAAGGTGCGTGCCGCTCTCCAATCACAGTTCCCTCCAACTCCGGACGCTGAAAACTGCGCACCTCCAACGGAATTCCAGCGCGGCGGAGCGGCGCCATTGTCGCGGGATGCAAAATTCCTGCTCCGGCCAAGCTCATCCGCTCGGCAGTACCGTGGTCCAGCCTGTCGATTTTTGTGGCCCCAGGCCAGTGCCGGGGGTCGCCCGTCATTACACCCTCAACGTCTTTCCACACCACGAGACGTTCTGCACTCCAGGCCTCCGCAAACACAGCCCCACTAAAATCCGACCCCTCGCGGCCCAAGGTCGTGGGAGCGCCGTTGGCGGCCCCTCCTACAAAGCCTTGGGTCACCGCCAATCCCTTACCGATGCCGGTCATGGCACGTCTCACCGCATCGCCGGTAGCCGGCAATTGGACCTGTGCCGCGCGGTGCGATGCATCGGTCCGAACGAGTTCCCACGCCGACAACCATTGCGCCGCGAGGCCAATCTGGACCAGATGGGCATGGACAATGTGCGTGGACAAGCGCTCGCCAAAGCCAACGAGGGCGTCATAGCCCGCTGCATCGGCAGGACCTTTGCCCTTGAGGCCCTCGGCTACCGCCAAAAAGTCAGCCACATCAGTTTGGATCAGGTCCTCCGGCAGGCCCAAATCCCGGACCACATTGGCGTGAAACCCCAGCACATCTGCGCACAGAGGCTCCACTGCCACGCCCTCTGGCAATCCTGTCCAAATTTTCTCCAGTGCATTGGTGGACTTCGCCATGGCGCTGACCACCACCACCGGCTGAACCCCTCGGTTCCACAGACCAAGCACAATGCGCCCGACGTTCCGCACTGCTTCCGCATCCCGCACAGAAGCCCCACCGAACTTGTGTACCTCTCGCCTCATGATCCTTGGGCCAACCTGCTCAGCGCGTCTCCTTCCAACCGGCCGTTGAGCCATTCGCTGCTGACTTCTGAATCCAGCGACTTGTAGAATTCAATGGCGGGGGTGTTCCAATCCAGCACCTGCCATTGCATGTAAGCACAGCCACGGCGCACAGCCTCAGCGGCCACAGCCTGAAACAGCAGCTTTCCATAGCCTTTTCCCCGCTCGGCTTGGGTGACCACGAGGTCTTCCAAAAACAGGCAGCGCCCGTTCCAGGTGCTGTATTTCTCATAATGCAGGGCGACGCCCACCACCTCATCCCGGTCGGCAGGCTCCACAACGAGGAGACCATAGGCCGGGTTGGGGCCAAAGCCATCTTCCAGCAAAGTGGCTTCGCCAATGTTGACCTGGTCCAAGGCCCGCTCGTATTCTGCCAGTTCGCGAATGAGGGCATAAGCCTTGGGAATGTCTCCGGCCGTGGCCTGTCTGATTCTACCCGCTGCTCCATTCATGTCTACAAACGTAGATTGCACAGCAACATGCCCGAAGGAATCAGCCCGCTGGATATCATCCTTTCCCTCCCCTTGTTGTGGGGGGCGGTGCGCGGAATCCGGCGTGGCCTCATTCTAGAAGTCACCGGATTGGTGGCCCTTTTTTTGGGGGCCTATGCTGCCCTGTTTGGTTCCGATGTGGCCGCCGGGTGGCTCGATGCACAATTCGCCATCGGCAAATCCTACCTCGGCATCTTGGCTTTTGCCGTGACGTTCATCACCGTGGCGGTGGGGGTGCACCTGCTGGGCAGGTTGCTCGAAAAAATGGTGGACATCACTGCACTAAAACCGTTTGACAGAATGGCCGGCTTGGTGTTCTCGGTGGGACGGTCTTGGTTGTTTTGGTCCATTCTACTGATGGTCATCCAGGGCTCTATTGGCACCGAATGGCTGCCCAGCGCTTGGCTTGAAGAGAGCCACCTGTGGCCTTGGTTGGACGCCACAGCCCGCACACTCCTGCCTCTGATTGACCCTTGGGTCCCAGCCTTCTAATTATGACAACAGACCACTTCAATACGTTTATGGAGGGCTTGCCTGTTGAACGCAAAGGGCCTGTCGCTGCTTTGATTGACGCGCTGCGTTCGAAGCTGCCCGAAGGGTTTGCCGAACACTCTGATGGCCGCATGGTCCATTTCTCAGTGCCCTTCTCCCTCTATCCCGACGGATACCATTGCAACCCCAAGTCACCGCTTCCTTTTGTCTCAGTGGCCTCCACCAAAGGACAAGTGTCCTTGCACCACATGGGGTTGTATGCTCATCCGCCGCTGTTGGAAGCGTTGAAGCGCGATTGGGAATCGGCCGATTTGGGGAAACTGAACATGGGTAAAGGCTGCGTTCGGTTCAAGCGCATGGCGCAACTCGAGGCGGCCATTCCCACCTTGGTCATGACCTTTGAACGGATGACGCCGCAAGCGTGGATCGGTTGTTATGAAGCGGAGGTCAAACGCTAACCTCCACGCCCAAGTCCCGTCCCAATGCGGCAATGCGGAGACCCAACTGTTGCCAAGCTTCGGCATGCGCCGTGCCTTCTGCCCAATCTGCGCGCACAGAAAAGTAAAACTTAATCTTGGGCTCTGTTCCCGAAGGACGCGCCGAAACCAAGGCTCCATCAGCGGTCAGAAACTGCACCACATTGGAGGGTGGCAGTCCATTCCAGCCCTCGAGGTGATCGCGCACTTCGGCAATGTCCTCTCCGCCAAGCGATGCAGGCGGGTTGGTTCGAAAAGCCGACATCATCTCGCGGATTTCCTCTGACCCCGTGATGCCTTCGCGCTTGAGCGAGACCAAAGCCTCGCGGTACATTCCATAGTGGCGGTGCAGGTCCCTCAACCTGTCGAGGAGGGTGCGCCCCTTGCGCCATTCGACATGGGCCATTTCTGCAATCATGGCCGCCGCTGCAATCGCGTCTTTGTCGCGCACCTCATCCCCCACGAGATAACCATAGCTCTCTTCTCCCCCGACCAAGAACTGCCCGCTCCCTTCGCGGCTGAGTATCTCGGCTGCAATCCACTTGAACCCGGTGAGGGTCTCTGCGACAGGTACATCAAAGGAGGTGGCGATTTCAGAAATCAAACGGGTGGTCACAATGGTACGGGCCACAAAATCGCCCTCTTGCAGGCCTCCCCGGTCTGCCTTTGTGCGGAGGACATATTGCACCAACAAAGACGCGAGCTCATTGCCATTGAGCAAACGAAATACGCCCTCGGCGTCGCGAACAGCGGCTCCTACGCGGTCTGAGTCGGGGTCAGTAGCCAACACCAAGTCGGCGCCCTTTTCCTCGGCGCGATCCAGCGCCATCCGCAGTGCGCTCGCCTCCTCTGGATTGGGCGACTCGACCGTTGGAAAGGCTCCGTCTGGGTCGGATTGAGACGCCAACACCTCCACATTTCGGAAGCCACAGGCCTCTAGGGCAGGCGCCATACTTACAGTGCCGGTCCCATGAAGGGGCGAATACACCACGCTCAAGTCCGAACCCTCCGCGATCAGTTCAACGTCCAACCGGTGAGATGCGATCGTGGCGTAATAATCGCGGTCCATTTCTGGACCAATCGTCTTGATCAAAGGGTCTCCGGCTTCGGACTGCTTCACGGATTGAAGTCCATCGACAGCCCGAACACGGGCAATGATGCCCTTGTCATGGGGGGGCACGATTTGACCACCGTCGCCCCAATACACTTTGTATCCGTTGTATTCCTTGGGGTTGTGGCTGGCGGTGATGACAATGCCAGCCTGGCACCCCAGCTGCCGGATCGCGAAACTGAGCTCCGGTGTTGGGCGCAGACCATCAAAGACATGCGCCACAATGCCGTTACCCGCCAGCACCTCTGCTGCCACTTGGGTAAAGGTGTCGCTGTCATGGCGGCTGTCGTGCGCGATGGCCACGGCCTTGTCGCCCGGATGGTGGGCGGAGATGTAGTCTGCCAATCCTTGGGTGGCCATGGCGACTACCGCGGCATTCATCCGGTTCGTTCCGGGCCCCATAATCCCCCGCATCCCGCCTGTTCCAAATGCCAAATCTTGGTGGAACGCTTCCAGCAGAGGCGCCGTATCGGTGTCGTCCAGCATGCCTTGCACAACAGCGCGTGTTGCAGGATCGTAGGGCTCCTGGGTCCAAGCTTGGGCTTTGGCCCGAATTGCATCCAAGTTCATAGGGGTCATTCAGATTTGGTAGAGGCAAATTTCGCCCCAAGACAGCGCTCGAGCCCTACCTCCCACGAAATAGGGGTGCGGTCGAGCTTCTCAAAAAAACGGCTTTCGTCCAATTTGCTGTATGCAGGGCGGGTAGCGCGTGTAGGAAAAGCATCCGATGACACCGCGTCTACCCTCACATGGGGGGCCCTCAAACGCATGATTTTAGCGGCAAACCCATGCCAGGTGGTGATCCCACTGTGGCCGTAATGTTGGACGCCGGCCATGTCCTCAGGGGCTTGTTGGACTGCACGTGCCCAGTGCAATAAGTCTGCCGCAAAATCTCCAACGTGGGTGGGACACCCCCATTGGTCGTCCACCACGGTCAACACCTCACGGCCTTCCGCAAGGCGCAGCATGGTATTGAGAAAGTTCTTTCCGTCCCGGTCATAAAGCCACCCTACCCTCACAACCGATGCGGTCGGACAGGCCGCTTGCAGCGCCGTTTCACCTGCGAGTTTACTGGCGCCGTATACCCCCGTTGGTCCAGTGGGGTCTCCGGGCAAATAGGGCCGGTCACCCTGCCCGTTGAACACATAATCGGTGCCAATGTGGATGACTTTGATGTTCCGGTCTTCGCATGCCTTTCCCAAATGCCCGGGTGCCTCCCCGTTGACAAGGAAGGCCATGTCACGGTCGTCTTCCGCCGCATCCACAGCCGTGTAGGCAGCGCAGCTCAACACGAGGTCGGGCCGAACACCGTCCAATGCCTTGGGAAACGTACTGGGGTCCGCCAAGTCCATGCGGTCACGGCCCAGCGGGATCAACTCCAGGCCTTCAGCGGGTTCGCTTCCAGCAAGAGACAGCAATCGTCCGCCCAATTGACCCGTTGTACCTGTGATGGCTATCCGCATTCTACAAAGAAAATGACCCCGTCATTGGTTTTGGCACGCAATGTGCATGCCCAACAACATCAAAGCGTTCACCATGAAAAACCACCGCTTCTCTTTTTCCGCATCGAAGGCCCAAAGCTTGGCCTTGGCCGTTGCCCTTTTCGCCAGCTTCGCCGCTGAAGCCCAATGCTGCAACCAGGGCCGCGCTTCCCGTGCAGGCGTTTTTGAAATGTCCACAGGAGCCACCCAACTGGCATGGGGTGAATCGACCCTCGCACCGCTCCATGCCGACCTCAGTTGGTTTTCTCGGAGCCGCGGACCGCTGCGCACCGGAATCCGAATGGGCATTGCACACCTGGGCAACAGCACAGTAAACAAGGCTTTACAACCCCCCAACGATGGGGCCATAGCAGAAGACACCCGTTACCGCATCTTGTTGCCGGGCATCAGTGGCGTTGTGCGACTGGACCCCTTGCGCGGTGGCTTTCGTCCCTTCATCGAGGGGGAAGCAGGGGTGGATGCCTCCTACGTGGACAAGCGTTCATTTGACAGCGCTGGCGAGCGCCAACAGCACAACGTCACCACGTTTGACCCCGTGCTGCAATACGGTTGGTCCGCCGGTGCGCGCATCCGCTTCGGTCGCTCTGCATTTTTGGTGCTGCGTTATGGCAACAAACAAGGAGGGTCGCTCAACATTCCCCTTGAAGAAGGTCCCGAGACCCTGTTTGAATCCGCCGACGGCGAGCGGCACACGGCCACTGTCGGCTTGAGTTTCGGGCTCTGAGTTCAGGCGGCCCGCATGGCTTCTACGGGGTCCATGCGGGCCGCTTGCAGTGCCGGGGCCAATCCCGCAATGATCCCGCTGACCACAGCGATGCCCAACCCAAGTAAAAACCGCTTGGGCCCAAACACCAGGGACATGCCCTCGGAAAACACGTTGACGGTCACCACGAGCATACCCACGGCAAACAGGGCCAAAAGGGCCCCCATGATGCACAGCGCCACCGCTTCGGTTAGAAATTGAGCCAGCACAAAACTGCGCTTGGCACC
>DDCX01000068.1 GCA_002336475.1 Flavobacteriales bacterium UBA1995 | reverse complement strand
GGACTCCAATGCCTGTAACTACGATCCTTCAGCGACCATCGACGATGGCTCATGCATTGCACCGGACCCCAATTTCGGCTGTGATTGTGCTTTGGATGGCAGCCAAACGGCCACACTGAGCGGCTCTGAATCCAGCGCCCCTCTGTTGTTTAGCGCTACGGGAAATCCCTCGCCTTCCACCTTTGACATCACCTTGAACTTCACAGGTGCCGGTGGAAGCTGGCCTGCTGATATGGCCTTTACCATCACAGACCCTAACGGGGTGTGCGTGTCCTTTGGCGGCTACAACGATTCGCCTGCAGGATGCAGCAGCATCGGCAATTATTCGACCATTTGGCCGTCAGACTGGAACACTGCCACGAGCGGAACCTACACTGCAACGGTCGATTTGAGCGGCACGTCACTGAGCGGCAGTGGCACCTGGAGCTTTTCGATGTTCAATGGCTACAGCTCCAGCAGTGCTGTGACCTATGACGCCACCTGGACCCTCAATGACGTGTGTCCCGATGGCGGCAACCCCGACATCCCCGGTTGCACGGAACCCTCCGCGTGCAACTATGACGCCAATGCAACACTGGACGACGGCTCCTGCCTGTTTGATGATGCCTTGGGCGTTTGCGGCGGAGATTGCACGGCCGACACGGACGGCGACGGCGTCTGCGATGACCAGGAAGTTCCCGGATGTACGGACCCAGAGGCGGACAACTACGACCCCAACGCTACTGACGAAAACGGCACGTGCGAATACCCTGCGCTTTGTCCGGGTGATTTCGATGGGGACAACATCATCACGGTAAGCGATGTACTGGTGTCACTGGGCAACTTCGGATGCACTGGATCCGACTGCCAAGGGGATCTCGACGGTGACGGAATTACTGGTGTCACTGATATCTTGTTGATGCTTTCCTCCTTTGGCGAGCCTTGCCCTTGATGGGACTTGCTCTTTACCAATTTCCCAGGAAAACGCCCAAGATGATGACCCATACCAAGACAACCACTGCGAGGTAGATGACCCCCAACAACACAGGGAATCCTGCAATCCACCTGGCGGATTCGGAGAGTCCAGATCGCGGGTAGCGTTCGGGATTTGCCTTAGAAACCCGGTAAGCAGACCGAGAAAGGAAATATCCAGCCAAGCTCACCAACAGCCCCAGACCAAAAGCAATGCCTGGATTGGCGGATCCAAGCCCATCCAACATGACGGCTGCAAGCAAGCCCATGAGCCATCCGAGCGACAGAATAAAACCCGGAACAGCATCGGGGTGACGACCGGCTTCAGCTTCGGGAAGTCCTGCTGTTTCTGGCTCGCTCTCATCGAAGGGAAAGAACACACCGTTCACCTCATCGGGAAATGCTGATGATGACGGCAAGGCAGCCTGATCATAAGGATGGCGGTTTCCGATGAAATGGCCATCCCCATCGGCCATCCCCGCCTCAAGCACAGAAGGGTCGGGAGAAGGCCACTTGTTCTGATCATCGAGAAAGACCATGTCACCGGCGTCTGCCACCACATCGCTGCCCTCTTCTGTCAAAACGCTTGGGCGCTGGATCACCGCAGGCTCTTCTACAGACACCGCAGCATGCGGTGTCACGTTGGGTGAAGAGGAACTGGCGTTGTTGACATGCCAGCCCCTGCTGTAACGGCGGGCTTCAATCCGCGACTCTCCGAGCCTTTTGTTGGAAGAACAACCCGATGACATGAGCAGGAGCACGCATGCTCCAAAGCCAAATAGGGCAGAGATGAAACGGTTCATCTCCCGAAGCTAGCCAAAAACAAAAGTGTGCTTGCCTCAGCGCAAGACAACGACCGTCCCCGTATACACCTCAAAGGCATCGCAGGTCCCCTCAGCTTCAATGCGCCACGCAAACATCTCTGTCTTAGAGGAGCGTCCGGCGTTGTCCGGACTGCCATTCCACCACCACCCTGGCTCATCGGTCTCAAAAACGGGATCTCCCCAGCGGTTGTACACCCACATATAAAAGGATTCCACGCCCGTCATCACAGGGCCGAACCCATCGTTGAGCCCATCGTTGTCGGGCGTGAATGCCGTGGGCACATACACCGACATGCCGTCGTTGACTTCGACCACCTCAGTGGCGGAGGACAGGCAGCCTTCGTCATTGATCACGGACAACTCCACCTCGAAACTGCCTGCAGACAAATAGGTGTGGGCGGCCTCCTCCATTTCACCTGCGAAATTGGCTGAAGTGCCATCGCCAAAATCCCAACGCCTGAAGCTGACTTGATCGGCGGTCAGGTCCAAAAACTCAACATCGGCTCCGGGGAAGCAGACCTCAGCTGGCCCAGTAATGAAGGACACATCTGATGGATAGGTTGCTGGAACTTCTGCCTGAAGCGTTGTGAGGCAGCCATTGCCATCCAATAGCTCTACCTCATAGACCCCCGATTCCAGCCCCGACTGAACCTCAGAAAATGCCGTCAAAGCATTGGGCTGCCCGAACCCATCGGGCCAAATGACTGCGGCAGGCGGAACATCAACCCCAAAGTCAGCCCGAAGCACTCCTTCACCCGACAGACAGGTATCGGCCTCTACATTGAGCACCAGCAAGGGTGGCGACGGCGATGACAGCATCACCGTGTCTTGGGCGACACAACCGTTGGCATCGACCACAGTAAATACGTTCAATCCCGCCGACAAGCCTGAAAGCGTATCGCTGGAGACCAGTCCATTTTCGGCGGGAAATGCATAATTGGGAATGCCCCCATTGGCATCCAAGGATACCATACCATCTTCTGAGTCGAAGCAACGCACTGCGTATCCATTGAAATCAGAAACGGCGGTAGCCATGACACTCAATGCGGAAGGAGCAGTCAAAACAACTTCAATGGTGTCGGTGCATCCGAGCATGTCTGTCACAACCCCTTTGTAATTGCCCGCGGGCAAGCCAGAGGTATCTACAGGGACTTCATTGGATGCCTGCCACTGCCATTCATAGCCCCCCCCCTCCAAAAATCCGCCCACGGCAGCTTCTGTAATGCTTCCATCGGAAGCTCCCGCGCATGACACCTCGAACCCGTTGTAAGTGGCCGGAGAAAAAGCCGCCGCCTCCACCTCATGCCATTCGAACTCCGCCGTCCAACTTACGGCCCCACTGCACTGTGACGTCAGCGCCACTTGCAAGATCCCCGGTTGATCAAAGACCAACTTCAATGTATCCTCCGTACCGGGGAACAATTCAGCGCCGCTGACCGTTCCTTGCAATTCCCACAATTGCTGGCAGCGCAACCCCACCTGGGTCGAGTTGACCAAGATCAGCGTGTCGCCCACACAGAAGTCTGTAGCATTGAATTCAAATTCGGGCTCATTGAAACACTCCTGACACTGGTATACATCTTCGGGTTCAAAGGCAGATACAGTTACGGATGCCGAAAAACTATTCGTTGTGAAGACTTCTGATGACACCAAGTCACCCACGCTGACAGCGACCGGCAAACTCACCAAGCTCACGGGAATGTTTTGGCATGAGACCCCCCCTTCAAAATCTGTACGAATGAACAGAGGGTCCATGGAGCCCCCTTGGTTGCCAAAGATGCTGGAAGACGTGTAAGCAGAGATGGTGTAACCCAATTCATCATCGTACCGAACACCCACCGCCTTGTCGCGCTCATCGCCTCCATACGTCTGCGCCCAATCCACATAGCCCAACGTGTTCATTTTTGCCAGCAGAATGTCTTGCTCTGCCATGTCTTGGCTCAGTGCATTTGGATGCTCCGCGACTGTCCCCCCAAAACCATCACTGCTGCCCAAAAACGCCAGCCCACCTGGAACGAAAATCAGGTCTCTGCCCAAATCATCCCCGAGGCTGCCATAGGCTCGAGACCACTGAGGAACACCTGAATCAAGGTCCAACTTCATCAGCAAAATGTCTTCTCCTCCGATTCCTCCAGAAGTGGTCGGACCCATGACGTAAGCAGCCCCCTCCCCTTCCTGAACCAAAGCATTGCACCCCCAAGCAATGTGTTCATTTGGTGCAAAACCCGCCCCAAAACTCTTCATCCACAAGGGATTGCCAAAGGCATCCACCCTTGCCACCTCCACGTCCCTGCCGCTCAGTGGCTGATTGGAAACGAAGAAGAAGCCTCCATCTTCAAGTGCCGACACTGTGAGTGCATTTTCGCTCAGCGAAGGATACCGTTTCGCCCAGATAATGCCGCCTGTGTCGTTCATCCTCACCAAAATGGGCCTACCGGATGCTTGCCCTATGGCTATAAATCCGGAAGGCAGCGGTTGCACGTCAAAAATCCACGCAACATCAGTAAGAAAAGAGAACCATTCCAAGGTTCCGTCACCGGCGATCTTCATCACGAAACCCTGGTCTTCTGTGATGTTGTTGCCAAAGGCATCAACGCCAACCAAAGTGGCCCTTGAACCTCCAATGATGTATCCACCGTCTGAAGTAGGCTCGATGCTCTTGCCCCCTTCGGACTCTGGTCCTCCGTAAAGATTGAACCATTCCCTGTTGCCACAGGCGTCCACTTTGTAGACAAAAACATCGCAGCCCCCTGCGCTCCCATTGTTTTGGTGCTGACCGGTCGCGATGAACCCTCCATCTGCCGCAGTCGTTATGGCCAAACCTCCCTGCATGGCCTCCAAGTTGTAGCGGCGCAGAAACGTCTGAGTCAGCCCCCCTTGTCCTTGGGCAACCATGGAGGAACACAAGAGAACCACCATAAGGATCGGCGTGCAGTGGCGGTTCATGGGCTAGGCACCTGGGGCTGAACCATTAAGGTGTCGAATTGGAGAAAACTGACTTGATGCCTTTGGTACCCGAGTTTCTCCAACCAATCGATATAGCCCTCTTGGCTTTGCGCCATCTCCAAAGGGACACAAAAGGCCACTTCACTTTCCTGGGGTCGACATATCACCCAATCGGCACCTTTGTCCTCCAAAATCCCAATAAACATCGGAGTGAGGAACGGGCACATAAAGCCGTCATCGGCCATGGCCACCTCCACCTTCAACCATGCGGTGTCTGGGAACACTTCCCTATTCAGCCCCCCGAAAAAGAGGGCAAAGACAATTGCGGTCCAGTGCAGCATTCGGTTTGGCTCAACTGATCAAAATTAGAGCACTAATGGGCTACAGTCTATGATCAAGACCCACAATTCGTTGCCGTTGCAATTATGTCGATCTTATACTCTGATTATATGTTTTCACGTATTTAGGGGCGTAAACCCACCTCTTTGGCTCATAAGCCAGTCATATCCTGGTAATCAAACCAACATCTGGTCGATTAAGCCTGATACTATATCGTCCTCAAACTCAATTACAAACTTCACAAGGCAGAATGGCCACTGCGACTCGATTTTTTCTTTGCTCCTACGTAATTTGTCAGAATTAACTTACTCGATGAGCCGTTTTCTTTCCGCGTGTTTACTTGTAGCAG
>DDCX01000079.1 GCA_002336475.1 Flavobacteriales bacterium UBA1995 | reverse complement strand
AAGGATGCGCAGTACCAAAGCTTGTTGGCTCGGGTGGCGCGGCCCTGTCAGGTGAAACAGTTCAAAGAGGAGGTATTGGCTGCCGACATAGGCGAAGTTCGCCGGATGGGCTTGTGGGGTTCCTTTCTGATTCCAGGGAAGCCAGTTGTTGTAGTCCTCGCCATCGGCCCAACTGGCTGCCGCTTCGACCACCAAGAAATGATCGTCGTGCATGAGGTATCCGCCACCGTACAACGCAGCCGCCAGCCGCAACAACAGTCCTGCAAGCAGGGGAAGCAGGAGGGGATGACGCCAGGCGGAATGGTTCACAGTCCGACCCCCCAGTTTCCGGTTCCGGCAAGTCCGCTGCGCAGGCGGGCCATTTTGAGGGCAGCGACGGCGGCCTCGACACCTTTGTTGCCGTGCTCACCGCCTGAGCGGGCCCGGGATTGTTCGATGTTGTCGTCGGTCAGGACACAAAAAATGACCGGTTTGTCGCTGTCCAGGCCAACCTTTAGTGTGCCTTGGGCCGCGGACTGACAGACGAAGTCAAAGTGGGCGGTCTCTCCACGGATCACACTGCCAATCGCGATGACGGCATCGCACGCAGCGTGTTTCAACAACCATTGGCTGGCCAGTGGAAGTTCAAAGCTTCCCGGTACGTTGTGCACGAGAACGCTGGCAACACCCGCTTTCTCGAGGACCGCCAATGCCCCATCTCTCAGGGCATGGGTGATCTCATGGTTCCATTCCGAAACGGCCACGCCTATCCTAAAGTTCTGGCAATTCCCCAGACTATCAGTGTCATAAGCGGACAGGTCGTGCCCTTGCGTGGCCATGGTGTGGACCCGCTATTAGCGGGCGATGGCAGCGGCCAACCCTTCGGCAGTCGCTTTCATGTTAGAGGCAGGATAGTCTTGGACAATGCTGCTCAACTTTCCATTGGCTGCGCCGTTGTTGCCGAGCTCAATGTCCACCAAAGCGCCCTTGAACAAAGCGATGGGAGCGAGGTAGTCTTCGCCCACGGAGCCTTTTGCACCACTTGTAGCTTGGTCAAAAGCACTGGCTGCACTGCTGTAGTTGCCCAATTCGACTTCGCAGTCGCCGATGTTGATCTGTGCGATGACTGAGAGCACATCGTCGCTCAAGTTGGCGCTGTTGAACGCTTCGATCGCACCTGCGAAATCGCCTTGGCTGCGAAGGATGGTGCCCAACTCATACTGGGCACGCGCCTCAGAAGTGGTGCCAGCGTGCTCATCGATGATGTCATAGAGGCCTGGGTACAAGCCATCGCCATTCAAAGCGAGGTCTACGCTGTCCATCATGAAGTATTGCTCAGCGCGCCAAGAATCTTGGTTTGCTTCTTGCTCGGCAGGCTCTGTCACAAGCTTGCCATAGCCCACTACTCCTAAGATGAGGACGGCCACGGCACCAATGGCCATGACGATGTTGCGGCTGTTGTTCTCGATGAACTGTTCCGTTTGGCCCGAGAGATCTTGAGGGGCGCCGGAGGGATTGTTTTCGGCCATGGAGGTCGTATCCTGGTTGATTCTTGATAAGCTTCGGGATTCCCGGTGGAAAACCCTGCACGCATCCACGGGTCGATGACCCACTTTTGCGGACGGCAAAAATAGCCAAAGTGACCGAGTCAAAGACCAATACCATCGGCATGCGCCTCCTCAGGTTGCAATTGCTCGATTTCAAGAACCACCCAGAGGTGGAAATGGAGCTGTGCGCGCAAGTAAATTGCTTGCTCGGAGACAATGGAACCGGCAAAACGAATGTTTTGGATGCGGTGCACTATCTGGGCAACGCCAAAGGATTTTTCAATCCCATTGATTCGCAAAATGTGCGCCACGGACAGCCTTCGTTTATGATCGAGGGAACTTTTGCCCTCGAGGAAGCCGATGTCAAAGAAGAAGACCGCGTCGTTTGTGCTGTGATCAAGGGGCAGAAAAAAGTGCTCAAGCGCAATGGCAAGGCTTATCAGAAGTTGGCCGATCATGTGGGCAGGTATCCGGTGGTGATGATCGCACCAGCAGATTCAGCTCTGCTGCACGAAGGAAGCGAGGTGCGCCGCAAATGGATGGACCAGGTGATCAGCCAATACGACCGCCCTTACTTGGACCGGTTGATTCAGTACCACCATTTGGTTCAGCAGCGCAACAACCTGCTGCGGTTTTTCGCAGAGAACAGAACGTTTGATGCCGACCAATTGACACCGTGGAATGAACAGATGGTCCCGCTTGCGGAGGCGATTGCGCAGCAGCGCGCATTGTTTATTGCCGAATTTGAGCCGGAGTTCCAGAGGATTCACCGCGAATTGTGTCAGGGAAAAGAGACTGTGGGGTTGACGCTTCAAAGCCGTGTAGATTCTGGTCAATTCGAGCAGGCATTGGCGGANNTGGAAGTCAAGGACAACAGAAGACTTTTTTGTTGGCTTTGAGGCTGGCACAAGTCGAACACCTCGCGCAGCGTGTTGGCCGGAGGCCCGTCCTGCTTTTGGATGACATCTTTGATAAAATCGATGCGCACCGCGCTGGGGCATTGATGGCCGTGTTGGGCAGGGCGCGCTTTGGTCAAGTGTTTATTTCTGATACCGACCCTGACCGCATTCCTGACTTGCTCAAAGCCGCTGATGTGCCTTTTAGTGCATGGTGGGTGGGATCCGAAGGCGTCATTCCACATGAATCCCTGAATCCAACCTCATGAAGCGTTACACCAACCGTGCACTGGGCCGGCGGCGGACCTCGCGTAAGGCCGAAGCGGTCTCGCTGGGAGACGCCATTTCTGAATGGCTGCGCCTTAGTGGACATGGGGCCCGTCTTGATAATGCCCGAACAGAAGCTGCTTGGCGCGAAGTCATGGGAGAGGCCGTCTCGCGCAAGACCCGGTTCTTGAGGGTTCGAGACGGTGTGCTGACCGTTGAACTGGACTCAGGTCCCATGAAAGAAGAATTCCTGATGGCCCGGACGCGCATACAGACGCTGATCAATGAACACTTGGGCCGGGAGGCCATTCGGCAGGTGGTCATCCGGTAGACGGAGCAGTAGAAGTTATCTTTGCCGCACATCATGCGTGCCCTCATCTCTTTTGTTACCCGGTTTATTCCCCGGCATTTGTTGCAGCGTGTGGCCCACATCGCCCTGCAATTGGTTTCTCCTTTTTACTGGGGTGGCCGCTTTGAGGATCCCATCAACGGAAAGAAGTACCGCAAGCTGCTGTCCTATGGTCGCGCTGACAGAAGCCGTCCCAATGCATTGGCGCCGAACTCACTGAGTTTGGAGCGTCACCGCGCAGTGTGGATGTACCTCAAGGAACACAGTAACATGTTCAATGGAGGACCGGACAGGCGCATGTTGCACCTGGCTCCTGAGTATTGTTTTCTGAAGCGGTTCAACGCGGCCCAAGGATTGGAAATCACCAGGGCCGATTTGGTGTCGCCATGGGCGGATGTGCATTTCGATGTCCATGAAATCCCCTACGAAGACAGCCACTTTGACATCATCATGGGCAACCACTTGATGGAACATGTGGCCGATGACCGCAAAGTCATGGCGGAGTATTTCCGGGTGATGAAGCCCGGCGGTTGGGGCATTTTTCAAGTCCCCTTGGACCGCAATAACGCCGAGACCTTGGAAGATCCCAATGTGACCGATCCGGCAGAGCGAGAACGCTTGTACTGGCAGCGCGACCATGTCCGGCTCTACGGCATGGATTACGCCGACCGTTACCGCGCTGTTGGTTTCGAGGTAGAAGAGCTGGACCTGCGCGAGCTGTTTGGTGCGGATCGTTTTGAGCGCTGTGCCCTCGGTTCAGAACGCTACCTGCACGTGGTCCGGAAGCCGGCTTAAAGTCACCGGATCACTCGGGTGCTTGGCGCCCTTTTCAATCGTGCATTGTCATTGGAACAGCGCGGGCTTGAACCGACCGCAGCCGCTCAGTGTGCCTTTAGAATCTGCTGATGGCCTGCAGTATCCGTGGCTCGGATAATTTTTATTCCTCCTGTAAATGGGGTCCAGATTTGGCCCTGAACCAAAGGTTGCTGTTCAATGCAGCGACCGGTGGCATCGAACAATTCTAAGCGGCAAGTTCTGTCTGTAGAAATGCCATTTCCTCTCCAGTGCAGCCAAGATTTCGGCGCACTGGGCTCTTCCATGCCTGTAAATTCACCCGCACACTGAGAAGAGAAGAAGTCCCAGAGCAATTGGGTAGAAACAATGTCCATGCTTCCCCATACTCCAAACCAATCGTGCCCCCCGCCATTGACGCGGTAGTGATGGAATTCCTGTCCGCCTGGTGAACCGTAGTGCCGAAAGAAGTCCACCGAAGTCTCGTCGACAGCCTCTTGGTTGGGCAAGGATACCTCATCGACCAAAGTGGTTCCCATCAGATCCGTCCAGTGGTCCATGATGTCCACAACACCGGCACTGCCCCAGCTTCCTCCAACACCATTGTCATAGGAAACGACCAGGTCCTGAGTGCCATGCAGGTGAACGATGGGGACCACTTGATCTGGAATGCAGCCGAAGTCTTCAGCACTCATTGCACCTGTAACAGAGCCGACGGCTTTAAAGACATCGGGGTGTTCACATGCCAGAGAATAGCTCATGTACCCGCCGTTGGACATGCCGCATGAGTAGGTGCAATCGGCGCTGAGGTTGTATGATTCTTGGAGGTGTTCGGCCAAAGCCACAAGAAACCCGTGATCGTTCGTGGTGCTGATGCCCAAATTGGCATTCCAGTGTGAGGTGCCCGCTTGGTCTGTCGTGCCTTGCGGGAATACTGCAACGAAGCCTTCTTGTTCAGCCATGGCTGGCCATCCGCTGTAAGCTCGAATCAAGGTTGAACTGCTCGAGTAGCCATGGAGCACAAAGACAAGTGGGGCACCCTCTGGGATGGGGTCGGGTGCTTCCATGAAGTAGGACCTTTCTACACCTTCAAATTCAAAGGTCAATTGGGCAAATGTGGATGGGGCTAAAATGAGCCCGGCTGCAAGAGCGAGAAAGTATCTGATCATGTGGATTTGGCTGTGGGATTCTTTACTTCAACACCGTGGATGTTCTTCAGTTCTGTGCTGAGTGATGGGATGCTGCCCGCCCGCACCTCGATGTCCAAAAGGCAGCGGTCGGTGTAGCGTTCTGCTAAGATCTGTGCGCCTTCTTTTTGGATGGCCTGCATGACATGCCGGGTGAGGTTGGGCGGGTAGGCGAGGGTGAGCGGGGCCATCAGGAGTGATTCAGATATGCCCGCGTCTTGGACGGCATCTTGGCCTGCAGAGCGGTATGCTTCTATGAGTCCTCCGACCCCGAGTTTGACCCCTCCGAAATAGCGCACGACGGCGATTAAAGTCCAATGTAAATCGTGGGAACGCAGCACCCCATGTATGGGAGCTCCGGCGCTGCCTCCAGGTTCTCCATCGTCTGCTGCTCTGAACCTGTCCGGACCGAACTGCCATGCATAGCAAACGTGGCGTGCAGCGTGGTGGTCCACTTTGACCGCTTCCAAATGTCGAGCGACGGCCCGTTCGGCTGCTGTTTCATCAGCAAACGGCAGTGGAAAGGCATAGCCGTGAAACTTGCTGCCTTTGGCTTTAAAGAGGCCTGTACCCGTGGCCACCAATGTTGGGAAGGCGTCCCGCACGTTTAGCTCAATGGGTTGAGTGTGACGCTAAAGACCTGAACGGTATGGGGGTCTCGTCCGGCAAAAAACTTGTCGAGTGAGAGCAGGATGTTGCCTGCGCTGAAGTAGCTCGTGTGCAATTCAGCTTCGCCTGCCACCCGCCACTGGATGGTGTAGCTAAGTTCCCGGTCCTTGTGGTGTTGGGTGTACTCTAGGAGGCTTTGCAAGGCCTGAGACTTGGTCGATCCTGTGGTCTTGTGAAACAGAAAGCGCTGCGTGTGTCGGGGATTGTAGGTAAACAAGGAAACCTCTTGAATGCCATCAAGGTCTGACCACACAAATTCCAATTGGTCTTCGGCATAACCAAAGTAGCTGCGGAGGTCTTCCAACAATCGAAGTTCTTGCTGTTCTGGACTCATGTGAGGCTGGTTTCCGGTTCAGAGGGGATGTACTCCGGCAAATGTCGTGCGAAGGCGGACTTCACGTGCGCCAAGGTCCATGTACCGTCGTTTCGAGATTGAATGGAAATTTGCAACGTCGTGCGAACCGCTTCTCGATCCACCTCTGCGCGCGCTGCACGGAGGATTTTGGGGTGGTGGGTTGGCAAGAGGTTCTCCTGTCCACTCATGAGCTCTTCATGGAGTTTTTCTCCAGGCCTCAGCCCGACCAAATCGATTCGGATATCTTGGTCTTCGACGAGTCCGGCAAGGCGGATCATGCGTCGGGCGAGGTCGGCGATCCGCACGCGCTCACCCATGTCAAAGACGAAGATGTCGTCGCCCTTGCTGGTTGCTGCTGCCTCCATCACCAACTGGACGGCCTCAGGAATGGTCATGAAATATCGGGTGACATCAGGATGGGTCAGGGTCAATGGACCGCCCGCTTCAATCTGTCGACGGAACAGGGGAATAACACTGCCGTTGCTGTCGAGCACATTGCCAAATCTGGTGATGACACAATTCATGCCTTTGCCCTCGCCAATGCTCCGCACCACGAGTTCGGCCATCCGCTTGGAAGCCCCCATGACACTGGTGGGATTGACCGCTTTGTCTGTGCTGATCAGGACAAATGTTTCCGTTTTGGCCTGCTGCGCAGCAGCAATGACATTGGCGGT
>DDCX01000107.1 GCA_002336475.1 Flavobacteriales bacterium UBA1995 | reverse complement strand
GACCAGAATCTGAGAAAAATCAGGCGTGAGCAGGTCCCGCAATAGGGAACTGGTCTTGTTGATTTCGCCCAAGACCCGTTGTCTGGGTTTAGCGTTCCGCAGGTTGGAGTGCAACTCCTTCCAACGTTGGCTCAATTCTTCGAGATCGGAATGCAGATCTGCGGCTCCCTTTTCCTGGGCAACAGTTCTAACGATGATCCCGCAGTTCTCCGGACGGATGCTCTGCAGCAAGACCCTGAGGCGCTTGCGCTCGCTTTCCTTCTGGATGCGTTGACTGATGCTGATCTTGCTCGAAAACGGGACCAGCACGAGGTACCTTCCTGCCAAAGTAACCTCAGCTGTGAGCCGGGGACCTTTGGTAGATATGGCCTCTTTCGCGACCTGCACAAGCACATTCTGGCTTGCGGAGACCACGTCTTTCATGTTGCCCTTTTTGTCGAGGTCCCCTTCCAACTTGAAGTTGGTTAGATCACCGCTCTGCTGCGTCCCTTTGACGGAACGCTGGGCATACTTCTTAAAACTTCGGTACTGCGGACCCAAGTCGAGATAGTGGAGAAAGGCATCTTTTGGATGACCTATGTCCACAAATCCAGCGTTGAGACTGGGCAGCACCTTCTTGACCCGGCCGAGGTAAATGTCCCCGACCGCATATTCCTGGTTGCCTTTGTCCTCGTGGAGTTCGACCAAATGGCCGTCTTCCAACATGGCAATACGCAACCCGGACTTGGTCTTGTTGATGACCAGTTCGATGTTCACGCTTCAATACATGACGACGGTGGATTGTAGAGCGGAAAGGCTCCCATCACCACCATCTAGTGTCACTTCTTCTTCTTGTGACGGTTCTTACGTAAACGCTTTTTCTTCTTGTGCACGGCCATCTTATGGCGCTTGCGCTTCTTTCCACTAGGCATGGGAAGGGGGGTTTAGGAGTTCGTTGAATTTTCTTCGAGGAGGACGATCCGTTGTTTGACCGCTTCCTCGATTACGGTAT
The DNA here is from genome assembly GCA_002336475.1 of Flavobacteriales bacterium UBA1995. Classification (GTDB taxonomy): domain Bacteria; phylum Bacteroidota; class Bacteroidia; order Flavobacteriales_D; family Sanyastnellaceae; genus UBA8752. The sequence goes on along the minus strand of DDCX01000107.1, from coordinate 9,829 downwards.
CCGGGGATAGCGGTAAAAACCGCCTGTAACTGGCGAGCGCCAAGCCCGGATTTCCCAGGCGCTCGTGGCATTGTGCTTGGAAAAACCAAGCATTGTGTGCGGCGCTGTCCACCACGAGCGCGCGCTCGAAATGAATCAGGGCATCGGCGGGAGAATCGCCGTCCAATTCCAGCATGCCGAGCTGGATTAGAGGTTCGGACCGTTCGGGAGCAAGCTCAATGGCCTGCACAAAGCGCTCACGGGCTTTGTCGAACTGTCCGGATTGAATGCTGAAGCGACCGAGTTCGATCACAGCGTCCACATTGGGTGGTTCCGCCTCGGCCAAGGCTTTCAATGCCAAGATTCCGGCCATTGGATTCGGGCCGTTTACTTGGTCAATGGCCGCTTCAACGGGGTCCTGGTCGATGCCATCCTCCAATGATGTTGGAATGGGATCGGCAGAATACGCCTCCGGAGAACGGGGAACCACTTGCCAAACCAACACCGCTAAAAACACGCACAACCCCCCTATGATGAGGGGCATGGTGCGGTTATTGGACGGTGCGTTTGACATGAATAGATGATGTCAGCTTGCTGACACTTTGGTCTTTACATTCTCCATGAAGCTCTTAGCGGGCTTAAATGAAGGAATGTTGTGGGCTGGAATCTCAATGGTTTTGTTCTTGAGGATGTCCCTACCGGTCTTCTTTGCCCGTCGCTTTATGACGAAGCTTCCGAAACCACGGAGGTAGACGTTGTGTCCATTCTCCAAGGAGTCCCTTACTGATTCCATGAACGCCTCTACCGTCACTTGGACGTCTTGGCGCTCAATTCCCGTCTTGTCAGAGATGCGGCTTACGAGATCCGCCTTTGTCATCTTATTGTCAGTCACCTTGCTGGATGATTATGAGATTCAATGATTTGGAAATCCATTCATTGGGCCGGCAAAAATAGGACATGGATGGGAGACCTCATGACCCCATCTTGCCAACGATTAATCTTTCCGAGTGCAGACGCTTCATCCACTGACCTCATCTCTGCTGAATTGGTACGGAAAATTCGCAAGGCCTCTGCCTTGGCGAGCAGACCCAAACCCCTATTCCACCTGGCTTTCCGAGGTTATTCTGCAGCAAACCCGGGTAGACCAAGGCACCGCCTATTGGGAACGGTTCATGGTGGCATTTCCGACGGTTCAGGATCTTGCATCGGCCGAAACTGACCAAGTCATGGCCTTGTGGAAGGGCCTTGGGTATTACAGCAGGGCCAGAAATCTGCACAATGCGGCGCGCATCATCGTGGGTGAACACGCGGGGGTGATGCCCAAAAACGCGGAAGAGTGGTCTGCATTGCCCGGTGTTGGCCCTTACACCGCCGCAGCCATTTCAAGCATCTGCTACGGAGAAGCGGTGCCCGTAGTGGACGGCAACGTGCAACGGGTCATGTCCCGGCTGTTTGACATCGAACATGCCGTGGACCGGAAAGCAGGCAAGCAGGCTGTGGATGAAGCGTGCCAAATGTTGTTGGATGTCGCTGATCCGGGAACCTCCAATCAGGCTTGGATGGAATTGGGGGCCCTGATCTGTGCGCCCAAGTCACCGCTCTGCGCCCAGTGCCCCTTGATGGATGGTTGCCTCGCTCGAGAACGGAAAACCATGCTCCAGCGCCCGGTCAAGCAGCCTAAAAAAGCTGCCTTGGCCGTTGAAGTCAGCTTTTCAATCGCACTCCGTCAGGAACCCAATTCCCCCCTTCAGTGGTGGGTAGAACGGCGGCCAGAAAAAGGCATCTGGTCACAACTGGAAGCGTTTCCTTGTGTGATGACACCCTTGTCTTCAGAAAAAGAAGCTGCCGTGAACACCGGGCTTTTCGCAGAACGGGATGCCAACGATGCCCGTTTTGGTCCTGTGAAACACATTCTGACGCACCGTCGGATGACGGCTTATTTCGAAGTGGTGCAAAACCCGCCAACGCCAAAAATGCCAGGCCGCTGGGTCGATGTATCGTCAGGTGATGCCAATTGGCCCAGGCTGATCGACAAGGTGCTCCCGGAGCTCAGGGCCTGGATTGTGAAGAATTGAGGCTTTTGGAAAACGCCACTCGAAGCCGCTTCGGTACTTTGCGTCCATGCCCGGATTGAACAAAGTCATGCTCATCGGCCACCTCGGCAAGCCACCCGCTTTGCGCTGGCTTGAAAGCGGGCAGGCCATGTGCAAGCTGTCTTTGGCGACTTCCGAACGGTACAAAGACAACGCGGGCAAGAGCCACGAACGCACCGAATGGCACCAAGTCGTTTTGTGGCGAGAATTGGCTGAAATCGCTGACCGCTTCCTCACGAAAGGCCAAAAAGTCTACATCGAAGGGCGGCTGCGAACACGAACATGGCAGGACGCCGACGGCGCAGAACACCGCTCCACAGAAATCATCGCCGACAGGATGGAAATGCTGTCCCCACGTGGCTTTTCTGAAGCACGCACTGATGACGAGGAAGGCGGTCAAACTGAGGAAAAGCCCGGCCCATTTCACATGGACGCCTCCAAACTGCCCTTCTGAGCCATGGAGAACCTGATGGGCATCCACCTTTGGCTGGTGGCATTTGGATCGCTGCTGCTGTTGGTTGCCAGTGCCTTTATATCGGGCAGTGAAATTGCTTTTTTCTCTTTGACCCCCCAAGACAGACAGGCGCTCGAAGAGGCTGAGGACGGCCCCTCAAAGATGGTCTTCGACCTTCTGAACACCCCTGATGCAGAGCTCGGCGCCCGACAATTGCTCGCCACCATTCTTGTGCTCAACAACACGGTCAACATCGTGATCATCCTGCTGTCTACAGTGTTGATGCAGCGCTGGCTCGTGGCGCTTCCCCCCATCATCGGGGCTGCACTGCACGTTTTTGGTGTCACCTTTTTAATTGTGCTGTTCGGCGAAGTGCTGCCCAAAGTTTACGCCAACCGGCATCCTCTGACACTGGCCCGCCGCATGGCCCGCTCGCTGACATGGTCCAAGGGAATTTTGAGGCCCATTTGGCAACCATTGAACGCCATGGCTGGCTGGCTGGCCCCGGCATCAGGAGCCGCTGTTGAACTGTCTGTAGAAGATTTGGAACATGCGGTCAACGTCACAGACTCCGCAGAACGCTCAGAAGAAGAAAACCGCATTTTGAGTGGCATTGTCAACTTTGGGTCCAAGGATGTCAAGCAGATCATGCGGCCGAGGACCGATGTCACGACGTTTGCGCATGACCTGCCTTGGTCTGAACTCAAATCGGCCATTTCCGACTCCGGTTACAGTCGGGTCCCGATTCACCAAGACGGTTTGGATCAGGTCAAAGGCATCCTTTACGCCAAGGACTTGCTTCCTCATAGGAACGCCCAAGAATTTGACTGGAATACCCTGCTCCGCCAGCCCTTTTTTGTGCCCGAAAACCGCATGATCGATGACCTCCTGCGCGACTTTCAAAGCATGAAGGTCCACCTCGCAGTGGTGGTTGATGAGTACGGCGGAACCAGCGGCATCGTGACCCTAGAGGATGTCATCGAAGAAATTGTGGGGGACATCTCCGATGAATTTGACGATGAGGATGTACTGTACTCGCGCATCGATGAACACACTGTGGTCTTTCAAGGCAAAACAGCCTTGGTCGATGTCTACCGCATTCTCGACATAGACGGTGCCTCATTTGAGACGGCAAAGGGTGAAAGCGATACCCTTGGAGGGTTTATGGTCGAGCAACTGGCCCGCCTGCCTAAGCCAGGCGAATCTGTCACCTTCGGGGGCATTCAATTGGTGACAGAGGCGGCTGACCGACGTCGGGTTCTTCAGGTGAAAGTCATGATGAATCAGGGGGCCTCACCCAATCCCGGACCAGGTCAAACAGGAACCCGTGGAGGTGGAATGGGCGTTGCGACTGCCCTTCTTGCTGCCACCATGTCTTTTGGGTCCGGCTGCAGCGCTCCACCACCAGTGCCCCGTCCTGCAGGATATTACCGGATTGCCATGCACGACACGACCTTTAGATCGTTAGAGCTCGCATGTCCCCTTCAGCTAGAGGTTTCCAATGCCGCCAAGGTTGAAACTGTCCAAGAATTTGCCCCTGACAGTTGCTGGTTTAACCTCGTTTACCCGCGCTACAATGCAAGGATCCATTGCACCTACGGCGGAGGAGTGGCCCTAGAACCCGTGATGGAGGACGCTTTTAAACTCGCCTATGAGCACGAAATCAAGGCCGACGCCATTGAAGTGCGCCAACGCGATTACGAAAAAGGTGGGGTGGCCATGACTTGGCGCATCGCCGGTAACGCAGCCAGTCCCTTGCAGTTTCTGTGCACCGATGGTCAAGACCAATTCCTTCGCGGCGCCTTGTACTTTGAAGTGCGGCCCAACGGAGACTCTTTGGCTCCCGTCACATCCCGCTTGAACACAGATGTGGAACACCTCATGGCAAACCTCAATTGGCCGTGAATCTGGTGCTCGACCCCGGTGGATCCCGGCTCAAATTTGGCCAAGCCACAGGAGGCCGATTGGAGTCTGTCCAAATTTTGCCTTGGGAAACGTTGCGCGAAACCTCGGGCCGCAATGCCCTGTTGGAACAAGCCCCTTGGCTGACTGAGTTGAGCAAAGGGGCCAGCCTTCACGTGCTGAACCGGCCTGACCCTCCTGTTGCAGGCCCCAATTGGCGGAGATTATTTACCGAAGCCCTGCCCCATGTCCAATTGTCATGGAACACCCTTGACCCTTTACAGAACCCCGGGTTTGAGGTGGGATACACATCGGGCGAGCCCGGCAGCGACCGCATTGCAGCAGCGGTGGCTTGTCAGCGCAGAGACCCCGGAGGAAGTTTCATCATCATCGATGCAGGCACCTGCATTACCATCGATTTGCTGTCGCCAGGAATTTGGCGCGGCGGCGCCATTCTTCCCGGACTTCAGCTGCAAGCGGCGGCCATGAAACAGGCTGGACTTCCGGCATTGCTTCCCGATGAAGACCAAGTTTGGCCTTCTGCCTCTGGAGCCGGCGGTGCACTGGGGTCAAACACTGTCGAAGCCTTGGCTGCTGGCATTGCCTTTGCCACAAAAAAATCTGCAGAAGCCATTGCTTCCGAATTCCACATCCTTGACCCCTGTGCACAGGTCATCATCACTGGCGGAGATGCTGGACATTTTGATGGTTTAGGGGGATGGCAGACTTTCGCAGACCCAAATTTGGTCCTCCAAGGATGTGCTACCCTGCTCAACGAGCGAATCTCATGACACCACTGCCCCCTTTCCGTACCCTGCCCCTTGCCGCTGTTTTGGCCCTGTTTGCCTGCACTTCTGGCGTGACATGGGGACAGTCGACGTACTCCCCTTATTCCAGATTTGGCTTGGGGAAATTGCAATCCGGAGCCGGGATTGCCCAACTGGGGATGGGCCAAATGGGAGCTGCCTGGACCGACAGGAGCCACCTCAACACCATGAATCCCGCCGCAGCGGCATTTCTTTCGCGCACCACTTTTTCAAGTGGCCTCGAAGTCCGATCTGAGCGCATCATGGAAGGCGACTCTACCACCCAAGGAGAATTGGGAGGCTTGACGCAAGTGGCTTTTGCATTGAAGCGTGCCGGTGGCAAAACCGCCTTCACTTTTGGTGTTCAGCCGCGGTCTCAGGCGGGCTACAACGTCAGTCAAGTTTTGGAGAACAGCGTGACCGACCAATACCAAATTCGCTATTTCGGCTCTGGAGGACTTTCAGAGGCATATGCTGGTTTGGCGCGTCGTTGGGAAGGAAAGACCTGGCGCACATTCACTGACGCCGAAGGCGCCATCTCAGACAGCGTGCGCATCATTACCAGTGGAACCGCCATCGGCGGAAGGTTCGAGCAGGTTTTTGGTGGCCTAAACCGATCGCGGACGGTCGACATTGCCAACCCCATCTTTATCGACACCCGGGTGCAGACCGATGAAGTCCACAGAAGCGCTGGATTCACCTTAGGCATGGTGCGGGAGCAGCTCATCACAGCACAATTTGACAAAGACCGAAAGTTGGTCTCCAGTTCCTTGCTCCGCATTGGTGCCATTGCACGCTTGGGCAGAAATCACAACACCAATCGGTCTACACGCTGGTCGTCATGGCAAGCCCTTTCTACGGGCCCCATTGAGGTGGATTCGGTGCATTCGACAGAGGAAACGTTCACACTGGACCTGCCGATGGAACTGTCCATTGGCGCCGAATGGGAGCTAAACAGCAAGTCAGGAGCGCGCTGGCGCGCAGGGGTAGAATGGCGCCAAAGCCGTTGGTCTTCAGTGTCCAATGCCTCCCTTGACCCCGGGGTCTCCTGGCAGGATGACATTGGGTTTTCTGCGGGGGCCTCTTTTACGCCCCGTTCTATGGACGATGCACGCAATGGATTCGAACGCATGACATACAATGTTGGATATCGCCAACAGAGTGGATACATGCTGATCGATCAAGGCGCCATTGAGGCCCAAAGCTGGAGCCTCGGATGGTCTCTACCCATGCAAGGATCGCGCTCCGGATCGAGCATCAATGCCGCTTTTACTTGGACCAATACGACCGCTGGCGATGCCAGTCCCCTTCTTGAAAGAGGCATTGGTGCACTCTTTGGTTTTACCCTTCACCCCTTCTTTAAGAACCAGTGGCTGGTTCCCCGCAGATACGATTGAGTACAACCTCAAGCCGGCAATGCTGGCTTCGGCTATTTTAGCCGTCCTTAAAACCGCGCTAACAGTTTGGCCCGGTCCTTGATTGTACAGAACGCAGAAGTCCATCAGATGACCAAGAACATCCTCCTCACCGGCAGCCTTTTTGCCGTTTTCCTGCTGATTCTGGCCCCTGCAGCCCTGGGCCAAGACGACAGCAAGTATGGTGACACCCCTGAGCAGCAATCTGCTTGTAAGGAAAACCTGAGCTTGTACGAGACTTACTACAAGCAGAAGAACTACAACGACGCATACCCTTTTTGGAGGCAAGCATGTGATGTCTGCCCTCCGACGGTGTCCCAAAACATGTACATCAAAGGCGTCAACCTGTTGAAGCGTCAAATGAAGGCCGCCATCAAGGCCAAAGACAATGCGCGTGCCATTGCGTTGCGCGACAGTGTTTTCACCTTTTACGACTTGCGCATTGAGCATTTTCCTGCAACCACCAAGAAGCCCGATAACGGCTGTCAGGTGCTGGCGCGTAAAGCCATGGACTGGACCAGTTTGAACAAGCGCGCAGCCGCTGAGGCTCGCCCGATGTTCGAACAATCCATCGACTGCCTCGAAGACCGCGCGGACGCAGCTGTTCTGAACGGATACTATGGTTTGTTGGTCGAGGCCTTGAACGGGTCTGAAGGCGCAGAAGCCAAGGAAGTGGCCATTGGTGATTTGCTCACAGAGTACTTGCGACTGAGCGACTTTATCGAAGCGGGACGCCAAAGAGAATTGGCCGATGCAGACAGCGCTGGCGCTGCCAAGTACGGGACCACCCAGAAGAACCTGGATGAGATTTTTGTGCAAGTCGCCAACTGTGAAGACATGGTGCCTGTGCTGACCAAGAAGATGGACGCTGCCCCTGAAGACATCGACATCAAGAAAAAGACATTGCGTCTGCTGAACGAAAAAGGATGCACCGACAACGACATCTTCTTGCCTGTGGCTGAAGCCGTCTATGCAGTAGACAAAAACGCGGATGCCGCATACTCCATTGGCATCCAACTGTCCAAGAAGGGCGACTACAAAGGGGCCCTGCCCTATTTCGAGGAGTCGGTTGAATTGTGCACCGATTGCCCCAAGCGCGCTCGGAATTTGATGAAGGCAGGGCAGGTTGCCAAGAATGCTGGGCAAGTGACCAAGTGTATGCGTTATGCGCGTCAAGCGGCCAAGGCTGACCCCGGAAACGGCGAGCCCTACTTGCTGATCGGCGATGCCATCGCTTCGATGTTCGGCTCTTGCACTGACAGCCCATTGGGTGGACGAGAGGTTTACTGGTTGGCCGCGGACTACTACCAGCGCGCCAAAACGGTGGACAATACTGTGGCTTCCAAGGCCAACACCAAGATTTCTCAGGTCAAAAAATCCTATCCCACCATTGACGACCTCTTCACCTACGGCATCAACGAAGGCAAGGAGATCACGGTCAAGTGCATCGGAGAGACCACGAAGGCCCGGAAGCCCTGATGGGCTTTCGTGTCGCTCTGCACCCTGTTTTGTTCGCGCTCCTCTTTTGTAGCACCAGCTGCAAAAACGACTTGGAGACGGTCGCCGACTTCGAAACTTTGGGTGGTCCGGCACAGGTCCTGAGTGGCGCGGCGCTTGAGTACAGCGACGATGGGAAATTGACGCACCGCTTGGGTGCGGCGCACATGACCCGTTCTTCCGAAGCGCCCCCCGTTTGGGAGGTCACCGGAGGTTTTACCCTCGAAGTACTGGACGCATCGGGCAACACCGACGCATTGCTGGGTGCCAATCGGGGCATATTTGAGGAGGAATCCCGCTTTCTTGAAGCGCACGGGGATGTGGTCTTGAAGGGTTCAGAAGGCGACACCCTCTTTACGGAATTGCTGTTCTGGAGCGCCGACAGCGACCGGGTTCACACCACAGCTCCTGTAGAAGTGAGGACCCCTCAAGGCACGCTTTACGGCCGTGGCTTGGAATCGGATGCGCGCTTCCAACGCTATCAGATATTGGAGCCGACCGGTACCTTTCTCGTCGACACAACCCGCACTTCGTGATGCATCAAAAAGTTCACCTTATCGCCGAACGCCTGTGGGGTGTGATTGCCCTCATCGCATTGTTTGTTGCTGTATATCACATCTTTGACAAGGGCTGGGCAGTCGGCAAAACCTCGCTTCTATTTCCCGGAATCGCCGGTGCTTGGTACATGACCCGCAGGGCCATGCGCAAGAAAATTTATGCGCATTCGGAGCATGACCTTCCATCCGACTAAATGGCGCTCCAGTTCGCCCAAAGGCCCCAAGGTCTTAACTTGGCAAGACCTGTCTGATACATGGACCCCGACCCGTCGCATTACTTCGTCCTCGTAGCTGCCTTACTGGCATCCGCCTTTTTTTCTGGCATGGAGATCGCCTTCGTATCGGCGAACCGGCTCCAAGCTGAACTCGACCGAAATCAAGGAGGCTGGGCTGGCCGCTTGGTCGAACACCTCCTGAGGTACCCAGAGCGCTTCATCGCAGCCATGCTCGTTGGCAACAACTTGGCCTTGGTCATCTACGGATTGGAATCTGGAGCACTCATTGCAAATGCGCTGTTTGGAGTGGCCGATTGGGAGTCAGCCAGCAGTCCCATGGCAGCGCTGGCCGCGCAAACAGCCATTGCGACCCTCGTGGTCTTGGTGACCGCTGAGTTTTTGCCCAAGAGCTTTTTTCACGGAGCGCCCAACCGATGGCTGCGGTTCTTTTCGATTCCCCTCGTGCTCGCGTTTTACATCTTGTGGCCCTTGGCGATGGTTGTACTCGCGCTGAGCCGGCTGTTTTTAGGAAAACAGCCGAATGAAGACCAAAAAGACGGCCTGAGCGCTGTCGATTTGGATGACTTTGTGCGCGGGCTGAACGAGCGCATGGTCGACGAGGACGATTCCTCCCTCGACAACGAGCTGCAAATCCTGCAGAATGCGATGGACTTCTCCAACCTCAAGGCCAGGGACTGTCTGGTACCCCGCAATGAGATTGTGGCCCTCGATGCCTCTGCCTCCATGGAAGACTTGGACCGCTGTTTTACCGATACAGGCCTGAGTAAGGTGGTTGTCTACAGGGGTACGATCGACCATGTCATCGGTTATGTGCACTCCAAGGATTTGCTGCGCCATGCAGCAGAAGACGCTTCACCTGACGCCGCACCATTGACGCGTTTCCTGCACCC
>DDCX01000108.1:25771-39685 GCA_002336475.1 Flavobacteriales bacterium UBA1995 | reverse complement strand
CATGAAGTCGAATACACCTTTTGCTTTCCTTGCCCTGTCTCTTTTCCTCATGGTCTTTTCCGGGGTCAAGGCACAAGACTGTTTTCCTCAAGGTGTTTTAGAGATACAGGCTGCATTGGGAGAGGAGACGACCGCACTCCAGCTGATGGTTGATTCAAGCGCAACCCTGGGTTTTGATGCGGAATTGGACAGCCTGTGCAACAATGAGGGGCTAGAGGCATGGGCGTGTTTATCGATCGATACGGTTTTGTATGCGGCAGCCGCCATTCCACCTGATGAAGAGACGCCATTGACCTTTGGTGTTCTGGTGCAGGCAGACTCAGCGGCGCCCATGCTCAGTTTTGATTGGACAGGTGGCCCCTTGTTGGCGGCTTCAGCATGGTGGGTCAGCGATTTGGACACCATTGAAGTGGACCTTCTTGCTGACAATGCGCTGATTTTGCCTGGAGCAGGGGCGACAACTTTGGTGCATTGCGCATGGACCCCCAGTTGCGCGGTTCCAGGATGCACGGATTCAGAAGCTTGCAACTATGACGAAGAGGCTACCGAAGACGACGGGTCCTGTGACTATGCATTCTTCTGTTTTGATTGCGAAGGGAATTGCCTGTGTGATGAGGACGGGGATGGGGTGTGCGACCCTTTCGAATTTCCAGGTTGCACCGATCCCGAAGCTTGCAATTGGGCGCCGGTATATACCGAAGAAGATGGCAGCTGTTTTTATGCGCAACCTGGATTTGATTGTGCGGGCTTTTGTCTACCGGTGGACAACGATGAATGTGGTTTTGCAGACCCCATCGGCTGTGGACAGGTCGTAACGGCCACTACGGTGTGCGCGGACACCACAGAAAGCGACTTCTGCGACCAGTACAACATTGGCAACTACTACCACGGTGGTTTGTGGTATACCATCATGGGAACAGGGGACACACTCAGGGCGTCCATGTGTTTTGAGGATACCGAGTACGACACATACCTGAGCGTCTATGAAGGCGATTGTGGCAGCCTCGATTGCATTGCCGGAAACGACGATCAGGACGAATCTAACTTCTTTGCGGACCCCTGCTTCGAGAACTTCTTGTCCTCAGCTGTGGACTGGGAAAGCGAAGAAGGCGTGGAGTATTTTCTTCATGTGAGCGGCTCCAACGCGGTAACACCTGCGGTAGGGGGTTTTGATTTTGTACTGGTATGTGACGGAGTCGAAGTGGGAGCTTGTTTGGATTCCTTGGCCTGCAACTTCAACCCATTTGGAACCTTCGAAGATGGCTCTTGCGACTACACCACTTGTGCAGGGTGCGGTTTGTTTGCAGCGTGCAATTTTGACAGCACGGCGGTAATCAATGACTTGGAACTGTGTGATTTCAGTTGTTATGGGTGCACTGACATCAGCGCTTGCAACTTCAATCCTGACGCGACGATAGAAAGTGGACTCTGCGAATACAGCTCTTGTGCAGGCTGTTTAGATCCTGAGGCCTGCAATTTTGACGTCAACGCCATCTTGGATGCGGGAAATTGTGAGTTCACTTCTTGTGTGGGGTGCACAGATGCAGCAGCATCCAATTTCAACCCCGGAGCCACAGAGGAAGATGGAAGTTGCACCTATTGTGACTTAACCCTTTCTGAGCCCTTAGTTACAGGGGAGTCTTGCTTCGAAACCCTCGATGGCTCTGCACTGGTGGTGGTGGATTCAGCATTGACCGATTCGGTCTTTTATGAGCTCACCGCGCCAGGTTTTGTAGGGTCAGGAGTGTGGACTGATGGCGTCTTTGAGGCCCTCATCCCAGGAGACTTTGTGTTGGAAGTGTATGATGGAGATTCCACTTGCAGTGCCGTGGAAGTGTTCACGGTGGCGGCTGCACCAGATGTGTCTCTGTTTTTGGTGGCATCTGCTCCGGCATGCGCTGGCGGAGACGACGGCAGCGTATCGGCTTTCGTCGCAGGAAACGTAATGGCCACTTCCTATCAACTCAATGGTGAACCTGCCAGCATCGATGGCAACTTTCTGGGCTTATCGGCAGGGGAGTATTTCGTCAATGTCAATGTCTTGACAACCGCAGGGATGAACACGTGTTCCGACACAGCGAGCATCACAGTGGTGGACCCTGAGGGAATGGAGGTCATTGTGGATGAAATAGGAGGAGCCAATCCCGGCGAGGAAAACGGAGAAATTGCGGTGACGGTGACAGGAGGTGTTGAGCCATATAGCTTTGAGTGGACGGGCCCCACGGGATCTACAGGTGCAGAAGACCCCGATGATTTGGGGGCCGGTGATTGGACCTTAGAAGTTACCGGGGGTGATGGTTGCACGACCAGCCTTGTGGTGTCCGTGCCAGTCGGTCTTCAGGAATGGCAGGCACCACAGTTTGCGGTGTCTCCAAATCCAACGCGAGACTCCTACAAGGTGCAGTTCTCGCGGCCATTTAATGGTCAGCTAGAATTGACCGATCTAACGGGCCGAAGAATCGACTTGCTTCAGGTCGAATCGAGCGTGGTGCAAGGCTCACTGGCAGGAAAACCAGCGGGCGTATATCTGCTGCGTGCGATGGGTCAGCAGGGCATGGGGGCTGTTACCCGTATGGTTAAACAGGATTGACAGGCTGAGACTCAGAGGTCGGATGCCTTGTATGCACGCGTCCAAATGACTTGCCCTTTGGGGTCATGGGTGCGGAGGGTCATCACGCGTTCCTTCCTTGTGCCGGTCACTTCGAGCGTGCCAAAATTGCGCGTTCCGACCATCGTGCCAGCGACGCGCCGGGTATTGGGCTCATCGCTGTGGTCATAGGTTCCGCTGGTCAAAGCACTGCAGGTGAAGTCAACGACTTTCCTTCCATTGGAACCTTCCCATTCTGTCAATTCAGAATTGTGACGGTCACCAGAAAGGAAAACCACACCGCGGATGTCCTCTTCAGCGATGCGTTCCAAGATGCCATCGCGCTCTTCTGGATAAAGCGCCATGTTCTCATAGCCCGCAAAATCCGACAAAAACTGTCCGCCTACGGCAATCACTTTGAAGGGAGCCCGGCTATACTGCAGCGCTTGGATCAACCAGTTGACCTGGTCTGGACCCAGCACTTGAGGTTGTTGGGTGATGTTGTCATGGTTCACCCGAAAGGATCGGTTGTCGAGGAGGAAAAAGTCCACATCGTGAAATTTGAATGAGGTGGTGACGCCCTGGTATTGAAGTGCAGGCAACCCTTGAGAAGGGTTGGCCCAAAAGTCACCAAAGGTTTCTGCGGCCCAGTCTTTGTGGACCCAGCTTCCATCTGAATTGTCCGGACCATAATCGTGGTCATCCCACATGGCGTAATGGGGGCAGGACCCGAGTAAACGCTGTAATTCTGGTAGCCTGCGCAAGTGGCTGTAGCGGTGTTGCATGCCCGAGCGCGAATAGAAGTCTACCTCTCGGAAATAAACATTATCCCCGAGCCACAACATGAGGTCCGGTTCGAGTTCGGCTATGCCATCAAAAATTTCATAACCTCCACCATAAGGACGGCCTGGCCGGTCAAATTTTGGCTCATTGATGAAAGCACAGGACCCCAAGGCGACAGTAAAAGAAGGCGGGTCAAACCGATACTGCCACAAGGGCTGAGTGGTAAAACGCTGCAATGTGGTGTCGATTCCCTGCACCACGCGTTCGTCATTGATCAGCACCTGAAATCGATAACCGGTTCCGGGTTGGAGGTCCCCAAGGTCAAAGGTGGCCGTGTTGGCATGTGCTCGGCTAAGCTCTTGTTCGGTGGCCACCAGCACCTCAGTGGGCGCATCCCCCATGGAGTCGGCCCAGCAAACAATGGTTGCCCGGCAGGGGGCTTCAGACTGAATCCAAATGCGAGCATCGCGCAGTCCGACGTGCCCCACCATGGGTTGACAAGCCAATTGAGCGGCACCTGAATAGACCGAAAACAATAAAATAAAGGCGAGGAGCAACCTCGGAGCAGTGCACTTCATGAGAAAGGGTTGGCCCCGAAGTTCGGAACCAACCCTTAAATGCGCAGAGTTAGGAAAAATGAAAAAGCAGATTGACAGAATTGTCAGTCGATGGAGTAGTCCACGCCTTCGATGGCGGGCCCCACTTTCACCATGTATTGGATGCCGGCCATTTCGACCCGGATCATCTTAAAGACCTCCTTGCTTGTCGGAAGCCGAAGGTTAAATGTCATGCCGTCGAATCCATCAGGATAGCGGGACTTGATCAAGGAGCGAACAGGTTGTTCGAGCTTTTCATAGCTCACAATGCGTCGGTTGGACATGGGGCAACAGTTTGGAATCGACTTGGGATACTGCGTCCGATTCAAAAAGGTTTCATCCCCCTTTGAATTCCCTCTATTCCGTCAGAAAGCCCTTCCGTGCGGTTGTATATTCACAGAGCAAACCAATGGCCATGCGTGACTTACTTGAAAAAATCCGCAAAAACACCCCAGCAGGTTTTGATTACGAATGGCTGGGAAGGTGCGTACGCAGCATCGATTGTGCCACATTGGACCTGACCGGATTGGTGCCTGATTTTGACGCCAACCCAGGAAATTATGCCCGTAATATTTTACTCATGGAGCCTTTTGAGGTGGTCGTCTTGCATTGGCCACCGGGTGTAGAAAGTGCAATCCACCACCACGAGGGTTTTTGGGGGTATGTCCTTTGCGTAAAAGGGGAGGTCGAAAATGTGGAGTACACCTATGACGAAGAGACCAGGGAATTGCGAGAACGCGGGGCGCTATGCGTAAAGGCTGGAGGCGTGCTTCCCGAGCCTGATGGCACCATCCACAAAATTGTCAACCCCAGTTCCGAGCATCCCTTGGTGACGGTGCATTTTTATGCGCCCGCCCTCGAGGATTTGGATGGAATGGTGCTGTTTGATGCTGAACGCTGTTGGCGGGGTGAGTTGAATGAACATGCCACCACGGCGTCTTTTCATCAGGACGAAAAGGGCTTCCGTAGTCTTGAAAAAGAGGCCTTCTCTTTTGTGCCGCTCAGCGTCATTCCCGGAAATGAAACGCACCGGCTCTATCCACTCATTCCAAAGCCCAGCAAGGGTGAGATTATGGATGCCATTTCCAGTTATTATGCCGAGCAAGCCACGAGTTACGATGACCTCGATGGTGCCAGTTTGAAGCGCAGCCGCTATACCGAGCGCATCGATCAGATTTTGGCCGAAAACCTACAGGCCATTCAACCTGAACGGGTCTTGCACATTGCGTGTGGAACGGGTCGGCGGGCATGGGGCATCCGCGACAAATCTCAGCTTGATTACACTGTAGACGGCATCGACATCAGCGCTTCGATGGTGGAGCAGGCTCGCCAACGGGGCATTGCAGGCCGAATCGGAATTTGGAATGAGTGCGGAGCAGAAAGCGATTCATACGACGCGGTGGCTTTCCTGTACGCATTCGGACACATCCCAACGGACCTTGAACGCAGGGAAAGCTTGGAAAAAGTGTTTGCTGCTTTGCGTCCCGGAGGTCGGTTTTATTTCGATGTGTTCAATTTGGACAATGCCAATGAGTGGGGACCAGACGCGCTGAGGGCTTTTGAAGAGCTGAACCTCAGCGAGGTGGGGTATGAATTGGGCGACTTGTTTTACAAGCGGCACAACGGAAAGTCGGTGTCCTTCTTGCATTATTTCACCAAGGCAGGCATTGTGGAAATGGTGGAGTCCTGCGGTTTTGTGGTTTCAGACATTCACCGCATTGGATATGTGCAACGCAGCGGAGAGTGTTTGGGCCTTGAGGAGGAGGGAGGCAACTTCTTGATCATCGCAGAAAAGCCTTGTTGAGGAAACAAGAAGGGGCATACTTGGTTGGAATGATATGACTGATTTTGAGGATAGAAAGTCCTATGCCAAAGGCGGCCTTCAGGATGTGGACAAGGGCGATATTTTGGGGTTCTTGAGGCATTGGCTGGAAGAGGCCAAGGCCTCGGACCCCGGAGATTACAATGCCATGACGCTGTCCACTGTAGGCAGCGATGGACACCCCAATGCACGCATCGTCTTGCTGCGCTCTTTGGAACCCACCGAGGCGGGTTGGGCTGTGGCATTCTACACCAATTATCACAGTGTAAAAGGCCTCGAGTTGACAGAGCACCCCCATGCTGCGGCCACCTTCTTTTGGAGCACACTCGAACGGCAGCTTCGCATCAGAGGACAGGTGAAACAGATGTCCCCATCTGATTCGGACCGTTATTTCGCCTCGCGCCCAAGAGAAAGTCAGATTGGAGCTTGGGCATCGGCACAAAGCCAAGAAGTCAAGGGCCGCCAGGATTTAGAAGCCGCGTGGGATGAACAAAACAGGCGGCATCCTGGAGAGGTGCCCCGGCCACCCCATTGGGGCGGTTTCTTGTTGTCCATCGAACAGATCGAATTCTGGCAAGGACGGCCCGGGCGCATGCATGACCGAATCAGTGCTCGGCTCAACAGTGGGGAGTGGATCTTGACCCGACTTCAGCCCTGAGGTTCAAGACCGACACCCAGGTGAAAGCCTGATTGATCAGTCGATGTGGAGCATCAACCCCTTGAGGTACCGCGCCTCTGGGTGACCCGCCCGGGTGGGATGGTCTGCTGGCTGCCCCAACCTGTGCAGAATGCGCACTGTGCGGCCAGATTCCACCGCAGCAGCCACGATGGTGTCCTCAAACAGTTGGGCATCCACGACTTGAGAACAGCTGTATGTCCAAAGCAATCCTGCGGATGGCATCTTTTTCAAGGCCTCGGCATTGAGCCTCTTGTAGCCCTGCACCGCCTTGTGCCTTGAAGACCGGCTCTTTGCATAAGCTGGAGGATCCAAAATCACGATGGGAGGCAAAGATTCGCACTGCCTGAGATAGGTCAATACATCACCTTGAATGCCCTCATGTCGGTCGGAATACCCGTTGATTTCAGCGTGATGACAGGCTGCGCTTACGGCCTTTTCAGAGGCGTCCAAACTGATGACATGGGGACTCCCGCCCTTGAGAGCGGCCATGCTGAAACCTCCGGTGTAGCTAAAGGCATTGAGCACCGCTCTTTCTCCTACACATTGCATCAGCAAACCGCGGCTGTCGCGCTGGTCTAAGAAAAAACCTGTTTTCTGTCCATCGATGGGAGACACCTCATATTGAATGCCATGTTCACTGACTCCCCGCCGGGCTGACGGGTCGTCAGCACTTGAAGAGGACCACACAATGCCATCTTCAATCCGTTCCTCCACTCCTGGGAGCTTGGCAATGAGAGCTGCACTTTTATTGACAATGAGGTCCAAGGATGAGCCAAGGGCTGATTGCAGTCCAGCCGATAAGTCAGGCCAGGCGCGGTGCATTCCCATAGAGTGGGTTTGTACCACGGCCATTCCCGCGTACCAGTCCACCACCAAACCAGACAGCCCGTCTCCTTCTCCATGCACCAAGCGACAGCAGTCTGTGGCAGCATCTGTTCCTGGCCCCAATCCCACGGATTGTCGCACTGCAAGGCATTCTGCGATCTGGTCACTCCACCATTGGGCATTGGGTGGAGCATCCAATGTTCCGGAAGCAATGATCCTCACCGCAATGGAACCTGCGCCCCAGTGGCCCCAACCCAGTGCCTGACCTTTGGAAGACATGACGCAGACCCAATCGCCAGGAGTGGGTGCAGCATCGTCTACTTCAAGGCGTTGTATGGCACCAGAAAACACCCAGGGATGTCCGCGCAGCAGGCTTTTTTCCTTGCCGGGGTGAAGGTGGACGAAAGGGTAAGAGGTGGACGAGTCCGACATGGGGGCAAGGTAGCGCCGCCGTGTTGGCTTCAGTTATGCTCTGGGACTTTGAATACCATTCCATCTTTCCAAGACACCTTTCCTTGGGCACGCCATTGTTCGAGGGTATCCCGCACTTCCGTCCGGTGCTCCGAAGGAACAAGGCGTTGGAGTTCTGCAAATGAAATCCGCTGGCCGATCCAGACTTCAATCTCCTGTTCAGTAGGCGGGGAAGGAGGAGCACAACGGTCACAAATCCCGCAGGGAGCTGCTGCATCCGCATCAAACAGGGATTCCAGGAACTGTGCACGGCAACCCTCAGAAGCCAGATAAGACTTCATGAATTCCCAGCGCTCCAAGGAATCCCGCTTTCTGTCCTCGAGGATGGCAGCTGGCACGCGGGCTGTGCTGGCAGAGGGGCGGGCAGATTTAAATTGTACAGACACCCTTTCTGTGGGCGAGGCAATGGCGATGATGGACAATTCCGCCAGCCTTTTGAGGTGCTGCCATCCAGCGTTTTCCGAGCATCCTGCTTGAGCAAAAACTGCACTGGAATCCAAGGTCCATCCAGGCCGTTTTTCTCTGCCGTGTCGCGCGAGTAAAGCAGCCAAGATGCGGCCGTCACTGCCTACTTCCGGTGGACGTTCGACCATAGATATGGGGTCATGAAGCCACTTCACACATGTGGTGCTGCGCACAGGATGAAGGTCCAGCCAGCCGGCCCGGGCCATTAAGTCCAGCGACTTGCGGGCCTGTTGCAGGGTGCATCCTGGTTTATCCGCCAAAGGAGCGATCCAAACTTCTTGGGGATCTTCCATGACTGCACCTTGTGCCAAGGCGAGTTGGTTGGAAAGGGCCTGCAATACGGCGCGGATGGTTTCGGGACTGGGCCATTGGCGGGCGACATGGCCTTCTGCGTCTGAAACGGCGGTCGGATCTGCAAACAAAACAGCCTTGGCCTTGAGTCCGTCCCTCCCGGCCCTTCCTGCTTCTTGAATGTACCCCTCTGGAGATTCCGGAATGTGGGCATGGGCAATGTGCCGAACATCGGGTTTGTCGATGCCCATGCCAAAAGCAGTGGTGCAGGCCAAAATACCCAAGGACCCCGAGATCCACCTCGATTGATGGTCATCGCGATCAGCACGGGACATCCCGGCATGGTATGGAGCGGCAGAAAAGCCATGGGCGCACAACATGGCGGCCATGGCTTCTGATTCACGGCGGGTGCGCACGTAGAGTATCGCTGAACCTTCAAGCCTGTGGCCCCAATCCACAATGGCCGCATGTCGGTCGGGTACTTGATGTACCGCAAACGCCAAGTTGGGCCGGCGCATGCCAACCCGAATGCGGTGGGGACGGACCATGCCAAGCAGCTGCTCTATATCATCGGCGACTTTCTCGGTAGCTGTTGCGGTCAGGGCAATCCATCCGGCTTGGGGGTGCCAGTTCCGAAGTTTCCCGACATGCAGGTAGTCCGCACGAAAGGCGTGGCCCCATTGGCTTACACAGTGCGCTTCATCCACTGCGATGGTGCGCACATCCATGGCTTGACATGCCGCCTGAAAATCGGGCTGTGACAACCGTTCTGGTGCTACAAATAAGAACCCGCCTGGTCCGAAACGGGCATTGTCAAGAATGCGCTCCGCTTCTCCTTTTCTCAGCCCACTGGTCAGGGCATCTGCTGCGATACCCCGCGCCCTGAGTCCTTGAACTTGATCGGCCATCAAGGCTACAAGTGGACTGATGACCAGGCAGATTCCACCGCGAACCAATCCTGGTATTTGGTAGCAAATAGACTTGCCACCACCGGTGGGCAGAATGGCCAGTGTGTCTCCTCCAGATGCGCCGGACAGCACCACGGGTACCTGAGAAGGACGAAAGGCTGAAAACCCCCAATGCTCGCGCAACACTTGTTCGAGTGCTGCTAAAGTGGGAGGGGATTTATCTGCCTGTGTCATTTCCTTGTACATGGGGGTGTAGTCGCATTCAACGGCTCTAACTTTCGACGTTCTAACCCGGGGTACTTCCCCCATGCAAACCACCGAAAGATGCTCGTAGCTGGCAATTGGAAAAGCAACAAGTCATTCAACGAGGCAAAGGAATTTGCCAACGCATTCGCCGCATTGCCTGCTGCCCCTGATGGCGTGGAGGTGATGATCGCCCCACCTGCCCCGTATTTGGCGGCGATGGGCGACGCTGATCCACCGTTTCGATTGGGTTCCCAGAACGTCTCAGCTTCAGGACCCGGTGCACATACAGGCGAATTTACCGCCGAAATGCTGGCGGGTTGTGGCGTTCAAGATGTGATCGTGGGCCACAGTGAGCGCCGCGATGGCTACGGCGATGATGACAATGCGGTGGCCCAGAAAGTAGGCCGCGTGCTCGACGCGGGCTTGCGCGTCATTTTTTGCTGCGGGGAAAGCCTGCAAGACCGCCAAACGGACGTCCATTTTGACAAAGTGTTGCGACAGATGGAGTCGGCCATTTTGCACTTGCCTTCAGAGCTGATGGACCGCGTAGTGGTGGCCTATGAGCCCATTTGGGCCATTGGAACTGGATTGACAGCTACAGAGGAGCAAGCCCAAGAAATGCATGCCGCCATTCGCGGTTGGTTGCGGGAAGCTTTTGATGACAAGATTGCCAAGTCCATCCCCTTGCTGTATGGTGGGAGTTGTAAACCGGCCAATGCCGATGCGTTGTTTGCCTGTCCAGATGTGGATGGAGGTTTGATTGGCGGTGCTGCATTGGACCCCGATTCTTTCGGAGCGCTCGTGGAGGCAGCTGGTCGTGTTAGTGCAGCACGTCTTCAATCAGAGGCGGAAGCATCTTGAATGGCTTGGGTTCGGATTCACCTCAGGTGTGAGCCTGCCGCCCCGGGGCATGAAATTGCCACGGCATGGTTGGCTGATGCCGGTTGCAGTATGTTTGAAGAAGCCGCTGATGGTCTGCACGCTTTCGCGAAAAAAGAAGAGCTGGATGAAGGCTTGGCTGATGTGATCAAGGAGGACTTGATCCCACTGGGCCTCAAGTCATGGCTTTTGTCAGAAGTGGAGGAGGAGAATTGGAATGCCAAATGGGAATCTGATTATCCGGAAGTCACCATAGGAAATAGCATCCGTGTAAAGGCGCCTTTTCACCCTACAGCAGCGGCAGGAGAATTTGACACCACTTTGACAGTTCAACCCAGAATGGCTTTTGGGACCGGACACCACGGCACCACATTCGGCATTCTCGCGGAGATGGTTCAAATGGAATGGTCGGGCACAAAAGTCCTGGATATGGGGTGTGGCTCTGGTGTCTTGGGCATTTATGCGGCCCAGAGAGGCAGCCTACAAGTCATGGCCATAGACATCGATCCTTGGAGCGTCCGCAACACCCGCGAAAACCTGGGACTGAATGGCATGCAGGAGCAAGGCTCATTCGAGGTTCTTGAAGGAGGTGCTGACCAGCTCAATGGGGTGGAAGAAGGGCGGTTTGATGTGGTCATTGCCAACATCAACCGGAACATCCTGTTGGAAGATATGGACGCTTATTGTCGGGTGCTGGGTAATCCAGGCGTCCTGATGTTGAGTGGATTCATGGAGCCCGACATCTCCGCATTGGTCGATGCGGCAGGTCAACACGGCCTTAGTCTTACGGCAACACGCTCAGAATCTGAGTGGCGGATTCTTACCCTTCGAAGGTGAAACTGATGATGAAGCTGCGGGTACGCAGTTCATCAAACGCTGCACTAAACGGCGTGTCGTCCTGAATCAGAACATTGCGCATGCCAAACTCTGTTTTCAATTCTATGGAAAACTTGAAGAATGGCAGAAAGAAATCTGCGCCTGCTCCAAAGTCAAGGCTCGAGTTGTTTTTGGCCAATTTCAGGATGTATCCGTCTTGTAAACTTTGGTTCACGTCGGCTTGCGATTGCATGTCCCTGCTGATTTTACCTCCAAAGAGGGCATAGGGGGCAAAGTTTCCAATGCGCTGTGTCCTCAGTTTAATCACCAGAGGGAAGTCGAGGAACACGCTCTCGGTGCGCACAGAAACCGGGCTTGTGGTTCCGTCGGGATTTCTAAACCTGTAGAGCATTCCGCGGTCTTGGAAGCTCAAGCCTGGAATGAAACGCACGCGAATGGTTTCGTTCACGTTGAGTGAAGCGAGCAGTGCGAGGTTAAAGCCTGAGAGGGGATTGTTCTCTACGCTCAACAGGCTGTCAGAGAAGGTGTAATCTGGGCGCAGTTTATAGTTGAAGCTGCTGGAGTTGCCGCTTAACAGAAAGCCGAAATGGTATGAGCGGTAATCGAATTTGGCCAGGTTCTTTTTTGCAGTTTGTCCCTGAGCGGCCATTCCACTAAGCAACACCACCGCTAAAACCATCATCCTCAGTGGACCAAAAGACCGGGTGGCACCGCGTTTCACATAGCCCTTAACGGCTTTGCATTCAGCATATTGCTGCAGCGAAGTCATGACTTGAACCATTGTCCCAAAAATGAGGTAAACAATACAGTGGACATGGCAGCTGCAATCCACATGAGCAGACTTGCTGTGAAATGCCAAAGCGGATCAAACTGAAACCGCAAGCTGGCCTTGGCCCGCTCGCGGGCTGTTTCCACATCCATCATGGCCAATTGCGGGTCTCCGTCTTGCAAGAGGGCAAATGACGCATCGTCGGTTAAAGACCGGTCTATGAAGGCCTCCCGTTCCAGCATACGCAAAGACGTCGCCTCAGCGCAGACGGCATGGTGATATGCAACAGTACTTCCGGCAGCGAGTATTGCATAGAGCACGGTGGGACGCAACGAAGCTTTGAAACGGTCTACAAAGGAACCGGCCCCTTGAACTTGGAATGCGGCCACCAAGGCCACAACAAGCACAAGACCGAAGTGCAGGAAAACACCTATGGAAATGCCGGTTTCAAAAGAAACCCTCCCAGTGGTGGTCATGCGAATGGTCCACCAAAGAGCGATGGCCCACAGTGGAATCCAACGAATCAATGTGCGCTGTGCGCCCAAGGCTTCAGCCATTCATGGTGATCAAGAACTCCTCGTTGGAATCTGTGCGGCTCATCCGGTCCTTCAAGAATTCCATGGCTTCAATCGGATTCATGTCGGACAAATGCTTGCGCAAAACCCAAATGCGCTGCAGCATCTCTTTGTGCATCAGCAAGTCTTCGCGGCGGGTTCCTGAGGAAAGAATGTCGATGGCGGGATAGATACGGCGGTTTGAAATGCGGCGGTCGAGCTGCAATTCCATGTTGCCTGTTCCCTTGAACTCCTCGAAAATGACTTCGTCCATCTTCGATCCCGTTTCCGTCAAAGCTGTTGCAATGATGCTCAAGGATCCGCCGTTCTCGATGTTACGTGCAGCGCCAAAGAAGCGCTTGGGCTTCTGAAGTGCGTTAGATTCAACACCACCTGAGAGGACCTTTCCAGATCCTGGAGCGACGGTGTTGTAAGCCCGGGCCAAGCGGGTGATAGAGTCGAGCAAAATGCAGACGTCATGACCGCATTCGACCATGCGCTTGGATTTCTCGAGGACAATCTCGGCAATCTTGACGTGGCGGTCTGCTGGCTCATCGAATGTGGAGGCGATCACCTCAGCATTGACACTCCGCTTCATATCGGTGACCTCCTCAGGTCGCTCATCAATGAGCAGGATGATCAGATAGGTTTCAGGGTGGTTCTCCGCAATGGCGTTGGCCACATCCTTAAGCAAGGTGGTTTTTCCAGTTTTCGGCTGCGAGACAATCATGCCGCGCTGTCCTTTACCGATGGGGGAGAAGAGGTCCATGACCCTCGTAGAAATGTTGCCGTTCTTCCCGGCCAACTTGAAGGCTTCCTGGGGAAACAAGGGGGTGAGGTATTTAAATGGAACCCGATCCCTTACCCATGAAGGATCACGGCCATTGACCTTGAGAACCTCCACCATGGGGTAATACTTGTCTCCTTTGCGTGGAGGACGAATGGTACACACGACGTTGTCTCCGGTTTGCAGACCGGCTGCCTTGATTTGCTTGTTGCTGACGTAAACGTCGTCGGGGCTGTTCAAGTAGTTGTAGTCTGCACTGCGCAGATAACCAAATCCTTCGGGCATGACTTCGAGGACACCTTCGGCTTGTGCGATGCCATCGAAATTGAACCCGTGCTCCTCGGGCTCACCCAAACGGTCGCGGTCGCGTCCTCGACGGTCGTTACGTTCATTGCGGTCTCCACGGTCGTTGCGG
>DDCX01000108.1:0-25714 GCA_002336475.1 Flavobacteriales bacterium UBA1995 | reverse complement strand
ACGATCACCCCGGTCTCCACGATCGTTGCGGCGGTTGCCACGGTCGTTTTGAGCTCCGTCCTTGTTCGACTTTTCGCCTTCCTTGCTGGGGGCGTTGTTATTGGAGTTGGACTTCTCAGAGGAATCATTCTCACCTTCCTTCTGGCGGTTTCCGCGGGATTGATTTCGCCCTTTACGACCACCATCCTCGGAATTTTTTTCCTGACGGTCTTTGCCTCGCTCTTCAGAAGAAGGTTGTTCGGCTGAACCTTCCTCTCCAGAACTTTGTTCCTTTTTAGCGGCCGCTCGCTGACGGCCCCGACCGGAGTTGGCTGGTTTTTTACCGTCTTCTTTCTTCGTGCCTTCACCTTCGGTTTTGGCCTTTGCGCTGGTCGTGACGGCTTGCTCGTCGAGAATGGCATACACCAATTCTTGCTTCTTGAGCTTGTCAGTTCTGGCAATATTCAGCTCCTTGGCAATGTCCCGGAGCTCAGCAACCTTGCGGCTGTTCAAATCAATGATATCGTACATGTGGGGGTCCCACTTGCGTGGGCAACTCTGCGTTCAAATTTCCCTGAGGGAGCCCGAAGGCTTTGCACCGTTGCGGTGCGTTACAAGTTTACGACATCTTTTGCGGACGACAATGCCAGATCATTTCTGTCCCAATTCCACCACTTCTGGAGCGAGAATCTGACCGTTGGCGAGGTTAAATCGGAGCAAGGTTCTCTTTCTGTGAAAGCCCTGCATTCCAGCCGCGCCAGGGTTGAGGTGTATTCCGCCCCAGGCCTTGACACTTTGCACAAGCAGCAGATGAGAATGACCGCAAACAAAGATGTCCGGTTTGTGGGCCAAGAGACCACTGCGAATGCCCTTGGCGTATCGACCAGGCCTCCCACCTATATGGGTCATCCAAATGCGACATCCTTCGCGTTCGATGTGCTGGTGTTCGGGGAATGTCCGGCGCATCAGATGATCATCGATGTTGCCATGCACCGCAACAAGGGGCGCCACAGTGGCCAATGCATCGGTAACCCGAAAGTCTCCGATGTCTCCGGCATGCCATACTTCGTCACAAGAAGAAAGGTGATGCAAGATCCGTTCATCCAAGTGGCCGTGGGTGTCGCTAATAAGTCCAATTCGCACGGCACAAATTTCGTTGCTGTGGTGCGATTGGCCCCATCTTGGCGTTCTGCTTAAGCATAAACTTTTCCCATGATTCGATTGCGCACCGCTTTCTTGTTGTTGTTGGTATCGGTTGGCCCACACTGGGTCCTGGCACAGCCGGGAACTCGTTTTCATACAGAAAGCAAGAAGGCCATCAAACTGTACCGACGCGCCATGGAAGCAAGCCGCGCCGCTATGGTTCCCGGCACTGACACGGAAGGTTATTTGGAGCAGGTTCAAGAGGACCTGACCAAAGCCTTGGAAATCGATCCTGATTTTGCGGAAGCAGAGCGGGTAGTGGCGGCCATGTCCTTTGATCGGGGAGATTTCTCTGCGGCGAGAGACCACTATGCCCATTACCTGACGCGTTATGGGGCCGATTGGATTAGGGATCATTTTTCATGGGCGGAAGCCGCACGGTTTGACCTCGACCCTGCAGGGATGAAAAAGGCCATGAGTGCCATGACTCAAATCCCTGGGGTAGCAGAGGGACCAGATCTCGATGCTGTGGAAGCTGTGCTCAAGGATGCTGAATTCATGTCAGAGGCTCTGGCCCATCCAGTGCCGTTGAACAGCAGGCCTTTGCCTGCACCAGTTTCTTCCAACGAGGATGAATATTTCCCCAGTGTTTGGCTGGCAGGGGAGGCACTGGTATTTACCCGCAGATTAGAAGATGCACGTTGGCGGCAAGGGCAGGAAGACATGTTTGTCACCCGAAGAGATGGCGATGGATGGACCGTTCCGCAGCCTTTGCGCGGTCTGAACACCCTGAACAATGAGGGTGCTGCTGCGCTATCTGGAGATGGCATGACGATCTGCTTTACCGTGTGCCGGGATGCGGATCGCAATGGGGAGGGGCCGCACAAAGGCAGCTGCGATTTGTACCTCGCCCAGCGAGAAGGACAAGCCTGGGGAAAGCCCCAAAACTTGAGCTCGGTGAATACTGCAGGATGGGAAAGCCAACCTTGCTTGAGTCCCGACGGGCAGCAGTTGTTTTTTACGCGAGGGTCCGGCCGTTCGGGAAGCCGTAAATACGACCTTTTCACAGCCCGTCGGAATCCAGAAGGTGCATGGGGTACAGCCTACAGAATGGGAGGGGAGGTCAATTCAAATGGAAAAGAAATGCGCCCCTTTATCCATCCCGATGGCCAGCACTTCTATTTCGCATCTGACGGCAGGGCTGGCATGGGGGGCATGGATCTGTTTGTGTGTTCGATGAAGGAGAACGGCAAATGGGGGAGTCCCATGAACCTGGGGTGGCCCATCAATACGCCTGAAGACGAAAGCGGCTTGGTGGTGTCGTCCGATGGTGTGACCGGATTTTTCAGCCGTTCCATCGATGGACAGCTTGATTTGCATGAACTCACTTTACCACTTGAAGTTGCGGCCAAGGCTACGGCTGCAATGGAAGGTCAATTGGAATCAACCGCAGGGGTGCCCCTTCAGGATGCGCGCATCCGGCTCTTGGAAAGTGACAGTGGAACACCCTTTGCTGAAGCCATCGCCACGGCCGATGGCCGCTACCATGTCCCCGTTCCTTTGGATCGGTCTTTTGTTGTGATGGCAGAGGCCGCCGGGCACATGCTGGTGTCTGAACGGATTGAACCCGGTCAATGGCAGGGTCGGCTTGTCCGGGACTTCGCCTTAGACCCATTGAAAGTGGGCAGTGAAGCGGTCTTGCGCAATGTCTTTTTTGAAAGCGGAAGCGCTGCACTCGATCCGGCATCCAATGTGGAACTGGAGCGGGTCGGACTTTGGCTTTCGGCACATTCAAATGTGGTCATGGAGGTAGGCGGCCACACCGATGATGTGGGTTCAGAAGCCGAAAACATGGCCCTGTCTGAGCAGCGCGCTGAGGCCGTGAAAGCCGCACTCCAAAAAGCGGGCGTGGCGGCCGACCAACTTGTTGCCAAGGGGTACGGCCAGACCAAGCCCGCTGTATTGGGAAGCTCTGAAGAAGCGAGGCAACAAAACCGGCGCACCACATTGACGGTGTTGCCGGCGCGCTAGCGGCAGGATCAGTGGACCAACAAGTCCGCTGCGCCGATGGCAGTCCAGACGATGTAGCGCCCTGCAGTGAAACCGCTGAGGTCGATGTCAAACTGCACCGAAGGCACTTGACTTTCATAGACCACCCGTCCGGTCATGTCGCGGATAACCAAAGGTCCACCAACCGCCCCATCTGTGGCGAGAATGGTGGCGCTGTTGCGGGCAGGAACAGGCTGAATCAGCAATGGTTTGACCACCGGGGTAGGTACAAGTGAAGGGTCAGAAGTGCTGAATTCCTTGATGATGTTGGGAGGGTTGCCAGGGTAGGATTGACCATTAAACGCCAAGTAAAAGGCACCCGTGTAAGGGTTGACGGCCACATCGCGAATCCGCTGGTTGTAGCTGCCGAAAAAAGCCTCTTGACTTTCCGCGGACAAACCATCCTCTGCAAGTCCAATCAGAATCAATCGGCCTGGGAGTGGGTCGTTGAATCCGCTCATCACACCCATCATGATTTTTCCTTGGAACTCAGGAATGGCTTCGTGGGTGTAATACTCCAAACCATTGAGGGCGATGCAAGGGGTCCAAGCCAACAAAGGCTCCACCACATCCCATTCAGCGCAGAACGCAGTTTCGGAGGGCGCATTGCAAGCACCCTGAACGGTGGGCCAGCCATAATTGCGACCGGCTTCAACAAGGTTGAATTCGTCGTCCTGGTTCTGACCGTGTTCAGAGGCGTAAATCAGCCCATTTGGTCCGATGCACAGCCCTTGAGCATTCCGATTGCCCCATGTGTAGACATAGCTGTCTGGGCCAAAGGGGTTGTCCTCGGGAATAGAGCCGTCGGGATTCAGGCGAAGGATTTTCCCGTTCAGGCTTTCGAGATCTTGGCTGTTGCCAGTATCACCGGCATCACCTGTGGTCATCAGCATGGTGTTGTCGGGGAGCCAAAGCAGACGGCTGCCGTTGTGAATCTGCGCACCGGGAAGGGTCAACAGCTCTTGCTCGTTCACCAACTCAGTCCCGTTCCACTCAAACACACTCAGGTGCTCCGAAACGCTGTTTTGACCATCGCAGTAAACCAACCACACCCGAGGGTCTTCAGGGAAGTCAGGGTGCTGGACCATGCCCAAAAGCCCTGGTTCTCCAGACCCGTTAAATGTCACATTTAGGTCGAGTACAGTCGTATAATCTCCAGACGAAGGGTCGATCCGGATCACCCTTCCTTTCCGTTCACTGCACCACAACATGTCGTCTCCGCCCCAGATAATTTCCCAGGGAATTTCGCTGTCTGTCACCAAGTCAGTGGCGAAGAGTGTGGTGTTGCCGATGGTAAAGGAGTCTTGGGCAAGAGAGGTCACTGGCACCAAGCCAGCGCACATTAAACCAAACAGAAAGAGGGCATTTTTCATGGTGCAAGGATACGTTCTGAGTATCGATTTACCGGACCTACAGGCTGCCGTCAAAAGCCAGGGCCGTGAAGGGGGGGATTTGCTGTCCCATGGGTTGTCCCAAGAGGCATGTAGCGAATTCCATATTGGGAATGGGCATGGGGGCATTGCTCTGGTTAAAGAAAACAGTGGTGGTTTCGTCGAGGTATTGCCGCGTGATTTTGAGCAGCTGAGGTGCAGGCTCGGCGAGCTCTGTCTGGCCAAACATCAAGCTCATGCGGTTGCGGCGCAGTCCTGCCCAACGGCTTGAGATTTCTCGTGTCCGCTTTTCCTCTATGTCGAGGTCATCGAAACGCACCATGCGCCTGTTGTCGGGATCGTTGCCCCCTACGTCAGCATACTCATCTCCTTGATAGATGCACGGTACGCCCGGCATGCTCATGTTGAAAGCAGTCAGCATGCGCATGGCTTGGTGGCCCCTGACCCCGTCTCTTCGAATGTCGCGTGTCCACCCTGCCAGTTTGTGGTCTTCATCCCACCGGACCGTTCCCTCTGCCAAAGAAGCGAATCGGGGCCGGTCTTGGTTGCCCGTGATGGTGCCCATGAGGTGGTGTGCTCCGTACTGGTCTAAGCCTTCGTTGGCCACCTGAATGAGGTCTTCAAACCCGGTGTTTTCCTTTCCAAATGCTACGGTGGATTTGTCGTACAAGTTGAAGTCAAACTGCGCGTCAAGGATTCCGGAACCCAGATAACTTCCGATGAGTGCGGCACTGCCGTAAGTTTCCCCGATCTGATATATCCGCCTTCCAGAGTCCGTTGTTTGCCGCTTGATTTTACGGGTCAAGAGGCGCCAAAAGGACAAGGGAATGTGCTTCGTTGCGTCGTGTCGGAAACCGTCAATTTCGCTGTTGAGAATCCACCAGGCTGCGCTGTCCGACATGGCTTCGGCCACATCGTCCCGTTCGAGGTTGAGGGTGGGCATAAAGGTGTCGAACCAAGTGGTCAGTCGTTCGTCGTCCCACAGCTGTGTGTTTTCTCTGCCGTCTGGCAAATACAGGTTAGTGGCCCAGTCAGGATGCGCCTTGTACAACGGGTGTTCCTCGTGAACATGGTTGGCCACGTAATCGAGCAAAAAATTCATGTCCTTGCTGTGGGCCGCATCCACGAGGCCATCAAAGGTGCTGCGTGAACCGAATCGAGGATCAATGGCCGTATTTGAAATGGGCCAGTAACCATGATATCCGCTAAACCGACTGGTCACATCTGTACTGGGATCTTGCCAGTACCCATAAGCTGAATTCGGGTTGGTTGTTATG
Organism: Flavobacteriales bacterium UBA1995; assembly: GCA_002336475.1. Classification (GTDB taxonomy): domain Bacteria; phylum Bacteroidota; class Bacteroidia; order Flavobacteriales_D; family Sanyastnellaceae; genus UBA8752. The sequence goes on along the minus strand of DDCX01000108.1, from coordinate 19,875 downwards.
GGACTAATCCAGAGGGCGGTGACACCAAGTTTGTCAAAGTACCCGTCCTCCAGTGCCTGGAGAATGCCAGCGAGGTCACCGCCCTTGTCATTGGCTTGGGGCAGGACGGCAGGGTCGTTCACTGGGCTGTCGTTGCTGCGGTCCCCATTTTGAAAACGGTCAACCAACATGAAATACAGGATCTGACTTTCCCAGTCATTGCGGGTCAGTTGTTGGGGTGAAGCGATGGGAATGCCATCCATCAAAGGAATCCGAACCTCATGGCTTGGTTTTCCTGAGCCATTCGCCCAAAGCCTCAAATTGGTGCGTCCAGCGCCATATGCACGGGCGGGTATGCGCACCACGCCTGTGCCATCATCCCCGATGACAGTGGTGGCATAAAGGTGGTTTTCCCACCACCCCCATACGCGAGCTCCTGGTGTCCCCAGCAACCGCACATCGTGCACTTGATTGCCACCAAACCCAATGGCAGAAAGCGCCAACCGCTCGCCATTGCCCCCTATGGTCAGAATCGAATTGAAGCCACCAAAACCATTGTCCACTTTATCTGGGTTGCTGGGATCTGGCATTTCAACACCATCCGCGATCAATTGATAAGGATGCTGTCCCTCGCTGAGGAAAAGTTCGGTCTGCCACTGCCCATCACCATTGAGGGCCATGGGGTGCTGGCTGCGCGACCAACCGTTAAATGAGCCCATGATGAAGACCTGTTCGTACTGCCCTTGATCAGCGGCCAGCGTAAAAGTGACCTTGCGCTCAGTGGAGGCGAAGATGGGGACGTGGGCAGACCGCCCGTCAAGACGGAATTCAAGGGCCCCAAATCCCTGGTCGGGCTGGCCATTGATCCACACTCCGGGGTGTCCGTCGCGCACTTCAATGTTGACTGCCTTGCCTTGTCCCCACTGGGGAATCCAGTGCACTTCTTCCGGCAGGTTTTCAGGGCAAAAATCAGCAAGGGGCACCCAAGTGGAATCCGCTGCAAGGCGCAGCGGCATGGCGCTCCCGGGAATGACATCTTCGATCATTTCCACAGGGCCTTTAGGCGCAGAGCAGCCAGCCAAGATCAAGGTTGAGAAGAGAGAAAAGGGGAGGAGGTTGCGCAGCATAGAGGTACAATATCAGAAACGCCCGGGACGTGTCCGGGCGCTTCGGTGGCCAGTGGGCAGCAAAAATTTCAATGGATGCGTTTAGTCACACAGCAGAATTCCCAAACTGTTGGCTGGGGGCGGTCCAGCAAACGAGTAGCCCGGTTTTGTGATGTACCACCGCACCCCATTCTCCAAGGGGGCACCCGTGTAGGGGCTTTGATCGATGTTGCTCGGTGTACCGAGAAAAAAGTCCTCTGGCACAAATGTGAAGCTGAAGAATCCTGGTTTTCCTTCTACTGGAACCATCCTCAATTCCGGCACCGATCCCGCGTCAAACGGAGTAGATGCAACGCCATCATCGCCGAAGGTGTATAGCGTAAAAGCATCGGTCCGCGCCGTCAGGTGCAGGTACACTTCATCGAGGTCCTGAAGGTCAGCGTTGGTTTCTTGGTTGTTGTCATAAGTGAAGGTCACGAAGTCATCGCTTTCTCTGATTTCGGGGAAGACACACATTCTGCCATTGCAGAGCTGGGGGACAATGCCCACTGCGAGGTCTTCGGTTTTCGCTTCACCACCAAACTCTTCCTCATAGGCGTATCCGCTGTCAAACTTGGCCAAACAGGAGATTCCACGGGTAAAGAAGGTGGGTCCGTCCACCCCGAAATACTCGGTTGGGATAAAGCTGATGCTGTACAGCTTCTCACTCACTTTGGTCATGAGTTGGTGGTCGTCGCTGTCTCCCCAGTCCCCATTTCCTGCCACAGGTGCCGAAGGGTTCCAAGCCCACAGATAGACGTCCTCTTCAGGGTAGACGTCCAACATCTCGCTGAGACGCTGGTCTTGGCATTGGGACAGGTCTATATAGAGCGTGCATTCTGTATCTGCCGCTGTCGGAGAGGGCAAAATGTAGGCCGCTTGTCCAAAGGAGACGGAGAGGGTGCCAGTAAACAGCAGGGCCATGCCCATTGCAATGCGGTTCATTGTGGGATGCGGTTGAAAGTGAACGAATAAATCACGGTTTCGATCAGGGCTCCACCTTCGCCACAGCTGCGGCGGTATTCGATGGCCATCTGATCATCGTAAGGCCGCACCGTCGTGCCGAGGTTGTATTCAAGGGTGTCCGATTCCCCCATGAGCTTCAAAAACGTAGGAAAGGCAGGGTCGTCAAAAGACCACATGCCGCCTTGTCCAAAGTAGTCTCTCCCGATTTCCTGCTCAATGGAATAAGAATCGTCGCCGTTAAAGGTCATGCGCATAGGGGCGATGCCCTCTTGGATGTAAACGTTGCTCAGGTCGCGCGTTTCCTTGAGAGGGTTGTTCAAGTCCTGCTGGGTAAAGGATGCAAGTTCCCATGTACCCAAGAAACCTGCACGCTTGTCTACGGGGTCGCCGAGTTCTCCTTCGATTTCGGGCTTGCAGCCAGCAATGCTGAAGGCAAAAGCCAAAACCAACAAGGGAATGATTGAATGGTGTTTCATATCAAATCAGTTTCTGTGGTTCACAAACAGCCTCCTTCGTCATTGAGAACGAAGCCTGCAGCAGTGGTAGATGAGTTGGGGAATTGGAGCAGAGATCCGGGACAATCCCAGGGGGCGTCGCGCACCGTTTCAGGATTGCCCAGCACGCCGCGCAGTTTGACCTGATCGAGTTCCCATCCTTCGCACAAGGTCTCTTTTCTGTATTCCTCACGGGCCGCTGCGAGCACTTCAGTTGCACCAGACCCCGCAGGCATGTCATTCAAATCAGCTCCAAAGGCCCGGTCACGTATGGCATTGACATCGCCTATCGCCACTGAAAGATCTCCGCCATTGATCGCAATGCTCATCGCGCGCAAAAGGTGCAGACCCGTCAAATGGATGACAGGGACGTTGAAGAATTGTTTGTCATCGAAACGCGTCACTTTGTGGGTGACGCCATTGGATTCGATCCAGTTTCCGCGGTCATCCGCAGCGTTCAGCTGAAACAAATCGTAGATGTCGCCGCTAAAGGTCAGCTGAGGATTGAGGTTGTTGTCCTGGCGAAAGTTGTCACGGAAAGCTGAACTCCGGTCATTGAGAAGGCTATCTCCGTCCACAGCAAAATATCCGCCGGTGATGCCGAATACCGTTTCTGGATTGACATGGTCTCCGGCCAAAACGCTGTCGCTGCCAGCTTCGTATCGGTCGAGGTCGGTGTCGAGCTCGAACAGGCCACTTCCAATCACACGCTCTGCCTCGGTCTGTGCAGCGCTCCAATCTTGGCTCAAGAAATGGATGTGGGCTAAGAACCCACTGGCCGCCATGCTGCTGGCATAGGGACCGTTCTCATCTGGGAGGTTGGATTTGGCGAATTCGAGGTCCTCTGCGATTTGCGCATACACCTCTGCGACTGTGGCGCGAGGGCTGGGTGGAGCCACAGCATCGGTGCGCAATGGAATGCCCAGGTGGCTGTTGTCTGCAGTATATCCGTAGGGGTAAGCCCACATCTTCACGAGGTACCAATGGCACACCGCCCGGACAAAGCGGGACTCCGCCTCGAGGCGGAGTCTGGTGGGCTCATCGAGGTCCTCGACCAAGTCAAAGCTTTCGACCACCACATTGGCCCGGTATATGGCGTAGTAGAAATCGGTGTAGAGTCCGCCTGACGTTGGAGTGAAGAAATTCGTTTCTCGGTTCCATACCGCGGTGTAGTCCAAACTCGAGTAGGGACGGGCCATGTTATCGGTCAACAGCTCCGCGATGCTTTGTTGACGGCCATTCAGGACGTTGGCCAACACATCGTAGTTGGAGTTCAGCATCCGCTGCAGGTCGTCCGCATTGTTGATCGCGTCTTCGGCGAGGATCACATCTCCGGGCTCAAATTCCAGCATCCGGTCACAACCGGTCAATGCCACCGTGCATCCGAGGATACCGGCCAAAAGGCGAAGGGTTTTCATGTTCGTCAGCATGGTGGGTCAGAATGACATGTTGATGCCCAATGTGAATGCCCGCTCTTGGGGCGGCGTGAGGTAAGTCACGTTAGGACTCATGTTGCGGTCCTGTGCGTTTTCGAAGTCGCGGACAACTTCGGGGTCTAGACCCGGGAAGCTGGTGATCGTAAACAGGTTGGTGACACTGGCATTGACCCGCAAATTCTGAATGGCGTGCTTCCCCGTTCCAACGGTGGGGACGGTGTATCCCAAAGTGAGGTTGCGCAAGCGTAAATAGCTGGCATCGAACACAAACAGACTGGTGTTCCACCACGGAAAGCCGCTGGGCAAACCGTAGGTGGTTTCATCCAAGGTCAAGCGGGGAAAGGTGGCCTCGTCCCCGGGCTGACGCCAGCGGTCCAGAATCTCTGTCCGCATGTTCCAACTGGTAACTACACCGAGTTGGCGTTTCGAAGAGCTGTCAAAAATCTTGGCGCCGTAACTAAAGGTGGCCAAGGCGCGCAGGTCCCAATTCTTCCAGCGGAAGGTGTTGGTCATGCCGCCTACGAAATCGGGAAGGCCATCGCCCACGTACTGCCTTTCACTGTTGTCGTAGTCAAAGGTTTCATTCCCCGCACGGTCCAAATAGACGGGCAACCCGGTTTCGGCATCGACGTGGGAGAACATCATCAGGTAGAAACTGCCTACTGGACTCCCGGTGATCACCCTGCTGTCATTGGTGCCGCCACTGACGGCATCGGGCGTGTAGTTTCCAATGCTCTGGAGCTCGTTGTAGTTCCGAGCGACATTAAGCTCTGTGGTCCACTGGAACCCCCCAATGAGGTTGCGGCTCTTTACACTGAGCTCCACTCCGCGATTGAGAATGGTCGCCACATTGTCCCAGCGGTTGGTGAATCCGGTGCTCGGCGGGGTGGAGACGTTCATGATGACGTCTTGGGACAGCTTGTTGTAATAGGCGATTTCGGTGGTCACACGGTCGTTCCACAGTCCGATTTCAATGGAAGCATCAACGGTGCGGGAAGTCTCCCAACGCAGGTTGGGATTGGCGGGTTGAAGGGGAAACAGAATCGGTTGCCCATTGTAGAGGATGCCGTTGTCTGGAGCGCTGTAGGTGCCGAAACGCGCGTAATCAGGCAGGGCTGCATTGCCGGTTTTACCCCAGCTCGTGCGCGCCTTGAGGAAACTCAGGGTTCCACTTTCGAACCAAGGCTCGTCACTCACGACCCAACCGGCGCTCAATGATGGGAAGAACCCATACCGGTAGTTCCGACCGAAGCGGCTGGACCCATCCACACGGGCTGTTCCTTGAAAGAAATAACGGTCTTTGAGGCTGTAGTTTGCTCGCCCGAAATAGGAGAGGAAGCTGTGCTGAGAAGGGTTGTTGACCGTGGTCTGGCCATTGGCCACTTCAAGCAAACTGTCGTTTTCGAAAACAGGACCTGTGACATCGCCAAAACCAATGCCGTATCCGTAGCTGTCGGTGCGCTGAAACTCTGAACCGGCCAACAGTCCCAGCGAGCTGAATTCCGTCAGGTCCATCTTGTAGTCGGCTGTCAAGCTGTAGTTCCAGTTCAGAACGTAGTTCGCATAGCGGTTGGCATTGCCCAATTCACTCGACAAGAAAATGCTGGGCGGATTGTAGATGTCTTCGCGGACGTGCATGTAGTCGAATCCGCCAGAACCTTTGATAAACAGGTTGTCCAGGGGAGTCAGGATCAGGCTTGCATTGTTGATGGATCGATTCTCAGTGGTGATCCATGTCTTGCTTTCGCGGACCGCAACAGGGTTCTTGGTGCCTCCCCATTCGTCTTGGTAGAGGTAGTAATCGCCGGGAAGCCCATTCACAGAGCCGTCGGCGTTGAACAGTGTATCGGAACGGTAGACAGGGTAATAAGGCAATGCGTTGGACATGGCATCGCCCAGACCGCCAGACCAAGCCGCGTCGATGCGGTTGTTGATGCCCTGGCTTAAACTCGAAGAGACCATGATTTTGGCCCAATCGGCGGGCTCGAAGTCCGCATTGAGCCTGCCGCTGACGCGCTCATAGCTGTTGCCAATGAGATAACTGCCGTTGTCGTCATAGCTGACCCCCGCATAGAGGTTGTAGCCCTCTCCACCTTGACGGGCTCCAAAACTATAATTGTGCTTGACCCCCGTGCCTATGGTCTCATCGACCCAGTCGGTGTCGGTCATCATGGCCTGCTCAAACGCTGACTTTCGAGACTCAGGGCTGTCTCCTGCGGAGGTGAATCCAGGAAGCCAGACGTATCCGGTTCCACCGTCATTCTCCCATGCTTCTTGACGGAGGGTCAAGTATTGCTCGGTATTGAGCATGTTGGGGAGGGAAGCGGGGTTGGAGAATCCGGCACTGCTGCTGAATTCGTAGGACGTCCCAGCTTGGCCCCGTTTGGTGGTGATTAAGATGACACCATTGGCACCCCTTGAGCCGTAGATGCCAGTGGCAGCGGCGTCTTTGAGGATCTCCACAGATTCAATGTCATTGGGGTTAATGGTGGCGAGCGGGTTGTTGTTCATCGCCCCACTGTTTCCCCTGAGGAAATAATTCTGGGTAATGGGGATGCCATCGACCACGTAAAGAGGGTCTCCTGCTGCCGAAACAGAGGCCACCCCGCGCACCCTGATCAAGCTTCCGGCGCCAGCGACACCTGAACTCTGGCTGACTTGAACGCCTGCCGCCTGGCCCTGAAGTGCAGCCTCAAAGCTGGGGGTTCGCACCGCCGTGATTTGCTTGGAATCAATCTGTGCGATGGATCCGGTCACCTCCTTTTTGCGTTGAACGCCATATCCGACGACCACTACGTCGTTCATGAGGACGGCATCGGTTTCCAAGGACACGTTCATCGAACGGGTTTGACCCGAAGCCAAGGACACCTTTCGGGTCACCTTGAGGTAGCCTACAAAGCTGAAGCTGATGGTGTGTTCGCCTTCGCCCAAAGGCAAGCTGTAGCGCCCATCCATGTCACTGGACACACCGCGTGCCCCGCCATTGGCCAGCACGGTTGCACCGGGTAGGGGACTTCCGTCCTCGTCTGTGACTGTTCCGGTGAGGGTCTGTGCCGAAATGCCAAAAGACAACAGCACACCCGCTAGGGCTAAAAGGCTCGAAATAGTTCGGTTCATGAATCGGTAGAGCTGTCTACGTTGAATGCGAAAGTAAACCTGGTGTGTCAAAAGGACACCGCGGCATCCGCGACCGCTTTAGTCGCGGTTCATCCAATAAGCCGACGTGCTGTTTCCACCATGCGTCAACCGCACGAGGTAAGGCCCGAATGGCAAAGATTGGGGCAGGGGCACCGCGGCCATTCCCGGCGCACAAGAAAAGGCAGATACACAGCGGCCGGTAAGGTCAAAAATGGATACACTACCCTTCGATTCCGTAGGGAAATGGAGCACGAGTTGAGAAGCAGATCCCGGATTGGGAACCACAGAGAACGCAGCCGGTTGTCGGGCCTCTTCTATGGCCAAAATGTTGTCGGGGGTATTCAATGCAACATCGGTCCACAGGTGGTATTCCCCAGGGCTAAAATCAAAGGTGGCTTCAAGGTCCGATACCTCTACAGAAGCTCCGGTGAAGTAATCATACCACGTCCCCGTATGTTGGAAGCCTGGGGCCATTGACAAGGGTGTCACCTGAAAATTGCCCGCCACCACGACATCCATTTGTGCCCCATTCAACTGCAGCCGTTTGCCAAAGCCCCAAACGTCCCAATTGAAGTCGGTGGTTTGAAAAACGGGATGGTCCCGCTTGAGGGCGGACAGGGCAGACATGACTTGATACACCCGATAACGCGCCGGCATTTCGCGGTAATCCCACCTCACAGGCTTGGCCGCAACACGACAGTCTTCGTTGATCGTGACACCGTCGCTGCAAGTATTGATGGAGTAATCATAACCCAACTCACCAAACTGCCAGATCATTTTGGGGCCGGGGAGGGGGATGTTGAAGCATGCAGCAAGCTCAACGCGTCCCAAAGCGGTTTCCAACGCGGTGATGTCATAGCCGCCGCCGCCATTGCCAAACTGCATGTTTTTGTACATGAGGCGCTCCTCGTCGTGGCTTTCGGTATAACTCACAGAGCGGGGGTGGTTCCATCCGCGCTCTTGCCAACTGGCCCAAGCGAGGTTGGAACCGTATCCCATGGAGGCTTCTTGGTAGTCATGGGTCACGTTGGCCCACGTCATGAAACCCATGTCGCTGAGCGCCTTCTCCTCATTGTTGTCCGTCCAATGCTCCAGGATCATATAAAAATCGGGGTCCTGTGACCAGACATGGCTTCCATAATTTGACCACAGGTCAATCCTGTCTTGGTCATAACTGCCTCCGGTACCGTTCCAAGTAAAACCCTGAGAGAGGTCCCAACGGTAACCGTCGATGTGAAACTCTTCCCGCCAGAAATCCATGACGCGCTTGGTAAAGTCCTGGGTGGCCTCTGCCTGGTGGTCATAGTCAAAGAAGAAGTCCACGCCATTGGGCGGAGCGACGGTGTTGAAGAAGGGGTTGTTGGCCGCGGGAGCATTGTTCTGCCACCACATCAGGATTTGTGGGTTGGGCCAATCGCTGTGGTTCATCACCATGTCCAGAATCACTGCTATTCCCCGCTCATGGCACGCGTCGACCAACTCTTGCAGTTTGGCCTTCGGACCGTACGCCTTGTCCACCGCGAAATAAAAAGACGGGTTGTAGCCCCAACTGTCGTTTCCGTTGAACTCATTGACAGGCATCAATTCCAGGGCTGTGATGTTGAGGCCAGCGAGGTAATCAAGGGTGTCGATGATGAAGTCAAAGGTGCGCTCGTCGCTAAAGTCGCGAACCAGCAACTCATATATGACCAGGTTTTCTTGTTCCGGACGCTCGAAACCGGCATCGGTCCAGGCATAGTCTGTGGTTCCCGTTTGGAACACGCTCACAGGTGCTTGACTGTTCAGGCCAGCAGGGTAGTCGATCAAGAAAGGGTAGGTGGATTCAGAGATCCAGGGGTCGTTCCAATAGTCCAGCTGCTTTTCTGCATAGGGGTCTGCGAAACGATCGTCATTGGGCATGACGTGGTATTGGTACCGGTATTCCTGAGCGGGGTTAAGGCCAGTCAATTCAATCCAAAAGCGGTCGCCGTCGGGCGTCACATTCATCATGAATTCTTCCTGCAGCTCCCAATTCGTCAAGTCACCGATAAAGAAGACATGGCTCTTACCTGGGGCAAACAGCTGAAGCACAATAGAAGAGCCGTCTTCCGAAGGGTTGAGTCCGTCTTGGGTTCCCACTGGAGCAGCGGCAACACTGGGCGAGTCGGGTAGCACCAAAATGTCTGTGGTCACCACGGTCGAATTCATGCCGTTGCTGGCATGAAATTCAATGGTATAAGTGCCTGGGCTTGTCGGATCGAAGTCGTGGCTCAATTGAACCGCATTCAACGCTGATGCCAAGGTGTCTCCATTGCTGATGAAGAACAATTCGGCAGCCTCAGATGCCGAAGCTTGAAGTGCGATGCCCTCTCCTAAGACAGCGAGTGCATTGTCAGATTGAGGCTGCAAAAAAACCGCAGAGAAACTGCCATCGCTCAGCGGCAAAAAAATGTCTCCACCATCGGAGTCCCTTCCAACAGCTGTCCCGCTTCCATTTCTGAAGACCATCGCCAATTGCTCTGCAGTGATGTTTCCCGGTAAACCGAAAAAATCAGTCAGCGTTTGACCTCCAAAATCATAACTCCACAAATCAGTGCCCTCATAATCCATGACCCATTCCGGGTCGGTGCTTGCCCAAGGCATATTGACGTACTGCCAGTCGGTGGGTGAGCTGCTGGCCGAGGTAATGAGGCCTGTGTGAATGTAGACGGGGATGACGCCAGAAAGCTGCCCATTCCCTTGGGAGGCATCGTAATACAATGTCACCTGATCATCAGCAGAAGGAAATGGGGGGTCAGTCCAAACGACTTGAGCTCCCAAAGAAAAAGACATGGCTGCCAGAACGACAGCAACAATCACCCTAAATGACATACAAACGGGGGTATTAAATGATGCGAAACCGAGGTTGAATTTACACCTCAATCCCTTTGGCGATAGGTGTACAATTGGGCCGGCTTGTGCAACACTCCCGCCTGTTTCTCGTCCAGGGCTATGACCCCAGCCATGCGCTTGACGTTTTTGCGGAAATTCCTTTTGTCCAAGGTCTTGTCGAGGATGATTTCGTGCAGCCTCTGGAATTGGCCTAAGGTGAACTTTTCAGGCAACAATTCGAAGATGATGTTCTTGTTTACTACATCTTCCCTCAACTTCTCCAATCCAGCCTCTATGATGGTGTTGTGGTCAAAGGCCAACGTTGGGATTTTGTTCAAAGGGCACCATTCTGCCTGGCTCGCAAAGCTGCTGGGCTTGGGACGGTAGTCAGCCAAAGCGACCAAGCTGTAGTAGCCCACGGTCACCACCCGGCGGTCTGGATAGCGGCGAATTTTAGTCAGCCATTCTTTGTCCTTTTCGTCAAAAACGCGGTCTGGAGCACCAAACGTGAAAAACTGCTTGAGGTAGATGCCCTGAATGGAGGTGAGGTTAGACAGGATGCGGGCAGCGGCTTCATCCAATCCCTCTTCTGGCAAAATGAGGTCGCCAGGCACAGCCATGTGAAATCGACCTTCTCCCATGTCCTCGCCGGGTAAACCTTGCCTGATCAGCAGTACCTGCAGGTCTTCCCCATCAAAACCAAAGACCACATTGTCCACACTCACATCAAATGTCGGGCTGCGCATGTCCGAGCCGTGGGAAGCAGAGGAGGTGGTGTTCATGATCAACTTGGTGTCAAAAGTACACCAATTTCTAAACGGCACATCTCTCGCTACATTCGCCGTCCCTTATCTGATGAGCAAAATTGAACGCATTGGCGTCCTGACAAGTGGAGGAGACGCTCCAGGAATGAATGCTGCCATTCGCGCTGTAGTGCGTTGTGCAGTCTTTCACGGCATCGAAGTTTCCGGAATCTTTCAGGGCTATGAAGGCCTGATTTCCGGTGATTTAAAGCGGCTGCACGCCAGAAGTGTGGCCAAAATTCTTGGCCGTGGGGGTACCATCCTCAAGAGTGCGCGGTGTATGGAGTTCCACGAGCCCTCTGGCCGTGCCCAAGCCGCATCGGTGCTCCGCGAATCCAAGGTAGACGCCTTGGTGGTCATTGGCGGAAACGGCACTTTTACAGGCGCCCAAAAGCTGGCTGAAGAGCACGACGTGAAGGTTGTGGGCATTCCGGGGACCATCGACAACGATTTAGCAGGCACCGACTACACCATTGGGTACGACACTGCTACGAATACGGTCGTGGAGGCGGTCGATAAGATCAGGGACACGGCCAGCAGCCACAACCGGTTGTTTTTTGTAGAGGTGATGGGCCGCGACAGTGGCTATATCGCCTTGAAAACCGCCATTGCCACAGGAGCTATTGCGGTGATGACACCAGAAGCGGGCATGACTGTGGAGGACCTGATCAACATCCTTGAGCGGGGTGAAGAGTCCAACAAGACGAGCAGCATTGTCATCGTGGCAGAAGGCGACACCAACGGCGGAGCTATGGAGATTGCCGCCAAGGTTCACGCCAAGTACAACAAATACGACACAAGGGTGACCGTGCTCGGTCACATTCAAAGGGGAGGAGATCCCAGCTGTTTCGACCGCGTGCTGGCAAGCCGCCTTGGTGTTGGCGCCGTGGAAGCATTGCTCAGTGGCCATACGGCTGTCATGGCAGGCATGGTCAATGACGATGTCGTTTACACGCCTTTCCCAGAGGCCATCAACAGAAAGAGCAAGGGCCTCGACGAAGAGCTTCGTGTGGCCCAAATCCTAAGTATCTGAACACAGAATATTACAATTATCATGACCAAAGTTGCCATTAACGGATTCGGCCGCATCGGCCGATTGTCCTTCCGACAGCTCCTCGCCAAGGAGGGCATTGAAGTGTGTGCCATCAACGACTTGACCAGCGTTGAGACCTTGGCCCACTTGCTCAAGTACGACAGCATTCACGGCCGCTTCCCAGGAGAAGTGAAGGTCGAAGGTGGCCACCTGGTGGTCAACGGAAAAACCATCCATGTGAGCGCAGAGCGCGATCCGGCTGCCCTGCCTTGGGCCAAGTTGGGCTGCGATGTGGTGGTGGAGAGCACCGGCGTTTTCCGCGATGCAGCGGGAGCGGGAAAGCACCTCACAGCAGGCGCCAAAAAAGTCGTGATTTCTGCACCTGCAAAAGGCGACATCAAAACGGTTGTTTTGGGGGTCAATGACGACATCATCACCCCCGAGGACACCATCATGTCCAATGCCAGCTGCACCACAAACTGCTTGGCACCTATGGCAAAAGTCTTGAACGACAATTTTGGCCTGGTGAAAGGGTACATCACGACAATTCACGCTTACACCTCTGACCAGTGCATCCAAGATGCACCGCACTCAGATTTGCGCCGCGCACGTGCCGCAGCCATGAGCATGATCCCCACCACCACTGGCGCTGCCGTGGCAGTAGGCCTTGTGCTCCCTGAGCTCAAAGGCAAACTCGATGGTGTGGCAGTGCGCGTTCCAACGCCAACGGGTTCATTGACGGACTTGGTGGCTGAGTTGGGCCGTGACGTTACTGCAGAGGAGGTCAACGCAGTCCTGAAGGCTGCTGCTGACGGCCCCATGAAGGGCATCCTCGAGTACACTGAGGACCCCATCGTCAGCGTGGACATCGTGGGCAACACCCACAGCAACATTCTCGACGCGGGCATGACTTCAGCCCAAGGCAACATGGTCAAGTTGTTTGGTTGGTATGACAACGAAATGGGCTATTCCAGCCGGGTAGCCGATCTCGTACAGCGCATCGGCTAAGTCATGCGTGTGCTCATAGCGGATAGCGGTTCTACCAAATGCGATTGGCAACTCCTCGATGCCTCAGGCAAGGAGCTGATGGAATTCCATACCATGGGGTTCAATCCTTACTTCCACAGCGCCGACAAGGTGCAAGAAGTAATGTCGGCCCATGCTGATGTGGACGCCATAAAAGAGGGGGTCACTCATGTCTTTTTCTATGGCGCAGGTAGCAGCAGTGCTGCCCTTTGTACCGTCATAGAGGAGGGCTTACAGCGCGTGTTCAATCAAGCCAAGGTGACCGTAGACCACGACCTTGTGGGTGCAGCGTACAGCACCTACGACGGAAGGCCTGGCATCACTTGCATTATTGGCACAGGATCCAACAGTTGTCATTTCAACGGTTCAAATGTGAGCGAAGAGGTCCCCGCTCTGGCCTACATTCTAGGTGATGAAGCCAGCGGCAGTTGGCACGGCAAGAAATTGTTGGCCGCCAAACTGTACCACCATTTACCTGCTGAGATCGAAGCTGATTTCGATGCTACGTACGGATTGTCCAAAAACGACATCATCGATCATGTTTACCTCAAAGAGGACCCCAATGTGTTCTTGGCGAGTTTCATGACCTTTATTGGAAAGCACAAGGAGGAGCCCCTTTTCAAAGCTTGGCTTTCCGAAGGTTTTAGGGCATTTCTTGACGTTCACGTCAAGTGTTTCGCAGGGTGGTCGAGTGAACCTGTGCACTTCATCGGAAGCGTGGCTTACCACTTCCAAGAGGAGCTCAGGGCCGAATGCGCCAAGGATGGCATCGAGGTGGGGCAGATCATCAAGAAGCCCATCGATGGCTTGGCAGCTTATCACATGAAGCACATCTTGCCTCAAGTGGAATCCTGATACAACCGGCCATGGCATTTACCCCCAAAGCTTGTTTGTTTGACCTTGACGGCGTCATTGTAGATACAGCGAAGTACCATTTTACAGGGTGGAAACGTCTGGCAGATGAGCTGGGCATTTCTTTCACCGAGGAGGACAACGAGCAGCTCAAAGGAGTCAGTCGTGTGGGGTCGCTGGAGTTCATCCTGCAGAAAGGCGGATTGGTGTTGGACAACGACACCAAAGTGCGCCTCATGGAGCGCAAAAACAGCCAGTATTTGGAACTCGTAGAGACCATGACTGCGGCCGAGTTGTTTCCTGGGGTAGTGGAATTCATAGATGAACTCTTAGCTGCCGGAGTCAAAGTTGGACTTGGATCCAGCAGCCGCAATGCCCCTCTGATTTTAGAATTGTGTGGCATTGCGGACCGGTTTGAGGTGGTGGTGGATGGAAACAGCATCACCTTTTCCAAGCCCGACCCTGAAGTGTTCCTCAAAGGGGCCCACTACTTCGGCTTTGCACCGAAGGACTGTGTGGTGTTTGAAGACGCCGTCTCTGGCATTCAAGCCGCACTCAACGGCAAGTTTCGTGCGGTAGGAGTGGGAAACCCCCAAACCTTGTCTCAAGCTGAGTTCGTCATCCAGGGTTTCGAAGGGTTTAACCTGGCCAAGTTGGAGCAACACCTCTCCTGAACTTCCTACCTTCCGAGCCATGCTGCGGTACCTTGATGTAGACCCTTGGAAAGTTGTCGAGTCCGGCTTTCATCCTGAACGACAGCGCAGTTCTGAGTCCATTTTTAGTGTGGGCAATGGCCGCTTCGGTCAGCGCGCAAATCACGAAGAAGCCTATTCCGGTGATGCATTGCGCGGGAGCTATATCGGCGGTGTGTATTATCCCGACAAGACCAAGGTGGGATGGTGGAAAAACGGGTATCCCGAATATTTTGCGAAGGTCCTGAATGCGCCCGATTGGACCACCATCAGGGTCCGCGCAAACGGCGAAGCCCTCGACCTCGCTGCACAGCCACCCCATTATTTTCGAAGGGAGCTCGACATGCTACGGGGCCTGCTCACCAGAACCTTCGAGGTGTCCGTGGGCGGCATGAGGCTGTCGGTAAAAGCCCAAAGGTTTTGCAGCATGGCCGATGTGGAAACGGCTTACTTGCGCTACGCAGTGGACGTATTGGACGGAAGCGGCACGTTGGATATGGAACTTGCGCTCGATGGCGACGTCACCAATGAGGACGCCAATTGGGACGAACGTTTCTGGGATATCGACAGCGCGGGAGGCGATGGCGAAGGCGGACATTTAACGACTACAACACGCAAGACCGGATTCACGGTGAGCCATGCCATGCGCACCTCGGCTTGGTTGGACTCCCAATCGGCAACGGGTCTGGGTCAGGATCAAGAAGGAGGACACTCTGTGCGATACAGTTTCGAAGTCGAAGCCGGGTCGCGCTGCGTGACAGACAAAACCATCAGCCTCTTGCGGGGCATGGACCACCCTGTGGATTCCATTCAAGACCGGGCCGAGCAGAAGGTGGAAGCTGCTGCTGCACTGGGATGGAGCGCAGCGTTACAAGACCACATGATGGCTTGGGAACGCATATGGGAGCGCGCAGATGTCACCATCTCAGGGGATGACGCTGCACAGCAGGCCATCAGGTTCAACATTTTTCACCTCAATCAAACCTTTACTGGAGACGACCCCCGCCTCAACATTGGTCCCAAGGGATTCACGGGGGAGAAGTACGGCGGCGCGAGCTATTGGGATACCGAGGCTTATTGCCTGCCTTTCTATCTCGGCACCCATCCGAATCACGTGGCCCGACAACTCCTGGTATACCGGCGGAATCACCTGGAGCGCGCCATTGAGAATGCGGCCAAACTCGGCTTTGACGGAGGCGCTGCCCTGTATCCCATGGTGACCATGAACGGGGAGGAGTGCCACAACGAATGGGAGATCACCTTCGAAGAGATTCACCGCAATGGCGCCATGGTATACGCCATCCACAATTACATCCGCTACACCGGAGACGAAGCCTACATGGCACAAGGAGGGTGGGAAGTCATCCTGGGAGTGGCCCGGTTCTGGGCGCAGAGGGTCAATTGGTCCGAGGCAAAAAACGCATGGGTGATTCTAGGGGTTACCGGCCCCAACGAATACGAGAACAACGTCAACAACAACTGGTATACGAACCACTTGGCGGCATGGTGTCTAAAGCGCGCATGTGCTGCGTTGGATTGGCTAAAGGAGCACGCTCCAGACCACCTCAACAGCACATCGGCACAATGGAGCTTTGAAGAGGCAAAAGAGCGTCCCCATTGGGAGTCGGTCGCTGCTGGAATGTACCATCCCAAACTAGAAGGCACACGGGTGTTTCTGCAACAGGATGGTTTCATGGACAAGGACCAGCAGATGGCTGCGGATCTTCCTGATTCAGACAGGCCGATTAACCAGCATTGGAGCTGGGACCGCATCCTGCGGTCGGTGTTCATCAAACAAGCTGACACCTTGCAAGGCTTGTACTTTTTTGAAGGGGAATTCGATGTGGAAACCCACAGAGAAAATTTTGAGTTTTATGAGCCCAGAACGGTCCATGAGAGCAGCCTGAGCCCTTGTGTCCACGTGGTGCTCGCCGCCAAATTGGGCATGGAGGACAAGGCGGTTGAGATGTACTTGCGCACCGCACGATTGGATCTCGACGACTACAACAACGAAGCCTATCAAGGCCTGCACATCACAAGCATGGCGGGAACTTGGATGAGTGTCATTGAAGGCTTCGGAGGATTCCGCGTATTGGACGGCGTGCCCCACTTCAACGCCATGCTGCCACAGGCTTGGGATGACTATGCCTTTCAGCTGCATTTCAGGGGACGCCAGCTCCAAATACAGGTGAACACCGAGGGCACACAAGTCAGACTTCAAGAAGGTGAACCGCTCCAAGTCGTCATCGACGGGGAAACGGTCCACCTTTCATGAATGCTGTCATTTAGTCCAGCCACAAACTGTTTGTGGCGCCGGGAGTTCCGCCTACGTTGATGGAAGCGGACCATTGCCCTGGAGAGCTTGCGTCACCCGATAGAAACAACCGCTCCAAAGAGGGGCCAAGCCCATCGGGCGCGCTGTCCCAGTCGCCGGCATCTGAATAGGTCACAGACTCCACTACCTGACCGTTTGGGGCCCGAATGGCGATGAGTTCGCCAGAATTATGGAGTCCACCTGAGCCCCAATCATAGACGGGGTAGCCCAGGCCTGAATACGTCACAGCAGAAGCGGTCACCACCAAGTAACCTCCGCCTGAAATCTGCGCTCCAGGAGGAAAAGTGAAAGACAGTCCCTCAGTGAGAGACCAGCCTTCCAGATCAATGGCGGCTGTATCTGGGTTGTAGAGTTCCAGAAATTCATAGTCACTGTCGCTTCCTTGGACAGAAGCAGGGTTGTAGTGGAACTCTGTAAAATGGAGAACGGGAACAGGCCCAACAGGAGGGGGCACATCGCAAGTGGTGCCGAAATCGGCCAGCACAATGAGGAGGTCGGACATTCCGACGACCCCATCGCCATCCAATTCAGTAGGGCACCCCACCAGAGGAATACCTTGGGACAGAGAGGTCAATGGAACGAGAATGAAGCTGACAAGCAGTGAAAGAAAGAAAGGGTTTCGCATGGGATTGTTGGATGATTGACATCCCGAAACAACCCATAGAAACCGCCCGTCTAACGCAGGATTCGCAGGCGTCAACGCTCTGTTTGCAGTCGCTGAATCAACCGGTGAATCGACAGACTCACCGCTTCGTTAGCCCCAAAATCTCAGAGGTGCTCGTTGGCCAGATTGGCCAATTCACTGCGCTCCCCTTTGTCGAGGGTGACATGGGCGAACAGCTCGCGCCCTTTGAGCCGATCGATCACATAACTCATGCCATTGGATTGCTCATCCAAGTATGGCGTGTCGATTTGCCGAACATCTCCAGTGAGGATGATCTTTGAGTTCTCTCCCGCACGGGTGATGATGGTTTTTACCTCATGGGGCGTGAGGTTCTGAGCCTCGTCCACGATAAAGATGACGTTGGACAGGCTGCGTCCCCTGATGTAAGCCAATGGACATATGGTGATTTTGCCCTCCGTCCGCATCTCCTCAATCGCACGGAATTTCCGCTCATTCTGACCAAATTGGCTTTTGATGAAATTGAGGTTGTCCCACAGCGGCTGCATGTAAGGGTTCACCTTGTCTTCAGCATCGCCTGGCAAAAAACCAAGGTCTTTGTTGCTGAGCGCGACGATGGGACGTGCCAAAATGATCTGGTCATACCGGTTCTTTTGTTCCAAGGCGCCTGCCAGAGCCAACAGCGTTTTGCCAGTACCTGCAGCACCACTCACGGTCACCAAATGGATGTCCGGATTTAAAATGGCGTGCAGGGCGAACGCTTGTTCAGCGTTTTTGGGCTTGATGCCATAGGCATAGCTTTTGTCTACACGCTCAATCAGCCGCTTGGATTCGGCAAAAAATCCGAGTGCAGAAGTAGATTGATTCCGCAGAATATAGAAGTGGTTGTTTTTGCGCTCTTTGCCCAACACGCTGATTTTGCGGGTTTGACCCGACACATACATCTTGCGCACCACTTCGGCGTCCACATCTTCAACGAGGGTTTTGCCGCTGTAGAGGTGTTGCTTGTCCTTGACTTTGCCAGTTTTGAAATCCTCTGCAGGCAGATTCAGCGCCTTGGCCTTGAGGCGCAAATTGATGTCTTTGGAAACCAGCACGACTTTCATCTCTGGTTCGTCATGCTGCAGTTGCAACGCGGCGCTGAGAATCTTATGGTCGTTGGTTTTTTTATCGAAAACAAGAGCGGCATCGAGGCCACTTGGATGAGATTCAGTGCTCAGTATGATGCGCAGTGATCCGTTGGCTTCATTGTCCAGTGGGATCCAATCCTGCAGGGTGAAATCCTTGCTGAGCTGGTCGATAATTCGAATGCATTCTCGGGCTTCAAAGTTCTTGGTGTCATTGCCGACTTTAAAGGTGTCGAGCTCTTCCAATACCGTGATGGGAATGGCAATCCTGTTGTCCTCAAAACTTCGAATGGCATTGTGGTCGTGCAACAGCACTGAAGTGTCGATTACAAAAACTTTCGATTGTGTGCTTTTCTGCACTGGATCTGAAGGTTCTAAGCCCGGAGAGGTGTGGCCTGAGGCTGCCTGAAGGATCGGGTTTTGGGCCGTGTCTTGCGCTTGGGGCTCTGGTGCGAGAAAGGGGGTCTTGGTCGTCAAGGTCAGATCTGTTGAGGAACGACCTCACCCAAATGTCAGGACCTGCTGTGATCCTGTTGGGGTTTGACCGTGCCGAAGCTTGATGCCAAACTATCCAGCGGATGGCGGCTTTGTACCCTAAGGGCTCAGACTTCTTCACCAAGTGCAGGGGACAGTTTTAGAATGTGTCCCATGCCCAACGGCTGCTGCTTGTTCAAGTGGCTTTCACGGTTTCTCACCGCTGAAGAGGAATCTACTGACGTCCCGCGTCAGGAGAAGTACAGTTCGGGAAGTCCTTCTGGCATGTTCACCGTGATGGTCTTTGTGTCCCTGTCCACAGAAACCAAGGTCTCGTCCTTTATAGGGAAAAACCCATCGTTCCCATGGAGTGCTGTTTTGAACAGCGGATTGCCTGGGAGCTCCATGACAGTGGCAATGGCACCCAAAGGTCCGTATCGTTGGTCGATCAAGGCAAAACCAACCACTTCGTGGTAATAGAACTGCAAGCCCGTGAGCTGAGGCAAAGCAGCGACAGGAAGCAGCAGCCTGTGGCCTGACAAGGCCGCAGCCGCATCCACATCGTCTACCCCGTCAAATTGCACGACGGTGGTTTTGGGACGAATGGAGATGGAGTTGATGCTGTAGGGGACAAGTGTGCCTTGACGCTCCACCCATACCATGTCCAGAGAGGCATAGTGCTTGGGGACATCGACGTCCAACTTGATGGCCACTTCTCCTTTCAGACCGTGAGGCTTCAGGGTGCGCCCCAATTCAAACATGTCATCTGTTGCCGCCATAGATCGAATTTCGGGATTGTCTTTAAATGAAGAAGCCACCCGAAGGTGGCTTCCAATGAGTTTGTGTCCGCAGAAGAATCAGCCTTCTTTCTCTTCACCACCTTCTTCAGCAGCGGGTGCTTCT
>DDCX01000144.1:587-10516 GCA_002336475.1 Flavobacteriales bacterium UBA1995 | reverse complement strand
ATCTTCTGCATTGGTGGCGTCTGCCGAGCAGTGCCTGCGTCCAACGGTTTCGAAATCACCTTTACAAGCAGTTTCTGATGACCCACATCTTTACACGGTTCACTCCCTTTTTGGCTGCAAGCGCCCTTCTCATCATCGGTTGTGACAAGATCGAGGACCCCATCATTCCCCTCACCATCAATTACAATGGTGAAGCCCCTGCACCCGAGTTCGAGCCGATGACCACAGGACCTCAGCACGTCTTGCTCGAAGATTTTACCGCCCACCAATGCGGCAACTGTCCCCCTGCTGGCGAACTCGCCACTCAACTCGCCGAAGAACACGACGGTCTGATTCACTTGCTGGCCATCCACGCCGGCTCCCTGGCCTCTGTCAGCAATGCCCCTTTTGACACGGACTGGACCAACCCAGAATCCAACTACTTCTGGTCCCAGCTCGACGTTCAGGCCAACCCCATGGGCCGTGTGAACCGCCGTGGCGGTCCGGGTGCCGTGGTACCACCAAGCAATTGGACCAGCACCGTCAATACAGAACTCGCCCTTGCCCCCTCCGCTCATTTGCAGGGTGCTGCGATTCAAGACCCCAGCGTCACTGAGAATGTCCACCTTCACGTCCACACCACTTTTGCCGATGCCATTGACGGAGATGTCAGACTGTCCTTGCTCATCAGCGAAAACAACCTCATCGCGGCCCAATTGGACTATGGCAACGATCCTGAAGTCATTCCCGATTTCGAACACAACCACCTGTTGCGCGGCAGCCTCAACGGTGCCGATGGCTTGGTGGTGGCCACAAACCCTGAAGCGGGAAGCACCGTTCAAGCGGATTACACCTTTGTTTGGAATCCAGAATGGGTCATGGAAAACAGCCACGTTTTGGCGCTGTTGACCAACGCCAATGGCGATGTATTGAACTGTCTCGACCTCCCTTGGGCACCATGAGAGGTGCTGCACTCATCCTGGCATTGGTGTTCGCTACAGGGCTCTGTGCCCAAGTCCTTCGCTTTGACGGCGGACCCGTAGCAGGACTCAATGCCTCACAGGTACAAGGCGACGACTTTACCGGGTTCAACAAGTTGGGCCTTTCAGGCGGGGCCTTCATTGACATCCGCAACCCCAACAATTACTGGGGCGTTCGCTTGGAAATGCATTACGCAGAAAAAGGAAGCCGTCGTGGAGGCGATCCTGAGGTCGGCACCACGACCATTGAACTGAGGATGAACTATATCGACATCCCCATCCTCTTGGACATCAACCTCGGGGAATACCAAGTGGGCTTTGGACCCTACCTGGGGCGGATGCTCAAGGCCGAGAAATGGCAGCGGGTATCCGACACCTCGAGCAGCCTTGAAGACGATTTAAACACCTGGGATCTGGGCGGTCAAGCCTATGCACGTGCACCTCTGGGCAAATCCACCTTCTTCCAAGCCCGGATTTCAGGCAGCGCATTGAGCCTGAAGAAAGACGGCCCCGCCTTGGGTGGCACCCCCTTTGGGCCGCGCGTGCGCAATGTCTCCTTGCACTTTGGCATTGGCTGGAGCATCAGGGGCAACGCTTGATGACACACAGGTTCAAAACATGAAGCGCGCAACGGTATGTCCAATCGCGTCGTTTGTAGCTTGGATTTCCAAACATTCTAATGCCAAACTGCCGATTCCTTCTGGCCATCCTGCTTCTGAGCAGCACCGCCTTTGCACAGACTGACTGTCCCGAATTGCCGCAAGGAGTCGTTCTGGTGCCCGATGCAGAGACCGTTCATGTGGACGACCTCGGGTCCCTGATCATCTATCCGTATTTCAATGATTCACTGCCCCAGGTGGTGGACAATTCGACCATCAATTACGAGTACAATTTTGTGCAAGTGCCGCCTTGTTTCGAATGGGAATATGGCGACATCGAATCCGCATTGTACGGTTCCAACAATGACACAACAGATTGCTGCGGCACCTATGAAATCGCCTATTCTGTCTGGGCATATGGCGGGACGTTTGGAGAATGCCTGCTGGAGAGCACCATCACCATCACGGTGGAATGCGACCAACCTCAGGATTGCAGCCTCATCGACCTCGCCATCGCCGCAGAAAACCAAAGTGCCGAGTGCGTGCCCGTCTGCGGAGGCGCCATCACCACGGTAATCGCCCCGTTCAACGACCAACTGGAGTACACGTGGACCATCGACGGGGGGTCAGTCATCAACACCCTCTCCAACCCCGCGAATGTGGAGGTGCAGTGGGACACTCCCGGCGAAGGCATCATCCTCGTGGAAATGACCGGACCCGGTGGCACCAATGTTTTGCAGCAATGCGTCGACATCGGCAATGCACCCACGGCGGCCTTCTCCGCGCCCAACACCTCATGCCTTGGAAGCCCGGTTCAATTCACCAGCAATGCCACGGTCGGGTCAGACCATTTCTGGCAATTCGGCGATGGCGCCACCTCCGGCGCGGTGAGCCCACTGCATGAGTACGGTTCACCCGGGATCTACACGGCCTTGCTGACGGTATCCTCCCCCCTTTATGGCGATGATGGAGAAATCATCTGCACCTGCACCGATTCCATCTTCCAAGAAATCGAAGTGCTCAACACAATCGGCCCCTCCATCGAGTGCATCTCGACCTTATGCGAGGGCGACAGCGCCTGTTATTGGACAACAGACGGGTGTGCTGGTGCAAACTACACCTGGACCGCCACAGACGCAGCGGGCAACCCCATGGCATTCGAAGGTCAAGGCACCCCGGAAATCTGCCTCCAATGGGGCAATGGCCCGCATGGAAACGTCTCCCTGCTCATCACCGGTTGTGGCGCTCCCTGTCCAGAACCCACCGCCGTGCAGGTGCCCATCATCTCCTCCAACGGCGCGGTCACCGGACCGGATGTCGCGTGTGAGGGGAGTCTTGCCGTGTATTCCGTTCCCAAATGGATGGACGTCGTCTACCAATGGAACGTCACGGGCGCCCTTTCATCCGAGCCAGATGGCAACAGCATAGCCGTCGTTTGGGGTGCTGCCGGAACGGGCAATGTTTCCGTTACATACCAGAGCCCCTTCCTCGGATCCCTCACGGAACACAACTTCCCTGACTGCTCTGGATCCGCCGCCCTCAGCGTGGACATCCGTCCTGCATTGGATTTGACATCGGCACCCGAACTCGGGTGCATCGACGTTTCCACGGTTTTCTCGGCCAGTTCTGCAGCCGTGACCTGGTCCGTCGCTCCAAACCAACCCGGGACCGCCAGCGGAGTAGACTTTGCCGTCAATTTCGCTGACGTTGGCCCGCACCTCGTCACCGCCACGGCGAACAATCCCCTTCAATTCTGCAACACAGATGTCACCGCCACCATCGTCATCGAGGAAGTGCCCAACATTACCGTATTGGGGCCCATCGAAGAATGTGCCGGCGTGGACCTCCTGTATGCCGTTGATACCACTCCACCCGGATTCACCCACGCCTGGTCAGCGACAGGCGCAACCCCATCCACCTCCACAAGCACCAATATCCTGTTGAATTGGGACCTTGCGGCAGCGAACCACTCCGTGAACGTCACGACCGCCATGGAGGATGCCCCTTTCTGCTCGGCAACCAGCACGTTGGATTTTACACCTTGGATCCCCAGCACACCCTTAGGTTTGGACCACGATGAGGCCTGCGCCAACACCTTGGACACCTTGTTTGCCGCCCTCAACTCCCCGCTCAATGAAGGGTACATTGAGTGGACCATCGAACCTTCCATTGCCGGAAGCGTGGTGGAGGGTCAAGGCACCGACACTGTTGTTGTTCAGTGGAATGACTTCGATGGCAACGTGACCATCGGACTGGTCTCAGAGGTATGTGAACTGACGACTGAGGCCAACTTTAACTTGCTCGTCCATGGAACACCAGACCTAGACATCGTCCAAACGGGACACCTCTGCAACGGCGCATACGTTCCAGCGGCGCTGTCAACCGCTCCCGCCTTTGTCTCATATGTCTGGACCCTGCCGGACTACTTCATTGAAAACGACTCCACAGTCAACGCGGTGGATACGGTCAGCACGGAAGCGTCTATAGGTGACCTCTCAGTATTCGATTACAGTGTGACGGTCACCGACATTTATGGATGCGAAGGGACAGCCCATTACGCCATGGAGCCCTCCCCTGCACCTGCCGTCAGCATCAATTCATCCGCCAACCTCCCCATCTGTGCAGGACCGGTGGACGACATTTTTATCTGTGCTCCGGCCAATGCAGATTGGAGCTACGACTGGTCCAACGGAGAAGCAAACAGCTCTTTTTTCTATGCCCTCACAGGGGCGCCGTCCACGCTCTCCGTCACCACAACGAACACCACAACGGGCTGTCAATCCTCTACCACACAGACCATGGAAAGCGATTGCTCAGGCGGCGGCGGTGGCGGCGGCGGAGAAACCTGTGATTCCGCTTCTGGGCTTACCGCCGGGCTCACGCGCTCGTGCAACACCATCACGGTCACCACGGGCTGCACCGATTGTACGGACATCACCTGGTATTTCGGCGATGGCAGCGGAGGGTCGGCCGGACCCACGCACATGTATGACGAGGCAGGGTGCTACGAGGTCACCGCCTTCGGCAATGTCCCGAGCACCACACCGGGCGAAACTTGTTTGTTCGGAGAAGAACTGCATGTCTGCATTCCCATGGCTGCCCGTTTTGATACAGACCGACTCGGATGCACCACCATTCAGTTCCAAGAGACCACCACTTTCCTCGACATCCCCGGAGAAGACAATGAAATCATTGGATGGTCTTGGGATTTTGGAGATGGCAACACCTCGGTCGACCCCAACCCACTGCACACCTTTGCCGATACAGGACTGCATACCATCACCCTCACAGCCACCTCCCTGAATGGCTGCGAGGTCGAGTACAGCACAACCCTCAATCTGACGTTCGATGCCATCACAGATGTCACATTGGGCCTGCCCATTTGCTTAGAAAGCCCTTCCACGCATGTGGCACAGACCCCGGGCGCAGTGTCTTATGAATGGGCCATTCCAGATGGCGTGGGTTTCGTGGGTGACACCGTCCTTCACACCTTCTCCTCCATACCCACAGGCGCTGCCATCACTGCCACAGGTTATGACATGCATGGATGCCCGCAATCCACCACGGTGTCCATGTTGGTCAATCCACTGCCACCAGACCCCTTAGAAGGGATTGACGATGTCGTGCTCTGCGCCGACCCAGGTGAAGTCCTACTCGAGTCCGACCCGCTCTTCGTCAGCCACCAGTGGTTCGACCAAGGAGAGGAAATACCGGGAGCAACCGGACCCGACCTCCTTGCAGAAGCGGGTAAATTCTACGTCTTCGCAACCGATCCTGAAGGATGCTCCATCGAATCAAGGAAGGTGCGGGTGCAGGTGAGGCCCGATCCAATGCCCACCATCGTCGGCCCGGCCATTTTGTGCGATGCTGGCGAGGCCACCTTCGAAGTCACGGGCAACTACATCGCCTACGAATGGTATGTAGACGGCTCCTTCTACAGCGCCACGGAAACGCTGACTGTATCGGGGGTTCCAGGCATGCAACTTGATATTCAAGCTGTGGTGACGGATGAAGAAAACTGCGCACACACCTCCAACCTCCACGAATTCGAATGGGCCTCCAGCCCTGAATTCAACCTGGTGGCCTCCGACATGCCTCCCTGCGCTGCATCAGATGTCGTCTTGACTGTTACGCCCGCTGATCCAGCGGTCGACTACTACTGGAGCAATGGCAATACAGGGACCGCAGTCACCACCTCACAAGCCGGTGTATACACTGCCATAGGGATCGACGCCAATGGCTGCACCCACAGCAACGCTTTCGAAATTCACCCTTTACCGGACCTCTGCAGTGTGCCCTCCGGATGCTACGAGAACTGCCTGCCCGACACCTTGTGCAGTCCTGCTGAATTCAGCTCGCATCAGTGGTACCTCAACAGCGCCGCTGTCTCAGGTGGCCTCCTGCCTTGTCTCGAAGTCGACCAGTCCGGAGTCTACCATGTCATTGCCAGCAATGGCTTTGGCTGCTTCAATCAATCCGAACCACTTGAGCTGACCCTCGAGGCTTGCGATTGTGATATCACAGGGGCCCTTCTCTCGGATTCTTCTTGCTGTGCCAGTCTGTCTTTCGAGAACAACTCTGGAGTCAACCTCCAGATTCTGGAGGTCTCCACCACTGGAGATACCGCCACATTCGCCGCAGGTTCAGAATATACTGTCTTGGCCTCTGGGGCGGACTTCATTCAATTGGAGTTCAACGGCGACAACAATCTCCCCCAAGGCGATCTGGGCACCGTCGTCCAACTCTGCTTCGATGCACCAGGCACACATCAAGTCGACTGGACGTGGACAGGGTCGGGGGCCAGCGTTTGTGAAGGTGCACTCATCTGGGATGAACCCATCATCGGCCACACAACGACCCCTGAAATCTGTCCCGACCAGTGCGATGGTACCGTGACCACCAACATCACCAGTGGGGCAGGCTGGACCGTCACGTTTGCCAATGCGGACGGCACCGCCGCGGATCCAACTGCATTGTGTCAAGGCACCTATGTGCACACCATGACCGACGGTGGCGGCTGTATTCTCAATGACACCCTCAATGTCGATGGGCCCGCGCCTTTTGAAGCCAACTTTACCGCCAACGATGCCCCCTGCAACGAAACGGCAGGCAACATCTGCATTCAAGAGGTTCTCGGAGGAACAGGAATGCTGACAACCACAGTCATTCCTGAGCCCATCAGTGGAAACGACTCCTGTTTCCAGGTGGAAAGCGGTAACTACCAATTGGTCCTCCAAGATGCATTGGGCTGCTTGTCCACCCCTTGGAATGTGGACATCTCAGAACCTTTGCCCATCCAAACTTTCACGGCCATCACGCCCGTCACTTGCCATGGCGATGGGGATGGGATGATCGCCGTGAATGCTACCGGTGGAACAGGAGACCTCTCTCTCGCCAGTCCCTTTGTACTGCCTGCCCTTCCCGACACGCTGCCCTTCACCGGCGGAGGCACTGTAGAACTCATTGTCATCGATGACAACGGATGTACGGATACAACATTGGCTGAAGTTCCCGAGCCAGACCCTGTCAGCTTGACCCTGTTGGCATTAACCGGCATTGACTGCAACGGGGAATGCACGGGTGTGGCCGATTTCACTGCAACAGGAGGAACAGGAACACTCTCGTATCACTTGAACTCCATCAGTGATTCAACGGGAGCCACTCTTTTGGATTTCCAATCCCTCTGTGCGGGTGAACAAACCGTCTTTGTGAGCGACGAAAATGGATGTGTGGATTCCGTGTCAATGAACGTCCCCACCTCAGAGCCCTTGGAGTTCACCATTGTTACAGAGAACATCACCTGCACTGGCATGAACGATGGCTCATTCCAAATCTCACTGTCTGGAGGATCTGGCAATGTAGGTTGGGTCATCCTCGGTGACGCTTGGGTTCAAGACTCCCTCGCCGAAGGAGACTACTTCCTATCGGGGTTCGATGATCTCGGTTGTGAAGTAGACAGCAGCTTCGAAATCGGAGCCGACATCGTCACCGATATGGAACTCACCACGTTCAGCACCCCGGTATCTTGCTGGGAAGCCGAAGACGGCACGGCTACGGTCGCGGTGACCGGTGGAAACACCCCCATCAGTTACCTCTGGAACGATCCCGATGGACAAGCAGCTGCAACAGCCATTGGCCTGAATGCCGATACCTATGACGTCGTGGTCACCGACAACATCGGGTGTACGCTCTCACAAACCGTAGAGGTCGAATCCAATGAAGATTGCCTGTTCATCGCCGAAGGCATCACCCCCAATGGAGACGGCATCAACGATGTGTGGGTCGTCGGTGGGCTGGAGTTTTTCCCGCTCAGTAAAGTGACCGTGGTCAACCGGTGGGGGCAAGTCATGTTCGAATCCGCACCTGGCACCACCGCTTGGACCGGAAAATTCAACGGCCAGCCCGTGCCGGCCGGCGACTACTACTTCGTGATCCGTCCAGAGCCCGGGAAGCGGCCCATCACAGGAACGGTCACCGTTAAGTACTGAACCGCGGGCCGCGCGTGCGCAAGGTCTCCTTGTACTTTGGCATTGGCTGGAGCAGAAGGGGCAAGAACCCAACCCCGCCACCAGTGTGACAGGGCTTCTCGTGTAGAACGTTCCAAGGCAACAATCATCAGATTTGATGACGATCGTCATCATTTAACGATTGATTTTCAGTTCATTGGAGGAATGCACCAGATCACATCTCTCCTCATTGTCTTGCTCGGAATCGCCGGACCTGCGTTTTCTCAAGGCTCCAATAGCATCTGCGACCCAGATGTACTCCTCGCCGTAGATGACCATTATGTCATCCAAGAAGCAGAACTCCCATCCTTCACAGAGAACCTGCTCGACAACGACTTCATCGGCGTTGACGCCTTTGTCTTTATCGAAGGCCTCCCGCCATGTTTTGACTTTGAACAAGGTACCGGCGAGATATTCTACACCGGCCAAGCTGACGGATCGTCCTGTTGCGGCAGTTTCGAATTTGTGTACACCCTCCAATCTGGAGAGTTCTTCTGCACCGCCCATGTGACCATCGACGTTGAATGCGGAACGGACAAAGGAGACTGTTCGACCATCATACTCGAGCCCAATGCAGGAGGGCTGGACCCCGACAATCCCAACCAAGCCCCGGACACCAACTGTGTCTATGTATGCAGCGGTGCCATCACAACAGTATTGGCCCCCTACTCCAGTCAAAACTCCTACGATTGGACCATTGGTGGAGGCACAGTGTTGGGCCCGCTCCAAGATCCCGCCAGCGTGGAGGTGCAATGGGGGGCGGCTGGGTCAGGCAGCATAGCGGTAACCATTACAGGCCCAGGTGGAACGCAAGTATTGCAACAATGTGTGGTGATCGGTGAAAGTCCAACTGCAGCGTTTACTGGCCCGTCCCCAGTTTGCTTGCAAACAGGTGTTCAATTTACCAGCACGTCTACCCCCGGCGCAGCGCACTTCTGGGATTTTGGTGATGGCAACCAATCCAACGCCGTCAACCCCTTGCACACGTACTTAACTCCAGGAACCCACACCGTCATATTGACGGTCACCACCCCGCTGCTCAATGCGGCAGGAGATACCGTTTGCTGTTGTCAAGACACCTACGCCATGGACATTGAGGTTCTAGATGAAAAAGGCCCCGACATTGAATGCATTTCTACCCTGTGCGAAGGCGACAGCGCATGCTACTGGACCAACTCCGGCTGCACCGGCGCCACCTACCTCTGGACCGTGACCGACGCCAATGGCGACAATGTGGATTTTGACGGTCAAAACTCCGCTGAAATCTGCTTGGAATGGGGCCAAGGGCCTCATGGCAATGTGAGCCTGGTCATTTCTGGTTGCGCAGACATCTGTGACCAGCCCACCAGCGTTCAAGTGCCCATCATTTCTTCCTCGGCTTTGGTCTCAGGTCCACAAGTGGTGTGTCCCGGAGAAGCCGCCATATACACCGTTCCCAAATGGATGGACGTGGTGTACGATTGGACCGTCACTGGCGCCGTTTCTGCCACCCCCAATGGCCACCAGATTTCAATCGTTTGGGGCCCCAACGGTGTGGGAACCATCCATGTGACATACCAAAGCCCCTTCCTTGGAGGGCTCCAAGGCCATGACGCTTTGGACTGCTCAGGAGAAGGCGATTTGACCGTGGAAATCCTCCCTGAACTGCTCTTCACCTCGGCACCGACCCAAGCCTGCGAAGGGCAAACAGTGACCTATGAAGTCAATGACGCAAACGTGACCTGGACCGTCAACCCTCCAGCTGCTTCTTCGACTTCGGGTGCCTCATTGAACGTGACTTTTGCCAGCACGGGCACCTACACCATCACCGCCACACCCAACAACCCCAGCGCATTTTGCAACGGCCCCATTTCCACCACAACTGT
>DDCX01000144.1:0-568 GCA_002336475.1 Flavobacteriales bacterium UBA1995 | reverse complement strand
TGCTCTACTCCATCGACTCCCCCACCCCCGGCGTGAGCTACTACTGGAACGTCACGGGAGGCACCGCATCCACCTCAGTTGGAAACAGCTCCATCATTACCTGGACGGTGGGCGCCCCCTTGCACCAAGTGACCGTCAATGCATACTCGACATCAGCGCCGTATTGCACCGCTTCAGGCCTGTTGGACTTTGAACCTCTTCTGCCTGCTGCACCCACCGCCTTGGACCACTACACGGGCTGCGCCAACCAATTGGAAGACTACATCCTCTCCACCTCCGCCGCCCTGAACGGAGAGGAATTGACGTGGTCCATCAACCCCGCTACTGCAGGAAGTGTGGTCGATGGTCAAGGGTCCAATCAAGTAGAGATTCAATGGAACGACTTCAGCGGGCCAGCTGTGGTGACCGTGGTGTCTTCACTGTGTAACCTCCAAGAGGTGGCCTTGTTTACGGTGAACATATCGCCACAACCAGACGTGGACATCATCCAATCTGGTCACCTATGCCCGGGTGCTTTCACACCCGCTTCACTGAGCACAACCAACACGTTCACCACTTACACTTGGTC
>DDCX01000012.1:27520-28172 GCA_002336475.1 Flavobacteriales bacterium UBA1995 | reverse complement strand
TCTTCACCTGTGGCGGTCAATATGGCCCGGTAATGCGCCGCCATGTCTCCAATGGCGCGCTCGTCATAAATGTCCTCTCTTCGGTACAACGGCATGGCCTGCAAGGTACGCCCGGGGAGCGCCTTACTCGCCTCCGTAGTAGTCCGCGTAGTTGTTTTCCGTTTCATACAAACGGATGTGGTGCAGCTTGCAGCCTGTTTGATTGATGGGCTCCTCCAATTGCTCCCAAATCGCCATGATCAAATTCTCTGTAGAAGTGAGGACACCCTTCATCCAGGGCACATCCAAGTTCAGGTTGCGGTGATCCAAAGGCTCCTCTACATGCTCCTTGATGATGTCCCGCAAATCCTTGAGGTCCATACAATAGCCGGTTTCTGCTGCAGGCACACCTTTGATGGTAACGTGCATTTCGTAGTTGTGGCCGTGCCAATTGGGATTGGCACATTTCCCGAAGATCTCGAGGTTCCGCTCCTGGGACCAATCGTCGTTCCACAGTTTGTGGGCAGCATTGAATCGGGCGCGGCGGGTGACGTAAACGTATTTCATAGCGTGGGGCGCGAAGGTA
This sequence comes from Flavobacteriales bacterium UBA1995, assembly GCA_002336475.1. Taxonomy (GTDB): domain Bacteria; phylum Bacteroidota; class Bacteroidia; order Flavobacteriales_D; family Sanyastnellaceae; genus UBA8752. The sequence continues at coordinate 27,607 of DDCX01000012.1, read as the reverse complement.
CCTTCGCACCATGATTACCATTACAGGGGCCGCTGGGTTCATTGGAAGTGCACTTGTGGCCCGTCTTCATGCGGATGGATTCAATGA